>NZ_CP045118.1:601070-901605 GCF_009189165.1 Pseudomonas sp. SCB32
GCGAGCGAAGCTTGAATCTAAGTATGGGGCTTGAAAAGCAAAAAACTCCGAAGTCCGCGAACGCGAATCGGAGTAGTTGTGCCCTGTTTCAGGCACACGCCCGGCGACTGGGCCGGGCGATGCGGAAAGCGTGCGACGTAGCGCTGTAACTCAGTACAGGCGCTCGCGGCGGCGCTGCTCGCGCTGCACTTTCTTGGCGTGACGCTTAACAGCGGCAGCGGCCTTGCGCTTGCGCTCGGCGGTCGGCTTTTCGTAGAACTCGCGGCTACGGACTTCGGCCAGTACGCCTGCTTTTTCGCAGGAGCGCTTGAAACGACGCAGAGCTACGTCGAAGGGTTCGTTCTCTTTAACTTTGACGGCGGGCATCCAGGTCGTACCTTCAATGATTACCGGAGGATTTATCGCGCTCCTGACGGTTGTTCGGAGTCGGCGGTTTTCAAGGGTTGCGGATATTAAACCTTCGAGCGGAGGAATGCAAAGCCTCCGATCGAAAAGCGCTGGTCCGAAGCCAGGCCGCCGATTATGATGCGCGGCTTCAAATTTGCCCAGAGTAAAGGCTCGAACCCATGCTAGTGCTGGGGTTGGAAACCTCCTGCGACGAAACCGGCGTCGCACTTTACGACAGCGAAAAGGGCCTTTTGGCCGACGCGCTGTTCAGCCAGATCGACCTGCACCGCGTGTACGGCGGCGTGGTCCCTGAGCTGGCCTCCCGTGACCACGTCAAGCGCATGCTGCCGCTGATCCGCCAGGTGCTGGACGAGTCCGGCTGCACGGCCGAGAACATTGACGCCATCGCCTACACCGCCGGCCCCGGCCTGGTGGGCGCGCTGCTGGTCGGCGCGTCCTGCGCCCAGGCCATGGCGTTCGCCTGGGGCATACCGGCCGTCGGCGTGCACCATATGGAAGGTCACTTGCTGGCGCCGATGCTGGAAGAGCAGCCGCCGAAGTTTCCGTTCGTCGCCTTGTTGGTCTCCGGTGGTCATACCCAGCTGGTGCGGGTGGATGGTATCGGCCGTTACCAGGTGCTCGGTGAGTCCGTGGACGACGCTGCTGGCGAAGCCTTCGACAAGACCGCCAAACTGCTCGGCCTGGCCTATCCCGGTGGCCCGGAGATCGCACGCCTGGCCGAGAGCGGCACCGCTGGTCGCTTTGTCTTCCCTCGGCCGATGACCGACCGGCCCGGCCTGGATTTCAGCTTCAGCGGCCTCAAGACCTTCGCCCTGAATACCTGGCAGCGTTGCGTCGCAGAAGGTGATGACAGCGAGCAGACTCGCTGCGATATCTCCCTGGCATTCCAGACCGCCGTGGTGGAAACCCTGACCATCAAGTGCCGCCGCGCGCTCAAGCAGACGCACCTGAAGAGCCTGGTGATCGCCGGTGGTGTGAGTGCCAACCAGGCGCTGCGCCAGCATCTGGAAAAGATGCTCGGTGAGATGAAGGGCCAGGTGTTCTACGCACGTCCGCGCTTCTGCACCGATAACGGCGCGATGATCGCCTATGCTGGCTGCCAGCGGTTGTTGGCCGGGCAGAAGGACGGGCCTTCGATTGGCGTGCAGGCACGTTGGCCAATGGAGTCGCTGCCGGCGGTCTGAATAATGACGCTGCAAACGACGCGGCCCATGCTCTGAGCGGCATGGGCCGTTTTTTCGCTTGCAGCGCGGTTTGCCGGACAGGAAGCTGGTGGATCAGAAGTGACGTTCGCGTCCTGCGATGAGATCGCGCAGGTTGCTGCGATGACGCCAGACGATCAGGCCGGTGAGCACGGTCATCGGCAGCAGCGCGGAAGGCTCCTGCCAGGCCAGCAGCGGCAGGGTCAGCGGCGTGGCGACCAGGGACGCGAGCGAGCTGGTGCGTGAGAGCTTGAAGGTGACCAGCCAGGCCACCGCGGCGAGCAGTGCGGCGGGCGGGTAAAGCGCCAGCAGCATGCCGGCGGCAGTGGCAACGCCTTTGCCGCCCCGGAAGTTGAAGTACAGCGGATAGAGGTGACCGATCACCGCCGCAAGGCCGACCCAGGCCTGCTCCATGTCGTTCAGGCCGATCAGGCGGGCGACGAGGACGGGAATCAACCCCTTGGCGAGATCGCCGAGCAGGGTGAGGATGGCGATCTTCTTGCCGGCGAGGCGCAGCATGTTGGTGGCGCCGGGATTGCCCGAGCCGCTGGCGCGCGGGTCGGCGGTGCCGAACAGGCGACTGAGAAGTACCGCGAAGGACAGTGATCCGAGCAGGTAGGCGAGGATCGCCAAGAACCAGAACATGGTTTCCACCGGAGACGAGGTCGTTTCCGATTCTAACGGGGCGCCGGCCGATTGTCGTGTCGCCTTGGAGCATGCAGTCAGTGGACAGAGTTTTCATCGAGGGGCTGGAAGTGGACACCGTGATCGGCGTCTACGACTGGGAACGGGGTATCCGGCAGTGCCTGCGCCTGGACCTGACGCTGGGTTGGGACAACCGCCCGGCAGCGGCCGACGACGATATCGCCAAGGCCCTGGACTACGCCGTGCTCTCCGAGCGTGTCATGGCGTTTGCCCGTGACGCGCATTTCCAACTGGTGGAAACCTTCGCCGAACGCCTGGCCGAGTTGCTGATGGCCGAGTTCGGCATCCAGTGGCTGCGCCTGAAAGTCACCAAGCCCGGTGCCGTCGCGGCGGCCATCGGCGTGGGTGTGGAGATCGAACGCGGATGCCGCTGACAACGGTCTACCTGGGACTGGGCAGCAATTTCGAGCGCGAGCGCCATCTGCTCGCTGGGCTCGAGGCGCTGGACGGCTTCCTCCAGGATATCCACTGCTCGCCGGTGTTCGAGAGCGAGCCGGTAGGCATTCGCAGCGGTCCCTTCTACAACTTCGTGATCGTCGCGCGCACCGATCTGCCGCTGGCGGAACTGAGCCTGCGGTTGAAGCACATCGAGGCGGACAACGGCCGCTATGCGCCGGAGCGCAAGGGGCTGCCGCTGGATATCGATGTCCTGCTGTATGGCGACCTGCACGGCGAGTTCGACGGCCTGACGCTGCCGCGCGCCGAAGTACTGAAGAACGCCTTCGTGCTCTGGCCGCTGTCGCTGTTGGCGCCGCAACTGAAACATCCGGGCGTGCAGCGCAGCTTTGCCGAGCTGTGGGCCGAGGCGCAGATCGACCAGCAGCTCTGGCCGGTGCCGTTCCAGTGGCGTGGTGTGGAGCTGACGCCGGTGACGCTGCTCGAGGCGCATCCGGCGGCTTGACGCCAGTTCGAGTCTCTCCCGGGCACCGAACCGTAGGGAGCGGACTTCGTCCGCGATGCTATTCGGCGCGATGCGAACCTATCGCGGACAGAGTCCGCTCCTACGCAAATCCTGACTTTGGCGCATCGGCGTATAACCGCGAACGGTTATACGCCCTAAGGGCTCGTCATCCCCTGTAGGAGCGCCCCATGGGCGCGATCGCGGGCATGGCCGGCTCCTACGATTGGGCGGAGGTGCTGTCAGGCGGCGTGGCTTTCCTTGTAGGCCTTGAGGGCTGTCAGGCGCTCGCGCTTGAGCGCTTCGCCCAGTTCGGCGCCCTTGTATCCCTTCTCCAGCAGTGGCTGCACCGCGACCGCGCGTGCCGCTTGCGCAGCCCCGCGCAGGTACTCCGCCTGCGGGTATTCGCGATTTTCCAGCCCATGGCGGCCACGGGCGTCCATCTCGCTGGCGGCGAGAAACTCCTCGAAGCGCTGCGGCCGGCGGTAGACGTCGAAGGACTGCAACAGCTCCAGGATGGTGCTTGGTCGTAGCTCCAGCGCGCGGTGGCTGTGGGTGTGGTACTCGCCCGCCAACCGCGCCAGCTCCTGGCATTCACGCGGAACCTTGAAGCGTGCATTGATCGTGTCGATCAGCGGCAGGCCGAGATGTTCGTGGGCGTGGTGCCTGGGCCACTCTTGCTCGGGGGTTTCGCCCTTGCCCACGTCATGCACCAGGCAGGCCCAGCGCACGCTCAGCGGCTGCTCGTACCTGGCGCATTCGCGCAGCACGGCCAGCACATGTTCGCCGGTATCCACTTCCGGGTGATGTTGTGGCGGTTGCGGCACGCCGAACAGCGCGTCGACTTCCGGCATCAGCACGGCCAGGGCGCCACACTCGCGTAGGACCTGGATGAATACGTCCGGGCGCGGCTCCATCAGGGCGCGGGAAATTTCCTTCCAGCTGCGTTCGGCGGTCAGCGCTTCCAGCTCGCCGGATTCGGACAGCTCGCGCATCAATTCCAGGGTTTCCGGTGCCACGGAAAAACCTAGCGGCGCATAGCGGGCGGCGAAACGGGCGACGCGCAGCACGCGCAGTGGGTCTTCGGCGAAGGCAGGGGAGACGTGGCGCAGCAGTCGCGCCTGGAGGTCCTGCTGGCCGCCGTAGGGGTCGAATACGGCGCCCTGTTCGTCCTCGGCCATGGCGTTGATGGTCAGGTCGCGGCGGATCAGGTCTTCTTCCAGGGTGACGTCGGGGCTGGCGTAGAAGGTGAAGCCGCCGTAGCCGCGTCCGCTCTTGCGTTCGGTGCGGGCCAGGGCGTACTCCTCGCCGGTTTTCGGGTGGAGGAATACCGGGAAGTCGGCGCCAACCGGGCGGTAGCCCTGGGTGAGCATTTCGTCGGCGCTGGCGCCGACCACGACCCAGTCGGTGTCGCTGAAGGGCTGGCCGAGCAGGCGGTCGCGCACGGCGCCGCCCACCTTGTAGATCTGCATGAAGCTGTCTCCTGTTCTGGGGGATAGCTTCGGGGTTTGGCGCGGGTGGGGCAAGCGGTGTGGTGGCGGTTCGCGAGCAAGCTCGCTCCTACCGCATTCTGGGTCCCCGCGTTCGCGGGGATGACGCAGAGGAGCGCGAATCCCTCTCCCGTCACTCCCGCGAACGCGGGAGCCCAAAAGACAGCTGCTCCTACGGGCGCAATATCACTGAGTGGCTGCGGGAACCTGTTTCAGCAGAGCGTCGATGGCGTCCTGCAGCAGCGTGGCGCTGGCATGGGCCGGGCTCAGGCCGGTGCTGACGGTGCCCTCCCAGAGTGTCTGCTCCTGCGCATCGGTCAGCCGCAGGCGCAAGGTGCCGGTCTCGTCGCGGAGGCGGTGGATGGCGAGGTAGGGGCCGAGCGGGTCGGGCGGCGGCACGTCGACCTTGAACTCCAGCGGCGCATCCTGCAGCGCCAGCCAGTAGTAGACGCGGATCTGCGGCGTGGCGCTTTCCCGGTAGCCGCGCTCGATCAGGCCCTGGCGCACCTGGGCGTTGATCAGTGGGTAGCGGTTACGGTACGGCAGGCTGTCGACGGCGTTCTCCGGTGGCATCAGCTGAAAGTCGTGCAGGCTGGACAGCCGCGTATCGGCCGGATGGGAAACCTGGGCGCGCGGCACCTGGTTGGTGCAGGTGGCGACGGCGAGGCAGAGCAGCAGGATGGCGAACAGGCGCATGGCGATCTCCACGGGGAGTCTCGCCATGCTGGAAGGGGCCGGATGCACCGGTCAACCGATCAAATGGGTGGGATGATCAGGTCAAGCCGCGGGTATCCCTCCTCGCCGTCGCGTTCACCCTTTGGGGGCATGTGGAAGGTGTTGACCAGATTGTCGCCCTGCAGGGTTTCCAGGTGGATGTCGAAGCCCCACAGGCGGTGCAGGTGCTTGAGTACGTCATCGGTGGAGTCGCCCAGCGGTTTGCGGTCGTGCTGCTGGTGGCGCAGGGTCAGCGAGCGGTCGCCCCGGCGGTCGACGTCCCAGATCTGGATATTCGGCTCGCGGTTGCCGAGGTTGTACTGCGCGGCCAGGGTTTCGCGGATCTTGCGGTAGCCGTCGTCGTCGTGGATGGCGTCGACCAGCAGGTCGTCCTTCTGGTCGTCGTCGAGGATGCTGAACAGCTTGAACTCGCGAATCACCTTGGGCGAGAGGAACTGCAGGACGAAGCTCTCGTCCTTGAAACTCTTCATGGCGAATTTCAGGGTGGCCAGCCAGTCGCTCCCGGCGTAGTCCGGGAACCAGCGCTTGTCTTCCTCGGTGGGGTTTTCGCAGATACGGCGGATGTCGCGGTACATGGCGAAGCCCAGGGCGTAGGGGTTGATGCCGCTGTAGTAGGGGCTGTCGAAGCCGGGCTGGTAGACCACGCTGGTGTGGTACTGCAGGAACTCCATCATGAAGCCGTCGCTGACCAGGCCTTCGTCGTACAGGTCGTTGATCAGGGTGTAGTGCCAGAAGGTCGCCCAGCCTTCGTTCATCACCTGGGTCTGGCGCTGCGGGTAGAAGTACTGCGCGACCTTGCGCACGATGCGCACTACTTCACGCTGCCAGGGTTCCAGCAGCGGGGCGTTCTTCTCGATGAAGTAGAGGATGTTCTCCTGCGGCTCGCTGGGATAGCGGGCCAGCCCCTGCTCCTTGTCCTTGCCGGTGGCCTTGGGAATGGTTCGCCAGAGATCATTCACCTGGCGCTGGATCTGTTCCTCGCGCTCCTTCTGGCGCTGCCGCTCTTCCTCGGCGGAGATCGGGTAGGGTCGCTTGTAGCGGTCCACGCCGTAGTTCATGAGGGCGTGGCAGGAGTCCAGCAGGTCTTCCACGGCGTCGATGCCGTAACGCTCCTCGCACTTGTTGATGTAGGACTTGGCGAACACCAGGTAGTCGATGATCGAGGTGGCGTCGGTCCAGGTGCGGAACAGGTAGTTGCCCTTGAAGAAGCTGTTGTGCCCGTAGCAGGCGTGAGCGATCACCAGCGCCTGCATGCACTGGGTGTTCTCTTCCATCAGGTAGGCGATGCACGGATCGGAGTTGATCACGATCTCATAGGCGAGGCCCATCTGGCCGCGCTTGTAGTTCTTTTCCGTGCTGAGGAAGTGCTTCCCATAGGACCAGTGGTTGTAACCGATGGGCATGCCGACGGAGGCGTAGGCGTCCATCATCTGCTCGGCGGTGATCACCTCGATCTGGTTGGGGTAGGTGTCCAGCGCGTAGCGCTCGGCGAGCCGACTGATCTCGCGGTCGTACTGCTGGATCAGCTCGAAGGTCCACTCCGAGCCGGTAGCGATCGGCTGGCGCTTGCTCATGCGACGAGCCTCCTCTGGAACAGCTCGCGGAACACCGGATAGATGTCCGAGGCGGAGACGATCTGCTGCTGGGCGAAGCTGTCTTCGAAGCTGTCGCGGATCTTCTCGTACTCGAACCACAGCGCCTGGTGCTCGCGCGGGGTGATCTCGACGTAGGTGTAGTACTGCACGAACGGCATGATCTGTTTCATCAGGATATCGCGGCAGACCGGAGAATCATCGTTCCAGTTGTCGCCATCCGAGGCTTGGGCGGCGTAGATGTTCCACTCGTTGGTGGGGTAACGCTCGGCCATCACCTCCTGCATCAGCTTCAGGGCGCTGGAGACGATGGTGCCGCCGGTTTCGCGGGAATAGAAGAACTCTTCCTCGTCCACTTCGCGGGCGCTGGTGTGGTGGCGGATGAACACCACTTCGATCTTCTCGTAGTTCCGCTTGAGGAACAGGTAGAGCAGGATGAAGAAGCGCTTGGCGATGTCCTTGGTGGCCTGGGTCATGGAGCCGGAGACGTCCATCAGGCAGAACATCACGGCCTTGGAGGTAGGGTTGGGCTGCTTGATCAGCAGGTTGTACTTGAGGTCGAAGGTGTCGAGGAACGGCACGCGGTCGATGCGCGCGCGCATCTTGGCGATTTCCAGTTCCAGCGCCTGGATGTCCCCCAGGTTGTCCGGCTCCTCGCGTTTCAGACGGTCCAGTTCGGCCAGCGCCGCGCGCAGTTTGCTGCGGGTCGAGCCGGACAGCGCGATGCGCCGCGCGTGGGCCGAGCGCAGGGTGCGGACGATGTTGATGCGGGACGGATTGCCTTCGTTGCTGATGCCGGCGCGCACGGTCTTGAAGGTGTCGCTGCCGGTAAGGTGGCGCTTGACCAGGTTGGGCAGCTCCAGGTCCTCGAACATGAAGTCGAGGAACTCCTCCTGGGTGATCTGGAAGACGAAATCGTCCATCCCGTCGCCCTGGTTGCTGGCCTTGCCGCCGCCGCGTCCACCGCCGCCGCCCTGAGGGCGTGGAATGTGCTCTCCGGAGGTGAACTCCTTGTTGCCGGGGTGGACGACCGTCTGCCGGCCGCCACGGCCATGGTGCAGCACCGGCTCGTCGATATCGCGGCCGGGAATACTGATCTGCTCGCCATGTTCCATATCGGTGATGGAACGACGGCTGACCGCCTCTTCCACCGCCTTCTTGATGTGCTCACGGTAACGCCGCAAGAAGCGCTGGCGATTCACCGTGCTCTTGTTCTTGCCGTTCAGACGCCGGTCGATGACGTAGCTCATGAATGCTCCTCAGGGTCTGATGCGCAGCGGCGCTACCGCCACGGACCCGACGGCAACCGGCGCGGCGGAATTACCGCCGCGCCGATGGCAGACTACTGCGACTTGCGAACGCGCAGATACCATTCCGACAGCAGGCGCACCTGCTTCTCGGTGTAACCGCGCTCGACCATGCGTTTGACGAAGTCGTTGTGCTTCTGCTGATCCTCCTTGCTCGCCTTGGCATTGAAACTGATGACGGGCAGCAGGTCCTCGGTGTTGGAGAACATCTTCTTCTCGATCACCACGCGCAGCTTCTCGTACGACAGCCAGCTGGGGTTCTTGCCGTTGTTGCCGGCACGGGCGCGCAGCACGAAGTTGACGATTTCGTTGCGGAAGTCCTTCGGGTTGCTGATGCCGGCGGGTTTCTCGATCTTCTCCAGTTCCTCGTTGAGGGCGGCGCGGTTGAGGATCTCCCCGGTTTCCGGGTCGCGGTATTCCTGGTCCTGGATCCAGAAGTCGGCGTACAGCACGTAGCGGTCGAAGATGTTCTGGCCGTACTCGCTGTAGGACTCCAGGTACGCGGTCTGGATTTCCTTGCCAATGAATTCGACGTAGCGCGGCGCCAGGTATTCCTTCAGGAAGCGCAGGTAGCGCTCGCGGGTTTCCGGCGGGAACTGTTCCTGTTCGATCTGCTGTTCCAGCACGTAGAGCAGGTGCACCGGGTTGGCCGCGATTTCATGCGGGTCGAAGTTGAAGACTTTCGACAGGATCTTGAAGGCGAAGCGGGTGGAAAGCCCGGCCATGCCCTCGTCGACCCCGGCGGTGTCGCGGTATTCCTGGATGGACTTGGCCTTGGGATCGGTGTCCTTCAGGTTCTCGCCGTCGTAGACGCGCATCTTCGAATAGATGTTGGAGTTTTCCGGCTCCTTCAGGCGCGACAGTACGGAGAACTGCGAGAGCATCTTCAGGGTGTCCGGCGCGCAGTGGGCGTGCGCCAGCGAGCTGTTGATCAGCAGCTTGTCGTAGATCTTGATCTCGTCGGAGACGCGCAGGCAGTACGGCACCTTGACGATGTAGATCCGGTCGATGAAGGCCTCGTTGTTCTTGTTGTTGCGGAAGCTGTGCCACTCGGATTCGTTTGAGTGGGCCAGGATGATGCCGCTATAGGGCAGGGAACCTAGGCCTTCGGTGCTGTTGTAGTTGCCTTCCTGGGTGGCGGTGAGCAAGGGGTGCAGGACCTTGATCGGTGCCTTGAACATCTCGACGAATTCCATCAGGCCCTGGTTGGCCCGGCACAGCGCTCCCGAGTAGCTGTAGGCGTCGGCGTCGTTCTGCGGGAACTCTTCCAGCTTGCGGATATCCACCTTGCCGACCAGCGCGGAGATGTCCTGGTTGTTCTCATCCCCGGGCTCGGTCTTGGCTATGGCGATCTGGTTGAGGATCGACGGGTGCAGCTTGACCACGCGGAACTGGCTGATGTCGCCGCCGAATTCATTCAGGCGCTTGGTCGCCCAGGGCGACATCACCGAGCGCAGGTAGCGCCGGGGAATGCCATAGTCCTCTTCGAGGATGGCGCCGTCTTCATCGGGGTTGAACAGCCCCAAGGGCGATTCGAACACCGGCGAGCCCTTGATGGCGTAGAAGGGCACGTGCTCCATCAGCTGCTTGAGCTTTTCGGCCAGGGACGACTTGCCACCGCCCACTGGGCCGAGGAGGTAAAGGATCTGCTTCTTCTCTTCCAGGCCCTGGGCCGCGTGACGGAAGAAGGCGACGATCTGGTCGATGCACTCTTCCATGCCATGGAAGTCGGCAAAGGCCGGGTAGCGGCGGATCACCTTGTTGGAGAAGATCCGCGACAGGCGCGAATCGACGGAGGTGTCCAGTAGCTCGGGCTCACCGATGGCCATCAGTATCCGTTCGGCAGCGGTGGCGTAGGCGGTCTTGTCCTGCTTGCAGAGATCCAGGTACTCCTGCAGGGAGTATTCCTCTTGGCGGGTCGCTTCGAAGCGTTCCTGGAAGTGACTGAAAATGCTCATGACGTCTCCTCGCTCGATGCATGGAGCCGGCGCGGGATCGGTCGTGTGCGGGTGCGGTCGGGCCGCCAGTGATGCCGGCGAGAATCCCCCAGAACTCCAACGGAACCTGGCCACTGCCCTGATCCGCCCCAAATGGTCACTGCCGATTACCCGGAAGCCGGTGTGCCGGCTCTCCCTGTTTTGGATGGCCTGAGGGAAAGGATAGTTCGTTCTCAGACCTGTAAAGGGCGAAAGCGCGAGAAGTTACAGATTTTTTGGGGGGTTATTCCGCCCCTTTCGTAAGGGCTTTCAGTCGGAGCCGCCCGCGCTGGTATCCGCGGGATAGACGCTGCGCCACAGTTCGAAGCCGCCGTCGAGGCTGTACACCTCGGAGAAGCCCTGCTGGACGAAATAGGCGGCCGCGCTCTGGCTGGAGTTGCCGTGGTAGCAGACCACGACCAACGGTGCGTCCATGTCCGCTTCGCGGATGAAATCGGCCACCGAGTAGTTGTCGATGTGCCGCGAGCCAGTGATATGGCCCATGGCGTAGCTCTGCGGGTCGCGGATATCGACGACCTGGGCGCCACCTTCGCGCAGTTGTTGGGCCAGGTCGGGGGCGATGCGCTTGAAGTCGCTCATGTGGGGTACCTCGCAAGACGCGGGGCGCTCGGCCCCGCTGGAATCAGGGGTGTTCCTTGGCGCAGTCGCAGTGGATGCGCTCGAAGGTATCGACGTTCAGCAGGGTCATGCTGCCGCCCCAGACGCATCCGGTGTCCAGGGCGAACAGGCCGGGCACATCGCACTGGCCTTCCAGTGCCGCCCAGTGGCCGAAGATGACCTTGCGTCCGGCGGCCTTGCGTTCGGCGTAGCTGAACCAGGGGGCGTAGCCGGGCGGGGCGGTGTCCAGGCCCTCCTTGGATTTCAGGTCGAGCTTGCCTTCCGGGGTGCAGAAACGCATGCGCGTGAAGTAGTTGGTGATCACCCGCAGGCGCTCGATGCCATGCAGCTTCTTGTCCCACTTGGCCGGTTCGTTGCCGTACATGCCGTCGAGGAACAGCGGCAGTTGCTCGTCGTCGCGCAGCACGGCTTCCACTTCGGCAGCGCGCTGCAGGGACTTCTCGATGGACCACTGCGGCGGAATGCCGGCGTGCACCAGGGTGATGTCACGCTCGGCATCGTGGTAGACCAGCTGCTGCTGGCGCAGCCATTCGATCAGCTCGGCGCTGTCCGGCGCTTCGATGATCTCGCGCAGGGTGTCGTTCTTCTTCAGGCGCTCGGTGTTGTAGGCCACGGCTACCAGGTGCAGGTCATGGTTGCCCAGCACGCAGACCAGCGACTGGCGGATGGCGTAGAGGTAGCGCAGGGTTTCCAGCGATGCCGGGCCACGGTTGACCAGGTCGCCGACCAGCCAGAGCTTGTCTTTCGCGGGGTCGAACCGTACCTGATCGAGCAGGCACTTGAGGGGTTCCAGGCAGCCTTGCAGGTCGCCAACGGCATACGTGGCCATCAGTGCAGGGCTCCCGGCACGGCAAGGCGGAACACCGGGATCTCGGCGTCGAAGTGATGGCCGTCGTCGGCGATCATCTGGTAACTGCCGTGCATGCTGCCCACTTGCGTGGCCAGTACGGTGCCGCTGGTGTAGGTGTGGCTGGCGCCCGGTTCGATCAGCGGCTTTTCGCCGACCACGCCGGCGCCGCGCACTTCCTGCACGTGACCGTTGCCGTCGGTGATGACCCAATGGCGGGTCAGCAGCTTGGCGGCCTGCTCGCCCTGGTTGTGGATGGTCACGGTGTAGGCGAATACGTAGCGCTGCTGCTCCGGCTGGGACTGCTCGGGCAGATGGCGGGTGGTGACGCTGACGGTGACGTTGTAGCGCGGGTCGCTCATGCGGAAGTGTCCTGCGCAGGCTGGTCGCTAAGACGATTGGCCAGGCGCACGAAGTCGGCCACGTCCAGCTGCTCGGGGCGCAGGGTCGGGTCGACGCCGGCGGCCTCGATCTCTTCCACGCTCATCAGCGCGCGCAGCGTGTTGCGCAAGGTCTTGCGGCGCTGGTTGAAGGCTTCGCGGACGATGCGTTCGAGCAGGCGATGGTCCTTGGCTGGGTGTGGCAGTTCGGTATAGGGAACCAGGCGCACGATCGCCGATTCGACTTTCGGCGGCGGGTTGAATGCGCCGGGGCCGACGGTGAAGAGATAATCCACGCGGCAGAAGTACTGCACCATGATCGACAGACGGCCCCAGTCGCCGTTGCCCGGCTCGGCGGCCAAGCGCTCCACCACTTCCTTCTGCAGCATGAAATGCATGTCCTGGATGAGCGAGGCATGATCCAGGAGGTGGAAGATCAGCGGGGTGGAAATGTTGTAGGGCAGGTTGCCGACCACGCGCAGCTTGTCCTCGGGGGAGGCGACCAGCGTGGAAAAGTCGAACTTCATGGCGTCGCCTTGGTGCAGGCTGAAGTTGGGTTTGAGGCCAAAGCGCCATTTCAGTTGCGGGATCAGGTCCAGGTCCAGCTCGATCACGTCGAGCTTGGCGCCGCTGTCCACCAGGCCTTCGGTCAGGGCGCCCTGGCCCGGGCCGATTTCCAGCAGGTGCTGGCCTTCCTTGGCGGCGATGGCACGCAGGATCTTGTGAATCACCCCGGCGTCATGCAGGAAGTTCTGGCCAAAGCGTTTGCGGGCGCGGTGTTGGAAAAGTTCGGACATCGAGGGCTCCGGAGGAGCAGCTGGGAGCGCAAGGCTGCGAGCTGGGGACGAAAAACCGTCAGTTTACCAGCCCCGCGCGGCCAGCACGAAACGCTGGCCGAACGGAGCAACGGGATTCAGCGGCGCGCGGCGCCGGCTTCGGCCATCTGGTAGGCGGTTTCCAGGGCAACCTGCAGGCTGCCGCTGTCGATCCGGCCGGTGCCGGCCAGGTCCAGGGCGGTGCCGTGGTCCACCGATGTGCGGATGATCGGCAGGCCCAGGGTGACGTTGACCGCCGCGCCGAAACCCTTGTACTTGAGCACCGGCAGGCCCTGGTCGTGGTACATGGCGAGCACCGCGTCGCAGTGGTCCAGGTGCTTGGGGGTGAACAGGGTGTCGGCCGGCAGCGGGCCGATCAGCTGCATACCCTCGGTGCGCAGGCGCTCAAGCGTTGGCTCGATGACGTCGATTTCCTCGTGGCCGAGGTGGCCGCCTTCACCAGCGTGGGGGTTAAGGCCGCAGACCAGGATGCGCGGGTTGGCCAGGCCGAACTTGTCGCGCAGGTCGGCGTGGAGGATGCGGGTGACGCGCTCCAGGCGCTCCGGGGTGATGGCGTCGGCGATCTGCCGCAGCGGCAGGTGGGTGGTCACCAGGGCAACGCGCAGGCCTCGGGTTGCCAGCATCATGACGACCTGGGCGGTGGAGGTCAGGTCGGCGAGGAATTCGGTGTGGCCGGAGAAGGCGATACCCGCCTCGTTGATCACGCCCTTGTGCACCGGCGCGGTGATCATCCCGGCGAAGTGTCCATCGAGGCAGCCCTGGCCGGCACGGGTCAGGGTTTCCAGTACATAGGCGGCGTTGGCCTTGTCCAGCTTGCCCGGCTCGACCGGCGCGGCCAGCGGGGTATCCCAGACATACAGGGTACCGGCGGCGGCAGGTGCGCTCGGCCACTGGCCGGGGCCGACTTCCTGCAGGGTGATGTCCAGCCCCAGCAGGGTGGCGCGCTCCGCCAGCAGCTCGCGGCTGGCGACGGCGACCAGCGGGTGCGGCTGCGCCTCGCGGGCCAGCAGCAGGCAGAGGTCAGGGCCGATACCGGCAGGCTCGCCGGGGGTCAGGGCAAACAGCGGGGAAGTGCTCATCAGGCGATCTCGAATCAGGACGTTGGCGCGGATGCGCCTACTCTACGACGAAGCTTCATGCAGGCAAAAAGAAACCCGGCCATGGCCGGGTTTCTTTTGAGCGACTCGCGCGCTTACTGCTTGATCTCGACGTAGGCTTCGTCGCGGATCTGCCGCAGCCAGGCCTGCAGTTCTTCGTCGTACTTGCGTGCGCGAAGGGTCTGGGCAGCCTGCTGTTCGCGGAACTTGTCGCTGCTGTCGGTGGCGCGACGGCCGAGGACTTCCAGCACGTGCCAGCCGAACGGCGAGCGGAACGGCTTGGTGACCTGATTCTGCTGCGCGTTGTTCATCACTTCGCGGAACTCCGGCACCAGCGATTCCGGGTCGACCCAGTTGAGGTCGCCGCCATTGAGCTTGGAACCCGGGTCTTCGGAGTATTTCTTCGCCAGCTCGCTGAAGCTCTCGCCAGCCTGGATGCGCTCGTAGAGCTTCTCGGCCAGACGATGGGTTTCTTCGTCGCTGCGGATTTCGCTGGGCTTGAGCAGGATGTGACGGACATGAACCTCGTCACGCAGCATCTTGCTGCCGCCACGCTTCTCTTCCAGCTTGAGGATGATGTAGCCGCCCGGAGTGCGAACCGGCTCGGTCACGTCGCCCACGGAGAGGCTGCCGATCATGCTGTCGAACGGGGAGGGCAGCTGGGCGGCCTTGCGCCAGCCGATCTCGCCGCCTTCGAGGGCGTTGTCGCCAGCCGAGCGGGACACCGCAAGCTGGTTGAAGTCCGCGCCCTGCTTGAGCTGCTGGTACATCTCCTGGGCCTGGCGGCCGGCGGCCTGCACGGTTTCCGGCGAGGCGCCATCGGGCACCGGGATCAGGATGTTGGCCAGTCGGTACTCTTCGGAGAGCTGGATCTTACCCATGTCGGAGGCGAGGAAGTTCTGTACTTCCTGCTCGCTGACCTGGATGCGCTCGGCGACGCGGCGCTGGCGCACGCGGCTGATGACCATCTCGCGGCGCACCTGCTCGCGGGCGTCGTCGTAGGACAGACCGTCGTGGGCGAGGGCGGCGCGGAACTGATCCAGGCTCATGTTGTTGCGCTGGGCAATGGTGCCCATGGCCTGGTTCAGCTCCTCATCGGTGATGCGGATGCCGGAGCGGTCGCCGATCTGCAGCTGGATGTTCTCGATGATCAGGCGCTCGAGCACCTGCTGGGTCAGAACATGTTCCGGCGGCAGCGGCGCGCCGCGCTTCTGGATGGTTGCACGAACTTCGCGCAGGCGCTGGTCAAGCTGGCTCTGCATCACCACGTCGTTGTCGACGATGGCGACTACACGGTCCAGCGGGACCACTTCGGCATGCACGATGGAACTTGCCAACAGCGCGCCCAGCATCAGCGGGCGCAGGGCCTTACATAGCATTGTCTTCACGTTGACGATAACCCTGGATACCTTGGTCGAGGAAGCCTTCCACCTGGTTGCCAACCACGCCGCCAAGGCCTTTCAAGATGATTTGCAGGAACACACCGCGGTCGGCTGTAGACGTCGAAGAAATAACGTTCTCGTCGTCGTAGTTGACCCAGTAGCGATTGACCAGACGCAGCTTCCAGCAGCAACTGTCGTACTCGAAGCCACTGAGGGCTTCCAGTGTGCGGCTCTGGCTGTAGTCGAACTGCCAGCGACCGATGGCGGCCCATTGCGGCAGTACCGGCCAGATGAACGAGAAGTCATGCTGGTTGATCTTGTACTGGTCGCTGTTGTACTGGAACTGCCCGGTGTTGGGGTTGTAGCTCTTGGTGTCCGCACGATAGCGGTAACCCGCGTTCAGCACCTTGCGTGGATCGGCTTCGGGCTGGTAGTGGAACATCAAGTTACCGTTGTCGGTATGGTGCGTGTTCGGGTTCCAGTTGTAGTCCGAGCTGGCGTACCAGTCATGGTTGAAGCGGTAGATGCCGGTCAGCGCGTACGGCGAGCGCCAGGTGTCGGCGTCGGCGTTATTGACCGGGGTATTCGGGTTGGCTGCGTTGTAATTAGTGATATAGGTATCGGTCAGGCCGGGCAGCTGTACGCGGCGATCGCTGAAGTAGTAGATCTGGCCGGCAGCGATATAGGCGCGCTCGAAACCGTTGTCCTCGATGAAGCGCGAGCCCAGGCCGAGGGACAACTGGTTGGCGTCGCCGATGCGGTCCTTGCCGGTGAAGCGGTTCTCACGCCACAGCGAGTCGTAGCTGAAGGTGAACTCGCCCGTGTCGAAGGTCGGCAGGTTGTCCTGGTTCTTGTACGGCACGTACAGGTACATCGCGCGCGGTTCCAGGGTCTGGCGGAACTTGGTGCCGCCGAAGCTGGTGTCGCGGTCGAAGTACAGGCCGCTGTCCAGCTTGGCCAGCGTCAGCGCGCGATCCGGGCTGCTCTCGTAGGTGACGTCGCCGTAGTTTATCTGGGGGTTGGCGAGCTGAGCCTTGCCGGTGCCATCAAGATCCAGGTCGTACTTGGTATACAAGCCCTTGACCGTCGGGGTCATGTAGCCCCAGCTGCGGTTCATCGGCAGGCTGATACCCGGCTCCGCATGGAAGCGATCACCGGTGGCACGGGCCAGGCCCTGGATGGAGTTGTCCTGACGTGGATACTGGACCGGGTTTTCCGGGTCCAGGATGTAATAGCCTTCATCCAGGCTGCGATCGAAACGAACCAGTTCAGTACCGTAGGTGAAGTTCGCTCCGCCCGGATTGAACGGCAGCTTGCCGTCCAGGGTGAGTTGCGGCAGGCGGTTGTACGGCGTTACGTCGGTCACGGTCGCCAGCTGGTAGGCCTGGGCATTCAGGCGCGCGGTGTAGCTGTCGCCGCGATAGGTCAGCGAGCCCTGCTGGTTCACGTAGGTCGGCGAACCAAGACCCAGGTTGGTGTCCAGGTCCTGGAAGTAGTACGGGTCGCTGATGCGGGTGTAGTCCACCTGCGCCAGCACGCGCGAATCCAAGCCGCTGACGTTCTTCCAGCCGTACAGCCAACGGGTGTCGGTGTAGTGCGGGAAGTCCTGCTTGTCGGTGTCCTTGTCGTTCAGGTAGGCCGCGTTGAACTGGCCTTCGCTGCTGTGGGTCAGGTAGCGGGCCTCGCCTTCCATCAGCAGGCCGCGCTTGGCCATGTACCGCGGGTACAACGTGGCGTCGTAGTTCGGCGCCAGGTTGAAGTAGTACGGCGTGGTCAGGGTGAAGCCGGTATTGGTGGTGGTGCCGAACGACGGTGCCAGGAAGCCGGATTGGCGGCGGTTGTCGATCGGGAAATAGATGTACGGGGTGTAGAACACTGGAATGTCCTTCACCCGCAGGGTCGCGTTGGTCGCGGTGCCGAAGCCGGTAGCCGGGTCCAGCTTGATGTTGTTGCCCTTGAGGACCCAGGCGTTGCTGCTGGGTTCGCAGCGGGTGTAGGTGCCATCCTTGAGGCGGATGATCGCGTCTTCCTGGCGCTTGGCGTACAGCGCGCTGCCGCGCACCTGGGCCTTGTGCATGACGTATTCGGCGTTGTCGATCTTCGCTGCGCC
The DNA here is from genome assembly GCF_009189165.1 of Pseudomonas sp. SCB32. Classification (NCBI taxonomy): domain Bacteria; kingdom Pseudomonadati; phylum Pseudomonadota; class Gammaproteobacteria; order Pseudomonadales; family Pseudomonadaceae; genus Pseudomonas; species Pseudomonas sp. SCB32. Next base: position 618,675 of record NZ_CP045118.1, read on the forward strand.
GTTGTCCAGCTGCAGGTCGGCATGGTCGCCGACGATCAGCGCGCCGTTGTCGCGCAGCTTGACGTTGCCGACCAGCTCGCCACGGTTCTCGGACTGGTGCAGGTTGGCTTCGTCAGCCTCCACCTGCATGCTGCCCTGGCGCAGGACCACGTTACCCGCGAGGGTGGCGATCTGCTTTTCCTGCTCGTAGCGCGACACCTTGGCCGAAACGTAGGTCGGCGCCTCGTCGTTCGGCGTCTTGTCGTTCATGCCCGGCCGCACTGGCTCGACGTATTCGCCGCCACAGTACGGACCCATCTCCGCCAGCTGGGCGGCGGTCAGCTTGTCGCGTGGAACCCAGTCGAGGTGGCTGTAGTCGCTGCTGCGCGACTTCAGGCCGCGGCCGCCGGACTGGGTGACCAGTTGCTTGGGTTCTTCGGCGCTGGTAACGGAGCTGCTGCCGGACGTCTCGCCCTTGGTGGCAGCGGCGGCGCTGCCGCCAGCGCTCACCGCAGTGGCGCTGTGCTGCGGACGCGGAACGCTGGTGGCGCTCTCCTGCGGTGCGCAGTTCCAGGAGCCGGAGGCCGAAGGTTGGCAGGCGAACTGCTCACCGGGTGCCGCGGTCACAGAGGCGAGCGGCTGAATAGCCAGCAGGCCACCGGTCACCAGTAAGGGGAATTTTCTACGGAACACGGGGAAATTCACTGCCATCTTGTTAATCCGGGCTTCCTGCGAGCCATCGGCCCGCTCAGGACCGCGAGCCACTCGATGGGCTCAAAAAGATGCTGGATAATAAAGCATGACCCGCGCAACGGCTAGGGCCGTGGAGAACCCCAGAAGATGTCACAGGATGCCCGTTACCAGCAGATGACCCGCTGGTTGGACTTGAGTTTGCCCGCTGTGTTCAATGCCGAAGGTTGGGGCCCAGTGCCCGAAGCGAGCCTGACGCCGGCCAGCAGCGATGCCAGTTTCCGCCGCTATTTCCGCTGGCAGGGCGATGGCCGCAGCCTGATCGTGATGGATGCGCCGCCGCCCCAGGAAGATTGCCGCCCCTTCGTCAAGGTGGCCGGTCTGCTGGCCGAGGCCGGCGTGCACGTGCCGAGGATCCTGGCCCAGGATGTCGAGCAAGGCTTCCTGCTGCTCAGCGATCTCGGTCGCCAGACCTACCTCGACGTGCTCAACCCGCAAAATGCCGAGGAGCTGTTCGAACCGGCGCTCGATGCCCTGGTGGCCTTCCAGCAGGTGGACGTTGCCGAACGCCTGCCGGCCTATGACGAAGCCCTGCTGCGCCGCGAGCTGCAGCTGTTCCCCGACTGGTACCTGCAACGCCACCTGGGCGTAACGCTGGAGGGTGAGCAACTGGCCGCCTGGCAGCGCACCTGCGACCTGCTGGTGCGTAGCGCGCTGGAGCAGCCACGCGTGCTGGTGCACCGTGACTACATGCCGCGCAACCTGATGCTCAGCGAGCCGAATCCGGGGGTACTGGATTTCCAGGACGCCGTCTTCGGCCCGGTCACCTATGACGTGACCTGCCTCTACAAGGACGCCTTCCTCAGCTGGCCGGAGCCACGCGTGCATGACGGCCTGTCGCGCTATTGGCGCAAGGCGCAGGCCGCCGGCATTCCGCTGCCGGAGCGCTTCGAGGACTTCCTGCGTGCCAGCGACCTGATGGGGGCGCAGCGCCACCTCAAGGTGATCGGCATCTTTGCCCGCATCTGCCACCGCGACGGCAAGCCGCGCTACCTGGGCGACGTGCCGCGCTTCTTCCGTTATCTGGAGAGCGTCATCGCCCGTCGTCCCGAGCTGGCCGACCTCGCCGCGCTACTGGCGAGCCTGCCCAAAGACGAGACGCATCCCGCATGAAGGCCATGATCCTCGCCGCGGGCAAGGGCGAACGCCTGCGCCCGTTGACACTGCACACCCCCAAGCCGCTGGTGCGCGCTGGCGGCGTGCCACTGATCGAGTATCAGCTGCAGGCGTTGCGCCGGGCCGGTTTCGATCAATTGGTGATCAATCACGCTTGGCTCGGCCAGCAGATCGAGGATTACCTGGGCGATGGCGCGCAGTTCGACGTGAACATCCGCTATTCGCCAGAAGGTGAGCCACTGGAAACCGGCGGCGGCATCTTCAAGGCGCTGCCGCTGCTGGGGGATGACGCCTTCGTCATCGCCAACGGCGACATCTGGACCGACTTCGATTACGCGGGCCTGCACGGCGCGCTGGCCGAAGGCGACCTGGCGCACCTGGTGTTGGTGGATAATCCCGACCATCACACGCGCGGCGATTTCTGCCTGCGCGAGGGCCGGGTGAGCGATTACCGCGTAGGCGAGCCGAGCCTGACCTACAGCGGCATCGCCGTCCTGCATCCCGCGCTGTTCGACGGCTGCGAACCCGGTGCCTTCAAGCTGGCGCCGCTGTTGCGCCAGGCGATGGAGGCCGGCCGCGTGAGTGGCGTGCGGCATGCTGGCCGCTGGGTCGATGTCGGCACCCATGAGCGTCTGGCCGACGTCGAACGCCAGTTGGCGGAGGGCTGAGGTGTTCTGGCCGGGCACATTGCTGGGCCTGATCGCTGGCTGGGCACTGGCGAGTATCCCCGGGGCCCTGCTCGGCGGGCTGCTCGGCCAGGTGCTCGATCGTCGCCTGAAGGTACGTTCCTGGCGCGGGTTGCTGGAGCAGTTGCGCGGAGGCCCACAGGTTGGCGACCGCGAGCTGCTGTTCCTCCTGCTCGGCCGCCTGGCCAAGAGCCGGGGCCGCGTGCATGACGCGCACATCCAACAGGCGCGGGCGGAAATGCTGCGCCTGCAACTGGATGACAGTGCGCGCCGCCAGGCCATCGAGGCCTTCGGGCGTGGCAAGAGCGGTGGCGAGTTGCTGGAAATCGGCCTGCGTCAGCGACGCGGCCATGAAGCGACCGCTGAAGGCTTGCTGCTGGCCTGCTGGCGCATGGCCTGGGCGGCGGGTGCGCCGGGGTCCGCGGAGAAGCATCTGATTCTGCAATGGGGCGACTGGCTCGGGCTCCCGCGTGCCCGCATCCAGGCCCTGGCCGCAGGCACGGAGCGACCGAAGCCGCCGGTGACGCCGCGCGAATCCTATACCCACGCATTGCGCGTGCTGGGGGTGACCATGGACAGCGAGCCGGAGGCGATCAAGCGCGCTTACCGCAAGCTGATCAGCCAGAACCACCCGGACAAGCTCGAGGGCCTGGGCGCCAGCCCCGAGCGCATCGTCGCCGCCACCGAGAAGACCCGCGAGATCCAGGCCGCCTACCTGCTGGTGCGGCAGCGGCGCGGCTTCCGTTAATCGGGTTGCCCGACCGGCTCCAGGTGCATCGACAACCAGCCGCGAATCCGGCGGTAGAGCTGTTCCTGCTCGGTGGTTAGGTCGGCGGGCAGGGCGTTCATCCCGATCTGGATGTAGTTCGGCGACTTCTGCCGCTTGCTGGCCTGCAGGCGCCGTTGCGCGGAGTCGCGGTCGACGGCTTTGCCCTTGTAGTAGAAGTCCCCGGTGGCGAGGCTGAGCAGGGGCACCGTGTCTTCCAGCGACGGCTGGAAGTCGCGGGGCATCTCGGGCGCCACCAGCAGCAGGTTCTTGATGTCGGCAGGCGTGCGTTCGCCCAGGTAACGGGTGGCCCAGTAGGCGCCGGTGCCGTGCCCCAGCAGGACGATGGTCCTGGGTTTGCGCTGCTCGGCCAGGTCGACCGCCGCCTGGATGCGCGCCAGCACCCGTTCGGCGTGCGCCTTGCGCAGCGCCGCCGGATCGGTGGGGGTCGGCGTGGCGTCTGTCGGGTTGGTCTGGGCCGGTTCGGCGCTGCCGGCTTCGCCGGTGCTTTCCGGAGTGGGCGTCGCATTGCCCGCGCTGCCGGTCACTGGCGGTTTGCTGGCGCTGTCGGCGGCGGAGGCATCGGTGTCGGCGCTGGCCTTGTCCGCCGACTCGGCAGGGCGGGTTACCGGGGCGGTGCTTTGCGGGTCGGGCAGGGTCACGCTGAGGCTCTGCCAGCCGGCGTCGGGCAGCTTGCGCCGCAGCGGGCCTATGGCGACGGGCCAGTCGGCGCTTTCGCCATCGCCGGGAATCAGGATCACCACGCCTTCGGCTTCTGCGGTATTGGCCGGCAGCCAGAGGGCGAGGAAGCTCTCGTCACCCGCTTGCAGCATCTGCCGTTCATGTTCCGGCAACTGCCGCTCCAGGCCGCTGGCATCGTCCTGGCTGCGTTCGCTGACCTGCGGCCGCACCACCGGCGCGGCCGCTGGCTTTTCCCGGGCGGCGGGTTTGGCCTCTCCGGCCCAGGCCGGCGACAGGCCGAGCGACAGGCAAAGGGCGAGCAGAGTAGGGCGAGGCAGGTGCGGCATCGGCGATATCCATGTCCAGGGCTGGCGCGAGTGCGGCCAGCCTAGCGGCTGTTATTGGGTTTGTCAGGCGCAGGCCATGCCGGGTTCCACCGGGGTTGCTGTAAGGTATGGCGGCTGTTTGGTGGCGCGATCGAATCCTGGGGTGTTGTCGGCATGAGTCGTCTGTTCTGGAAAGCCTGTCTGCTCTGGCTGTGCTGCCTGCCGTTGCTGGCCCTGGCGGAATCCCCGGCTGCGCCCCTGGCGCTGGACGAGGCGCAGCGCGCCTGGCTTGCCGGGCACCCGCAGCTGCGCGTCGGCGCGCTGCTGGAGGCGCCCTATGTGCAGCAGGACCGTCGCCTGCAGCAGCTATCCGGCGCCAACGTCGAGCTGCTGGAGTGGCTGGCCAAATCCATGGGCGTAACCCTGCAGTGGCGCACCTACCCGGATCAGGCCGCCCTGGAACGAGCGGTGCGCGCCGGGGAGATCGACCTGGCGCCCGGCATCAGTCAGACGCCGGCCTCGTTGCGCGACTGGCTGTTCTCCGATCCCTACCTGCGCGTGCCGCGTCTGGTGGTGGGCGATCGACTCAGCGGCACCTCGGTGGAGCTGGATTCGCTCGACCTGGGCGAGTCCGTTGCTGTGCGCGGTCCGGGGCCGGTGGTCGGTTACCTGCGCGGCACCTACTCGAGCCTGATGCTGCAGGTGGTCGACAGTGACCGCGAAGCGCTGCGCAAGGTGCTTGGTCGCGAAGCCAACTATGCGGTCATCGACGAGGCGCAGCTGGCACGCCTTACCCGCGAGACCGAGTTCACCGGCCTTTCCGTGGTGGCCGACATCGGCTATCCGCAACTGCTGCGCGTCGCGACCCGCCGCGACCTGCCGGAGCTGGCGTCGATCATCGATGCGGCCCTGCGCACGGTGCCGGCCAAGGACCTGGACCAGCTCCACGAACGCTGGTTGCAACCGACCTATCCGCGCCTGGGCTCCTCGCCCGGCTTCTGGCAGAACCTCTGCATCCTGCTCGGCCTGCTGCTGGCCTGCGCCGTCACGGCGCTGCTGTTGCAGCGCCGCCAGCAGCGGGTGCTGGAGGCGCGCCTGCTCGCTGCGCGGAGTGATATCGAGTTGCGTCAGGCGGCCGAGCAGGCGCTGCGTCTGACCCAGTTCGCCATCGACAGCAGCACCGTGGGCATTCTCTGGGTCAACTGGGACAGCCATGTGCGCTACGCCAACCGCGCCGCCGAGGAAATGCTCGGTTATCTGCCGGGCGCCGTGGTCGATCGCCCGTTGGCGGACCTGGAACCGACGCTGGACATGGACCGCTGGCTCAACCTCTGGCGCCGCGCACGCAATGCCGACGAGGCGCCGCTCAGCTTCGAGACCCAATGCCTGCGCGCCGACGGCCAGTGGCTGCCGGCGGATGTCTCGCTGAGCTTCCTGCGCTTCGGCGATTCCGAATACCTGCTGGTGTTCCTCAACGACGTCACTGAGCGCCGCCGCGCCCGCGCCGCGCTGGAGGAAAGCGAGGCGCGCCTGCAGGGCATCGCCGCCAACGTCCCGGGGCTGGTGTTCCGCCTGGAGCCCAACGCGCCGGACGATGACTCCGATTTCGCCTACATCAGCTTCATTACGGGTGGCAGCGAGACCTCGCTCGGTTACTCGCCCGGCTACCTGCGCGAGAGCGGCCTGGGGATCATGGGGCTGGTGGTGCCGTCCGAGCGCGAGAGTTATCTCGCCAGCCAGCTGCAGGCCGTGGCAAGCGGCAGCAACTGGCACTGGCAGGGGCGCATCCTCACCCGCAGCCATGAGCCGCGCTGGGTGGACATCAAGGCCACGGTGCGGCCCCTGGACGATGGCCGCCTGGCCTGGGACGGCGTGGTCTGGGACATCACCGAGAACAAGCAGATCGAGCTCGAACTGGGCGAGTCCCGCGCGCAGCTGCGCGAGTTGTCCGCGCACCTGGAAAGCGTGCGGGAGGAGGAGAAGGCACGGATCGCCCGCGAAGTGCACGATGAACTGGGCCAGGTACTCACCGTGCTCAAGCTGGAAACCTCGATGTGCGAGCTGGCCTATGGCGAGCTGGACGGCGGCCTGCGCGAGCGCCTGGATAACATGAAGCGCCTGATCGCCCAGCTGTTCCAGCTGGTGCGCGATGTGGCCACGGCGCTACGTCCGCCAATCCTCGACGCCGGCATCGGCTCGGCGGTGGAATGGCAGGCGCGACGCTTCGAGGCGCGCACGCATATCCCCTGTCTGGTGCAGGTGCCGGAGAATCCGCCGGAGCTGTCGGATGCCAAGGCCATCGGCCTGTTCCGCATCCTCCAGGAGGCGCTGACCAATGTCATGCGCCATGCCCAGGCGCATACTGTGGAGCTGCAATTGAGTGTCGAGGGCGAGGCGCTGTGCCTGCGTGTCGCTGACGATGGCGTGGGCTTCGATCCGGGCGCCACGCGCCAGGGCGTATCCTTCGGTCTGGTGGGAATGCGCGAGCGGGTGCTGATGTTCGGCGGCACGCTGCAGATCGACAGCCAGCCGGGCGAGGGCACCACGTTGTGGATCCGGGTGCCCCTGGACAGTGACAACCCTGATGACAATGACAACGAACGGGAGGAGTGGCGGTGATTCGAGTGCTGGTGGCGGAAGACCATACGATCGTGCGCGAGGGCATCAAGCAGTTGATCGGCATGGCCAAGGACCTGCAGGTGGTGGGTGAAGCCACCAACGGTGAACAGCTGCTCGAAACCCTGCGCCAGACCCCCTGTGAAGTGGTCCTGCTGGACATCTCCATGCCCGGCGTCAACGGCCTGGAAGCCATCCCGCGGATCCGCGCGCTGAACAATCCGCCGGCGATCCTGATGCTGTCGATGCACGACGAAGTGCAGATGGTCGCCCGCGCGCTGAAAGCCGGCGCCGCCGGTTATGCCACCAAGGACAGCGACCCGGCGCTGCTGCTCACGGCGATCCGCAAGATCGCCAGCGGTGGCCGCTACATCGATCCGGACCTGGCCGACCGCATGGTCTTCGAGGTCGGCCTGACCGATTCGCGGCCGCCCCACGCGCTGCTCTCCGAGCGTGAGTTCTCGGTGTTCGAGCGCCTGGTGCACGGTGAAGGCGTCAACGAGATCGCCCAGCAACTGGCGGTCAGCAGCAAGACCATCAGCACCCACAAGGCGCGGCTGATGCAGAAGCTCAACGCCAACTCGGTGGCGGACCTGGTGCGCTACGCCATGGAGCACAAGCTCCTCTGAACGGGCCTGTGCCGTCGTTTGATCTGTGACAGTTGGCTCGCTGAATTTTCCCCTCACTCTGTGCGACGTGTCCGATTTCTGTAAGAAGCCGTCTATCTAGCGGACGTGAGGCAGGGAATGATTGCCCGCTTCATGCGGTACGTCGTGAGAATAAGGAGAAGACGATGTTGCGAGCGGTAAGGGGAGGGCTGCTGTTCGGCCTGCTGGGAAGCGTCGCGCTGCCGGCGCTGGCGGACTATGTCACGGTGATTTCCTTTGGCGGCGCCAACAAGGAAGCCCAGGAGGCGGCCTTCTACAAACCCTTCAAGACGGCGACCGATACGGCGGTCGTGCACGGCTCCTACAACGGCGACCTGGCCAAGCTCAAGCGCATGGTGGAGATCAGCCATGTGTCCTGGGATGTGGTGGAAGTCGAGGCCCCCGAACTCGCCCGTGGCTGCGAGGAAGGGCTGTTCATGAAGCTCGACGCCAAGACGGTCGGCAATGCCGCCGACTTCGTCCCCGGCGCGGTGCAGCCCTGCGGCGTCGGCATCTTCGTCTGGACCACCCTGCTGGCCTACAACCAGAACAAGGTCCAGGGCACGCCCAGCAGCTGGGCGGACTTCTGGGACGTGAAGAAGTATCCCGGCAAGCGCGGCCTGCGCTGGGGCGCCAAGTACAGCCTGGAATTCGCCCTGATGGCCGACGGCGTCGCGCCCAAGGACGTCTACAAGGTGCTCGCCACTGGCGAGGGCGTCGACCGCGCCTTCCGCAAGCTCGATGAGCTCAAGCCGAACATCAACTGGTGGAAGTCCGGCCAGGACCCGGTGCGCGATCTCGCCGACGGCACCGTGGTGATGAGCTCCGCCTATAACGGCCGGATCGCCGCCGCGCAGAAGGATCAGAAAGGCTTCCGCATGGTCTGGGCCGGCGGCATCTACGACTTCGACTTCTGGGCGCTGCCCTCGGGCGTGTTCAAGAAGGAGCTGGCCGAGCAGTTCGTCCACTTCGCCAGCCAGCCGCCGCAGCAGAAGGCCTTCGCCGAGAACATTTCCTACGGCCCGACCAACCGCAAGGCGGTGGAACTGCTGGCGCCGGACGTCGCCGCCAACCTGCCCACCGCGCCGCAGAACATCGCCAATGCCGTGGGCATGAACGTGGCGTTCTGGGCCGAGCACGGCGATGCGCTGGAGAAGCGCTTCCAGGCCTGGGCCAAGCGCTGACGAAGCGGTTGCCGGCCCAGCTCTGGCCGGCAACGCATATCCCCATGCTTTGTAGGGATCGCCCTACAAAGCATCCTCTCTAAGCCTTATAGCAATCTCTCATACCGCCCGATTTGCGCGCAGGTCCAGCTTCTCTAGGCTTGAGATCAACGGCATTTACAAAAAAACAAAGGTGCGGTTATGGCCGAGAATCAGGCAAACGATGTACTGGTCAGCTTCCGTGGCGTTCAGAAGAGCTACGACGGCGAATCCCTCATCGTGAAGGACCTCAATCTGGACATTCGCAAAGGCGAATTCCTGACACTGCTGGGGCCTTCCGGTTCCGGCAAGACCACCAGCCTGATGATGCTGGCCGGTTTCGAAACTCCTACCGCCGGTGAAATCCAGCTCGCCGGCCGCGCCATCAACAACGTCCCCCCGCACAAGCGCGACATCGGCATGGTGTTCCAGAACTATGCCCTGTTCCCGCACATGACCGTGGCCGAGAACCTGGCGTTCCCGCTGTCCGTGCGCGGCATGAGCAAGACCGATGTCAGCGAGCGCGTGAAGCGCGCCCTGTCCATGGTCCAGCTCGACAGCTTCGCCGGTCGTTATCCCGCCCAGCTCTCCGGTGGCCAGCAGCAGCGTGTGGCCCTGGCCCGCGCGCTGGTCTTCGAGCCGCAACTGGTGCTGATGGACGAACCCCTGGGTGCGCTCGACAAGCAACTGCGCGAGCACATGCAGATGGAGATCAAGCACATCCACCAGCGCCTGGGCGTGACCGTGGTCTACGTGACCCACGACCAGGGCGAAGCCCTGACCATGTCCGACCGCGTGGCCGTGTTCCACCAGGGCGAGATCCAGCAGATCGCTCCGCCGGCTGAGCTCTATGAGCACCCGCGCAACTCCTTCGTCGCCAACTTCATCGGCGAGAACAACCGTATCGCCGGCCAGCTGCAGGCGCGCAACGGCGACCGCTGCACCGTGGGCCTGGCCCGTGGCGAGAAGGTCGAGGCGCTGGCGGTCAACGTCGGCAATGTCGGTGACACCGTCAGCCTGTCGATCCGCCCCGAGCGCGTGCGCCTGAACGGTCACAGCGAAAACTGCGTGAACCGTTTCTCCGGCCGCGTCGCCGAGTTCATCTACCTGGGCGACCACGTGCGCATCCGCCTGGAGGTTTGCGGCCGTACCGATTTCTTCGTCAAGCAGCCGATCGCCGAGCTCGATCCCGCGCTGGGTGTTGGCGACGTAGTACCGCTGGGTTGGGCCGTCGAGCACGTCCGCGCGCTCGATCCGCTGTCGGCGGCGTGACACCAAGGCCTGGCCACTCCCGGGCCTGATGCATCCAAGAAAAACAAACCTGCACACTGTGGAGAGAACAATAATGTCGAAGTCCCTGAAAGCAGCGGGCTTGAAGCTCGCAGCGCTGAGCATCGGCCTGGCCTGCGCGGCCCAGTCGATGGCAGCCGACCTGACGGTGGTGTCCTTCGGCGGTGCCAACAAGAACGCCCAGGTGAAAGCGTTCTACGGCCCCTACGAAAAGAGCACCGGCGACAAGATCGTCGCTGGCGAGTACAACGGCGAGATGGCCAAGGTGAAGGCCATGGTCGACACCAACAGCGTCTCCTGGGACCTGGTGGAAGTGGAATCGCCGGAACTGGCCCGTGGCTGTGACGAAGGCCTGTTCGAAACCATCGACCCGGCCATCCTCGGCAAGGCCGACGACTATGTACCGGGCGCCGTGAGCAACTGCGGCGTCGGCTTCTTCGTGTGGTCCACCGTCCTGGCTTATAACGCCGACAAACTGAAGACCGCCCCGACCAGCTGGGCCGATTTCTGGGACACCAAGAAATTCCCGGGCAAGCGCGGCCTGCGCAAGGGCGCCAAGTACACCCTGGAATTCGCCCTGATGGCCGACGGCGTCGCGCCCAAGGACGTCTACAAGGTCCTGGCCACCAAAGAAGGCCAGGACCGCGCCTTCAAGAAACTCGACGAGATCAAACCGAGCATCCAGTGGTGGGAAGCCGGCGCCCAGCCGCCGCAGTACCTCGCCTCCGGCGACGTGGTCATGAGCTCCGCCTACAACGGCCGCATCGCCGCCGTGCAGAAGGAGAGCAACCTGAAGATCGTCTGGAACGGTGGCATCTACGACTTCGACGCCTGGGCGATCCCGAAAGGCGCCAAGAAGGTCGACGAGAGCCTCAAGTTCATCGCCTTCTCGGTCAAACCCGAACAGCAGAAGATCTACGCCGAGAACATCGCCTATGGTCCGGTGAACAAGAACACCGTGCCGCTGTTGGGCAAGGAGCTGCTGCACAACATGCCGACCACCCCGGAAAACATGCAGGGCCAGGTGGGCATGGACGTGACCTTCTGGGCTGACTACGGCGAGCAGCTGGAGCAGCGCTTCAACGCCTGGGCTGCTAAGTAAGCTAAGCAAGTAGCAGTGCCAAACCGCCGCGGCCGCCCGAGCCGCGGCGGACCGGAACCGCCGCCCCCTCGCGGCGGCTCCTCCTGACACCACACCTTGGCCGCTCCCGGGCGGCCTGTTTTACCGGAGTTCGCTATGGCCACCGCAGTGTCCTTGAACGAGGTCGCCGGCACCACCACCCTCAAGCAGCGCCTGGCGCGTGCGGAGCGGATGAACCGTCTGAAGTCCCAGGCACTGATCCTGCCGCTGCTGGTCTTCCTCCTGCTGACCTTCCTGGTGCCCATCGCGGCGCTGCTCTACAAGAGCGTGAACAACCCCGAGGTCGTCGGCGCGATGCCGTTGACCGTCAACGCCATTTCCGAGTGGGACGGCAAGTCGCTGCCTTCGGATGCGGTGTACAAGGCGCTGAGCGAAGACCTGCTCGCCGCGCGCAAGAACCAGACTCTCGGTGACCTCTCCAAACGCCTGAACATGGAGCTGGCCGGCTACCGCAGCCTGCTGTCCAAGACCGCCCGCGCACTGCCGTTCAAGGAGCAGCCGGCGTCGTACAAGGACGCGATGGAAGGCCTCGACGAGCGCTGGGGCGATCCGGCCTACTGGCAGGCGATCCGCCGTAACGCCAGCCACGTCACCCCCTACTACCTGCTGGCGGCCCTCGATCACCGCATCGATGACCTGGGCGAAATCGCCCGTGCCACGCCCGACCAGTCGATCTATCTGGACATCTTCGCCCGTACCTTCTGGATGGGCGCGGTGATCACCGTGATCTGCCTGCTGCTGGCCTATCCGCTGGCCTACCTGCTGGCGATCCTGCCGACCCGCAAGTCCAACCTGCTGATGATCCTGGTGCTGCTGCCGTTCTGGACCTCGATCCTGGTGCGCGTCGCCGCGTGGATCGTGCTGCTCCAGTCGGGCGGCCTGATCAACGGCGCACTGCTGAAGATGGGCCTGATCGACCAGCCCCTGCAGCTGGTGTTCAACCGCACCGGCGTGTACATCTCCATGGTGCACATCATGCTGCCGTTCATGATCCTGCCGATCTACAGCGTGATGAAGGGCATTTCGCCGAGCTACATGCGTGCCGCCATCTCCCTGGGCTGCCACCCGTTCTCCAGCTTCTGGAAGGTCTACTTCCCGCAGACCGTGGCCGGTGTCGGCGCCGGTTGCCTGCTGGTGTTCATTCTGTCGATCGGCTACTACATCACCCCGGCCCTGCTGGGCAGCCCGAACGACCAGATGGTCAGCTACTTCGTCGCCTTCTACACCAACACCACCATCAACTGGGGCATGGCCACGGCCCTGGGCGGCCTGCTGCTGTTCGCCACCCTGGTGCTCTACGTGATCTACGGCTGGCTGGTGGGCGCAAGCCGCCTGCGTCTGGGCTGAGGAGAATAAGAAGATGCTGAGTCCTTACATGTCCCCGGTCGAGCGCGTGTGGTTCTACACCCTGCGCACTCTCTGCGGCCTGGTGCTGCTGTTCCTGGTGTTGCCGGTCCTGGTGATCGTGCCGCTGTCGTTCAACTCCGGCACTTTCCTGGTCTACCCGCTGCAGGGCTTCTCCCTGCGCTGGTACGCCGACTTCTTCGGCTCCGCCGAGTGGATGCGCTCGCTGACCAACAGCATGATCGTCGCTCCGGCGGCCACCGTGCTGGCCATGGTCTTCGGCACCCTGGCGTCCATCGGCCTGACCCGCGGTGACTTCCGCGGCAAGGCGCTGATCATGAGTCTGGTGATCTCGCCGATGGTGGTGCCGGTGGTGATCATCGGTGTGGCCAGCTACCTGTTCTTCGCGCCGCTGGGCCTGGGCAACAGCTACATTTCGCTGATCATCGTCCACTCGGTACTCGGCGTGCCCTTCGTCATCATCACCGTGTCGGCGACCCTGCAGGGCTTCAACTACAACCTGGTGCGAGCTGCCGCCAGTCTGGGTGCGCCGCCGGTGTTGACCTTCTTCAAGGTCACCCTGCCGCTGATCGCACCCGGGGTGATCTCCGGTGCGCTGTTCGCCTTCGCCACCTCCTTCGACGAAGTGGTGGTGACCCTGTTCCTCGCCGGTCCCGAGCAAGCGACCCTGCCGCGCCAGATGTTCAGCGGTATCCGTGAGAACCTCAGCCCGACCATCGCCGCCGCGGCGACCCTGCTGATCGGCTTCTCCGTCCTGCTCCTGCTGACCCTCGAGTGGCTGCGCGGCCGCAGCGAGAAGATGCGTACCGCACCGACTTCCTGATCCACAGTATTTCGCGGACGGTTCCGTCGCCATGCTCACCCACGGCGGCGGGATCGATCCGCGATTTTTTTTCCGCTCCTCCCGCACTTCCGGTATCGGCCATCGGTCCAATCCCCTTCGAGCCGCCCGAGCGGCTACAATGCGCGCCATCCGTGATTTTGCCCACAGAGGTGCGCCATGCAACCCTACGCCATCGCTCCGTCGATCCTCTCCGCCGACTTCGCCCGCCTGGGTGAGGATGTGGACAAGGTGCTCGCTGCCGGCGCCGACATCGTTCACTTCGACGTGATGGACAACCACTATGTGCCGAACCTCACGATCGGCCCGATGGTCTGCACGGCCCTGCGCAAGTACGGCGTCACCGCTCCCATCGACGTGCACCTGATGGTCTCCCCGGTGGACCGCATCATCGGCGACTTCATCGAGGCCGGCGCCACCTACATCACCTTCCACCCGGAAGCCTCGCAGCACATCGACCGCTCCCTGCAACTGATCAAGGACGGCGGTTGCAAGGCCGGCCTGGTGTTCAACCCGGCCACCTCGCTGGACGCGCTCAAGTATGTGATGGACAAGATCGACATGGTCCTGCTGATGAGCGTGAACCCCGGCTTTGGCGGGCAGAAATTCATCCCCGGAACCCTCGACAAGCTGCGCGAGGCCCGTGCATTGATCGACGCCTCCGGCCGCGACATCCGTCTGGAGATCGATGGCGGGGTGAACGTGAAGAACATCCGCGAGATCGCCGCTGCGGGCGCCGACACCTTCGTCGCCGGCTCGGCGATCTTCAACGCACCGGACTACGCCGAGGTCATCCGCGCCATGCACGCTGAGCTGGCGCAGGCGCGCAAGTGATGAGCGCTGCGCAACTGCCGTTCGCCGGGCTGCCGCGTCTGGTGATGTTCGACCTGGACGGCACCCTGGTGGATTCGGTTCCCGATCTCGCCGCCGCGGTGGACACGATGTTGCTGGCGCTCGGGCGTCAGCCGGCCGGCCTGGACGCGGTGCGCCACTGGGTCGGCAACGGTGCCCGCGTGCTGGTGCGCCGTGCCCTGGCCAATGATATCGAACACGATGGAGTCAGCGAGGAAGACACCGAGCGCGCTCTCGAACTGTTCATGGACGCCTACGCCGACAGCCACGCGCTGACCGTGGTCTATCCCGGCGTGATCGAGACCCTGAAGTGGCTGAAGAAGCGCGGCGTCGAGCTGGCGCTGATCACCAACAAGCCCGAGCGCTTCGTCGGCCCGCTGCTGGACGAGATGAAGCTAGGCAAGTTCTTCCGCTGGATCATCGGTGGCGACACCCTGCCACAGCAGAAGCCCGACCCGGCCGCGCTGCTGTTCGTGATGAAGATGGCCGGTGTGTCGGCAGAACAGGCACTGTTCGTCGGTGACTCGCGCAACGACATCCTCGCGGCCAAGGCCGCCGGCGTGCGCAGCGTGGGCCTGAGCTACGGCTACAACCACGGCCGCCCCATCGCCGAGGAAACCCCGACGCTGGTGCTCGACGACCTGCGCCATCTGCTGCCTTGCTTCGACTCGGGCAAAGCGATAGTGTTGCCCGACTCCGCTTCAACTCCCGCTCAGCGAGACAGCACCGTGGAAACGGCTCCCCACACACTCTGGATGAAAGTCATCAAGGCCCTGGCCCGCTGGCGCTGGCGCGCCTGACATCCTTTGGCCGGTACGCCCGGCGTGTGTGCACCCAAGTCCGTTACCCCCTCAGAGCCCGTTTACTATCTGCTGCGCGTCGGCGGCACTGCGTTGAAATCGCTTTCGAGATGCTCATTTACTGCGTGTAAACTCCGCTCTCTCAAGCGATTTCGCCTTGTTCCGCTCTAGCTCGCGAGATCCTAAACAGGCTCTTATTCCACGAGGCTGATCATGACCCGCGAAGAATTCCAGCGCCTGGCCGCCGAAGGCTACAACCGCATTCCGCTGACCTGCGAAACCCTTGCCGACTTCGACACCCCGCTGTCGATCTACCTGAAGCTGGCCGACGGCCCCAACACCTACCTGCTCGAATCCGTGCAGGGCGGCGAGAAGTGGGGGCGCTACTCCATCATCGGCCTGCCCAGCCGCACCGTGCTGCGGGTGTACGGCCACCAGGCGAGCATCAAGGTCGATGGCGTCGAGACCGAGAGCTTCGAATGTGCCGATCCGCTGGCCTTCGTCGAGGAGTTCAAGGAGCGCTACCGCGTGCCGACCATCGCTGGCCTGCCGCGCTTCAATGGCGGCCTGGTCGGTTACTTCGGCTATGACTGCGTGCGCTACGTCGAGCAGCGCCTGGCGCAGTGCCCGAACCCCGATCCGCTGAATAACCCGGACATCCTGCTGATGGTCTCCGACGCGGTGGTCGTGTTCGACAACCTCGCCGGCAAGATGCACGCCATCGTCCTCGCCGACCCGGCGCAGGCCGACGCCTACGACCAGGGCCTGGACCAGCTGGAAGAACTGCTGGAGCGCCTGCGCCAGCCGATCACCCCGCGCCGCGGCCTGGACTTCAGCGCTGTGAACGCGCCGGAGCCTCAGTTCCGCGCCAGCTTCACCCGCGAGGACTATGAGCGCGCCGTCGGCACCATCAAGGAATACATCCTCGCTGGCGACTGCATGCAGGTCGTACCGTCGCAGCGCATGTCCATCGACTTCGAAGCCGCACCGATCGACCTGTACCGCGCGCTGCGCTGCTTCAACCCGACGCCCTACATGTACTTCTTCAACTTCGGCGACTTCCACGTCGTCGGCAGTTCGCCGGAAGTGCTGGTACGCGTCGAGGACGGCGAAGTCACCGTGCGCCCCATCGCCGGCACCCGCCCGCGTGGTGCGACCGAGGAAGCCGACCGCGCGCTGGAAGAAGACCTGCTGTCCGACGCCAAGGAAATCGCCGAGCACCTGATGCTCATCGACCTGGGTCGCAATGACGTCGGCCGCGTATCGCAGACCGGCAGCGTGAAGGTCACCGAGCAGATGGTGATCGAGCGCTACTCCAACGTGATGCACATCGTCTCCAACGTGAACGGCCAGCTGAAGGACGGCATGAGCGCGATGGACGCGCTGCGCGCCATCCTGCCGGCCGGCACCCTGTCCGGCGCGCCGAAGATCCGTGCCATGGAAATCATCGACGAGCTGGAACCGGTCAAGCGTGGTGTCTACGGCGGCGCCGTGGGCTACCTGGCCTGGAACGGCAACATGGACACCGCCATCGCCATCCGCACTGCGGTGATCAAGAACGGCGAACTCCACGTGCAGGCTGGCGGCGGCATCGTCGCCGACTCGGTGCCGGCGGCGGAGTGGGAAGAAACCATCAACAAGCGCCGCGCGATGTTCCGCGCGGTGGCGCTGGCCGAACACACCGCCAAGGTGCATGGCCGCGACTGAGTTTCCGGCTCGATGAAAAGCCCCGCTTTGGCGGGGCTTTTTTATTGGCTCTTCGTAGGAGCGAGCTTGCTCGCTCCTACCAGTAAAGAGTCCGCACAGAGGCCGTCTGTACCACCGAATCGTCGGCAGGGGCGCCGTGCGTATTGCGTTGGCGCCCGGCCTTGGGCTACTGTTTCGGCCATCGCTAGGCGAGACCGCAACCGTGATCCACCGCAGCCGCATCATCACCTCCCTCCTCAAGGCATTCGCCCGTTGGCGCTGGCGCGCCTGATTCCTTCTTTCCCGGCATAGCGCCGGTCTCTTCTTACGCGTTCATTTCTTCCATCCGCTGGCATAATTGCCAGATTCGCGCAGCCTGCGAGGCCGCAACGGGTGTCGACGATGGCGCGATCCGAAAGCAGTGCAATCATGAGGTTCGAGCAGACATGCTGCTGATGATCGATAACTACGATTCCTTTACCTACAACCTGGTGCAGTACTTCGCCGAGTTGAAGGCCGACATCCACGTCATTCGCAATGACGAACTGAGCGTCGACGAGATCGCCGCGCTCAATCCCGAACGCATCGTCCTCTCCCCCGGCCCGTGCACGCCGAACGAGGCGGGTGTTTCCCTGGAAGTCATCGAGCGCTTCGCCGGCAAGCTGCCGCTGCTGGGAGTGTGCCTGGGCCACCAGTCCATCGGCCAGGCCTTCGGCGGTGACGTGGTACGCGCCCGCCAGGTCATGCACGGCAAGGTCAGCCCGGTGTTCCACAAGGACCAGGGCGTCTTCGCCGGCCTGAACAACCCGCTGACCCAGACCCGCTACCACTCCCTGGTGGTCAAGCGCGAGACGCTGCCCGACTGCCTGGAGATCACCGCCTGGACGGCGCTGGAAGACGGCTCGGTCGACGAGATCATGGGCCTGCGCCACAAGACGCTGAACGTCGAGGGCGTGCAGTTCCACCCCGAGTCGATCCTTTCCGAGCAGGGCCACGAGATGCTGGCCAACTTCCTCAAGCAGACCGGCGGAGTGCGCGCATGAACATCAAGGAAGCCCTCAGCCGCGTGGTCAACCAGCTGGACCTGACCACCGAGGAAATGCAGGACGTCATGCGCGAGATCATGACCGGGCAGTGCACCGACGCACAGATCGGCGCCTTCCTCATGGGCATGCGCATGAAGAGCGAGACCATCGACGAGATCGTCGGCGCCGTGGCGGTGATGCGCGAGCTGGCCGACCAGGTCGAGCTGGACAGCCTCAAGCACGTGGTCGACGTGGTCGGCACCGGTGGCGATGGCGCCAACATCTTCAACGTGTCCTCGGCGGCGGCCTTCGTGGTTGCCGCTGCTGGTGGCAAGGTCGCCAAACACGGTAACCGTGCGGTCTCCGGCAAGAGCGGCAGCGCCGACCTGCTGGAAGCCGCCGGCATCTACCTGGACCTCAAGCCGATCCAGGTGAAGCGCTGCATCGAGACCGTGGGCGTGGGCTTCATGTTCGCCCAGGTCCATCACAAGGCCATGAAGCACGCCGCCGCACCGCGCCGCGAGCTGGGCCTGCGTACCCTGTTCAACATGCTCGGCCCGCTGACCAACCCGGCTGGCGTGAAGCACCAGGTGGTCGGCGTGTTCAGCCAGGCGCTGTGCCGCCCGCTGGCCGAGGTGCTCAAGCGCCTGGGCAGCGAGCACATCCTGGTGGTGCATTCGCGCGATGGCCTGGACGAGTTCAGCCTGGCCGCGCCGACCCATGTTGCCGAACTGAAAGACGGTGTGGTAACCGAATACGAAGTGCAGCCGGAAGACTTCGGCATCAAGAGCCAGAGCCTGATCGGCCTGACCGTGGACAGCCCACAGCAGTCGCTGGAGCTGATCCGCGATGCCCTTGGCCGGCGCAAGACCGAAGCCGGGCAGAAGGCCGCCGAGTTGATCGTGCTCAACGCCGGCGCCGCGCTCTATGCGGCTGACCTCGCCACCAGCCTGCACGAAGGCATGCAATTGGCCCACGACGCCCTGCACACGGGGCTGGCGCGGGAGAAGATGGAAGAGTTGGCGGCCTTCACCGCCGTTTACCGAGAGGAGAACGCACAGTGAGTGTGCCGACGGTTCTGCAGAAGATCCTGGCCCGCAAGGCCGAAGAAGTCGCCGAACGCCGTACCCGCGTAAGCATCGCCGAGCTGGAGCAGCTGGCGCGTGCCGCCGATGCACCGCGTGGATTCGCCAAGGCCCTGCTCGATCGCGCCAAGCGTCGCGAGCCGGCGGTGATCGCCGAGGTGAAGAAGGCTTCGCCGAGCAAGGGCATCCTGCGTGAGAACTTCGACCCCGCCGACATCGCCCGCAGCTACGAAGAAGGCGGCGCCGCCTGCCTGTCCGTGCTCACCGACATCGACTTCTTCCTCGGTAGCGATGCCTACCTGAAGGCGGCCCGCTCCGCCTGCAAGCTGCCGGTGATCCGCAAGGATTTCCTGATCGACCCGTACCAGGTGGTGGAAGCCCGCGCCATCGGCGCCGACTGCATCCTGCTGATCGTCTCGGCGCTGGATGACGTGCGCATGGCCGAGCTCGCCTCGGTGGCCAAGGACGTTGGTCTGGACGTGCTGGTGGAAGTGCACGACGCCCCGGAACTGGAGCGTGCGCTGAAGACCCTCGACACTCCGCTGGTGGGCATCAACAACCGCAATCTGCACACCTTCGAGGTGAGCCTGGAAACCACCCTCGACCTGCTGCCGGAAATCCCGCGCGACCGCATGGTGATCACCGAGAGCGGCATCCTCAACCGCGCTGACGTCGAGCTGATGGAAGTCAGCGATGTATTCGGCTTCCTGGTGGGCGAGGCCTTCATGCGCGCCGAGGAGCCGGGCACCGAGCTCAAGCGCCTGTTTTTCCCCGAGCAGAGCAAGGTCAAGCTGGGCGTCGATCCGGACTGAGCCTTTCTGTGGACACAAAAAAGCCGGCGATTGCCGGCTTTTATGCATCCACGGGAATCTCAGCGCGTGCCGAAGACCACCATGGTCTTGCCCCTCACATGCACCAGACCCTGTTCTTCCAGGCTCTTGAGCACGCGACCGACCATCTCGCGGGAGCAGCCGACGATGCGACCGATTTCCTGGCGGGTGATCTTGATCTGCATGCCGTCCGGGTGGGTCATGGCGTCCGGCTGTTGGCACAGGTCCAGCAGGGTGCGGGCGACACGGCCGGTCACGTCAAGGAAGGCCAGGTCGCCGACCTTGCGGGTGGTCTTGCGCAAGCGATCGGCCATCTGGCTGCCGAGGGTGAAGAGGATCTCCGGGTCCTGCTGGCTCAACTCGCGGAACTTGGCGTAGCTGATTTCGGCAACTTCGCACTCGGTCTTGGCGCGGATCCAGGCGCTGCGCTCCTGGCCTGTGCTGCCTTCCTTCTCGAAGAGCCCCATCTCTCCGAAGAAATCGCCGGTGTTGAGATAACCGATGATCATCTCGCGGCCATCGTCGTCCTCGATCAGAACGGTTACCGAGCCCTTGATGATGAAGAACAGGCTCTCGCAGCGGTCGCCAGCGTAGATGATGGTGCTCTTGGCAGTGAAGCGGCGGCGGTGACAGTGCGCAAGCAACTTGTCGAGGTTCTTGATTTTGGGTGTGAGGGTAATAGCTACCATGCCCGAGTCCCGGAAAGTAAAAAGAGTGGCCTTTGCACAACAGGCGTCTAATGATTTTTTATTCAGTACGAATGGCGCCGCATATCCCTGGCTGGATCCCCCTCGATCCCCAGAGCGGCAAGATTGCCCCTTGGTGCAATAACTTGCCTGTACGTAATCGGGCAAGAGATTAACAGACGACGTGTTACCAACAATGGGAAAACCGGAACATTCGTCGGGACAATTTCCGAGAGTGTGCCAGTAAAATGGCGTCAGCTTAAGTAATAAATGACTGTGGTCCTTGCCGAATTGCGACACAGCTAACAGCCGGCGGCTCCCCTGGGCGGTGGAAAGGGCTGTGATAAGCTGACGCCCCTTTTTTCGGCGGAGTTCTTCTCAATGAAAGCGCGAATCCAGTGGGCTGGCGAAGCGATGTTTCTCGGTGAGTCCGGCAGCGGCCACGTCGTGGTGATGGACGGCCCGCCAGATGCCGGTGGCCGTAACCTGGGCGTGCGTCCGATGGAGATGCTCCTGCTCGGCCTGGGCGGCTGCACCAACTTCGACGTGGTCAGCATCCTGAAGAAGGGCCGCCAGCCGGTGGAAAGCTGTGAAGCCTTCCTCGAAGCCGAGCGCGCCAGCGAAGATCCGAAGGTGTTCACCAAGATCCACGTACACTTCGTGGTCAAGGGCCGCGGTCTGAAGGAAGCGCAGGTCAAGCGCGCGGTCGAGCTGTCCGCCGAGAAGTACTGCTCCGCCTCGATCATGCTGGGCCGCGCCGGCGTCGAGATCACCCACGACTACGAGATCGTCGAACTGGGCTGACAGCGAGCTTCATCCTTTCATCATCAAGGGTGCGTAAACTGTGGCAGAGGTCGCTTGACCTCTGCATAATGCGCCACCTTTTTTCCGGGCCCCCGCCCGAAACCAAGCAACCACAATCGCCATCGCGAAGAGGTGTAAACCGTCCTACGCAGGTGCCGCCGTACGCATCTGACGGGCATGCTCAACCACGCGGCAGAGCCGTATTGAAGAGAGTTCCCACGGTGAAAAGCAAACTCAAGCTCCACGGGTTCAACAACCTGACGAAGACCTTGAGCTTCAACATCTATGACATCTGCTATGCCGAGACGCCTGAAGACCAGCAGGCCTACGTGCAGTACATCGACGAAGAGTACGATGCCGAACGTCTCACGCAGATCCTCACCGATGTTGTCGACATCATTGGCGCAAACATCCTGAACATCGCCCGTCAGGACTACGACCCGCAAGGCGCCAGCGTAACCATCCTGATCTCCGAGCAGCCGGTCACCCCGACCGACAGCCAGATCGAGGAGTCCCCGGGGCCGCTACCGGAAACCATCCTGGCGCACCTCGACAAGAGCCATATCACCGTGCACACCTATCCGGAGATCCATCCGGTGGAAGGCATCGCGACCTTCCGTGTGGACATCGATGTGTCCACCTGTGGTGTGATCTCGCCGCTGAAGGCGCTCAACTACCTGATCCACCAGTTCGACTCGGACATCGTCACCGTGGATTACCGCGTGCGCGGCTTCACCCGTGACGTGGAAGGCAAGAAGCACTTCATCGACCACGAGATCAACTCGATCCAGAACTATCTCTCCGACGACACGTACCAGGCCTACCAGATGACCGACGTGAACGTGTACCAGGAGAACATGTTCCACACCAAGATGCTGCTCAAGGAGTTCGACCTGGACAATTACCTGTTCGGCGATGCGACCCGCAGCCTGTCGCCCGAGCAGCGCCAGCAGGTGGAAGAGCGTGTGCGTCACGAGATGCTGGAGATCTTCTACGGCCGCAACATGGCCCGCTGATTCCCGACGTACGATGAAAAAGGGCGCCTGTGGGCGCCCTTTTTCATGGCGCGGATATCAGTCCTTGTCCACCTCGCGGCCGGTGGCTGTTTGTGTCGGACGATGATTGTCCGGGAACAGATGCTTGAAGGCATCGATCTGAGCCCTGGACAGCTCTATCGGCTGCTCGACCAGCACCCACTGCACGCCCTCGGTGCACGGCGGAGTGGTCAGCGAGCCGTTATAGAAGAGGTGATGGCTGGCGCTGGGCACCAGCCTGGCCAAGTTGGGTGCGGACTTGGCGGGCAGTTCGGTTTCCTTGCCTTCTTCCTTCGGCAGCTTCTTCAACAGGCTCGCCAACTCCGGGTTCGCCCGGCCTTCCTTGATCATCAGGCCGAGCACCAGCACGTGCCCATCCTTGTCCTGGTTCACCAGGTGCATTTCCATCGGATACGCCTGGTGATTGAACTGATGCTCGCTGGGAGTATGGAAATGGAACTGGAGTAGCCGGTACTCATCGCCCTTGAACGTCAGCGAGTCACCGTCGGCTACTGCGGCCTGGACTGTATGGCCGTTGTTGATCAGCTTCAGCGGCTGCTTGCCATAGTGCAGCTTCAGGTCCGTGCCGCTGATCTTGTGCATCCGCGCTTGCGATGTCTCGATGTCGATCGGCGATTGCTGTGTGCCGCTGGCGCACAGCGCGCTGCCCAGTTCGCCCCAATGCGCCGGCCCCTGGTCACCGCTGTACGACCAGTGGGCGTCGGCGGCGTGGGCGGTGGCAAGCGTCAGGCAAAGCGGGGTGAGCAGGAAGGAAAGGCGAGTGATGAGGCGCATGGAAACTCCGGTTCGGGAAAAGGCCGGAGCAGCATCCATGGGGTACGAGCGGCGCGGAAGGTGGGGGAAACGGCTTAGGAAAACTTCCCGTGCGCAAAGGAAAAGGCCGTCCGAGTGGTGGCGGAGCGCCGCCCGGAGGAACACTCAGATCCGGTAGGTGGACTTGGTCATCACCTTCGACAGCAGGGTCATGCCGAACTTCACCGGTGCCGGGAAGCGCAGGCCGCCGGCTTCGATAGCGCTGGTGGCGTGGTGCTGCTCATCGGACCGCATCTGTTCGAGGATGGCGCGGGACTTCTGGTCCTCGGCGGGAATCTCGGTCAGGTGCTCGTCGAGGTGCTTGCACACCTGGTCCTCGGTGGCGGCGACGAAACCGAGGCTGACGCGGTCGCTGATCAGGCCGGCGGCGGCGCCGACGCTGAACGACAGGCCGTAGAACAGCGGATTGAGCAGGCTCGGCCGGCTGCCCAGCTCGCGAATGCGTTGCTCGCACCATGCCAGGTGGTCGACTTCCTCGTCGGCGGCGGCTTCCATAGCCTTGCGCACTTTCGGCAGCTTGGCGGTCAGCGCCTGGCCCTGGTACAGCGCCTGGGCGCAGACCTCGCCGGTATGGTTGATGCGCATCAGGCCGGCGACATGACGGGCGTCGGTTTCACTCAGCTCGGCGTCGGGCTGGACGATGGCGGGTGACGGGCGTCCCGGGTGGCCACTGAACGGCAGCAGGGTGCGCAAGGCCGCATCGGCCTGCAGCAGGAAGCGGTCGGCGGGGGAGTAGTGACGGTCGGCGGACATGGCGCACCTGTCGGAAAGAACATTCGTCCGCCAGTTTACCGGATGGCGGATGACAGGTCTTGCCGTGGTGCGCGCAAAGAGTCCTGGTGGCCGGCTGTCAGCCCGGCGGCCAGTGCATCTGGCGCTGGCCGAGCACGTGCATGTGGATGTGATGCACGGTCTGCCCTCCCAGGTCGTTGCAATTCATCACCACGCGGAAGCCTTCGTCGCAAGCCAGTTCCTTCGCCAGGCGCTGAGCGGTGAAGAGGATATGGCCGGCCAGCGGCTTGTCGGCTTCCTGCAGGTCGTTGAGGGTGGCGATGTGCCTCTTGGGGACCACCAGGAAGTGCACCGGCGCCTGCGGGCCGATGTCGTGGAAGGCGATCACCTGGTCATCTTCATAAAGCTTGCGCGCGGGAATCTCCCCGGCGACGATCTTGCAGAACAAACAGTCCACGGACGTTCCTCCGATCTGGTTGGGTGGAACAGGAGTTTAGCGGCCGTGATCCGCACCGCCCAGGCCTGGGGCGGCATTCGCAAGGAGACAGCGTGCAGAACGATATCCATGACCTGGGCCTGGTGCTCGATTCCAGGGTCAAGCTGATCGTGATCGAATCCTGGGACGAGCCCCGGGTACTGGAAACCCTGACCGGTCTTGCGGTGCGCCGCGGGCTCGACCTGCGGCTCTGGTCGGCGACCGAGGGTCTTCAGCGCCTGGGTTTTGGTGGCGAGCCTCAGGGCGAGGGCGACAGTCGCGAGGCGGAAACCGCGCTGAAGTTGATCAAGGCCGACCCGCAGCCGACGCTCTACGTGCTCTGCGACCTGCATCCCTACCTCACTGACAATCCTCGAGTGGTTCGCCTGCTCAAGGAAGTCGCGATGGCCGAGGGAACGTTCAAGCCCACGGTGATTCTGGTGTCCTACGCGCTGAAACTGCCGGCGGAAGTCCAGCGTTTTGCCGCGCGCTTCGCGCTGTCGCTGCCTTCCGAAGACGAGTTGGTCGGTATTGTCCGCGAGGAAGCCACGCGTTGGAGCGAACGCAACAGCGGAGCACGGGTGCGCACGGACAATCGCACGCTGCGCCAGGTGGTGAAGAACCTGCGTGGCCTGACCCATGGTGAGGCTCGCTCGCTGGCGCGTGGCGTGATCTGCAACGATGGTGCGATCACCCAGGAAGACCTGCCGGAGCTCAACCGCACCAAGTTCGAGCTGCTCAACCTGGACGGCGTGCTCAGCTTCGAGCATGACACCGCACGCTTCGCCGAGGTCGGCGGGCTGGCGAACCTCAAGCGTTGGCTCGGCGAACGACAGGGTGCCTTCTCCGACGGCAAGGACAAGGATCTGCCCAAGGGTGTGCTGCTGGTCGGTGTGCAGGGCGGCGGCAAGAGCCTGGCGGCCAAGGCGGTTGCCGGTCTCTGGGGACTGCCGTTGCTGCGCCTGGACTTCGGCAGCCTGTACAACAAGTATTTCGGCGAGACCGAACGCAATCTGCGTGAGGCGCTGCGCCTGGCCGACAGCATGGCGCCTTGCGTGCTCTGGGCGGACGAGATCGAGAAGGGCGTGGCCACTGGCGACCAGGATAATGGGGTCAGCCAGCGTGTGCTCGGCACCCTGCTGACCTGGATGGCCGAGCGCAAGGCTCCGGTGTTCATGGTCGCCACCGCCAATGCCATCGATCGCCTGCCGCCGGAGCTGGTGCGCAAGGGCCGCTTCGATGAGCTGTTCTTCGTCGATCTGCCGGATCGCGAGGTGCGCATGGACATCTTCCGCATCCATCTGGCGCGCCGCGAGCTGGACGTCACGCAGTTCGAGCTGGGCGCGCTGGCCGATACCGCCGGGGGCTTTTCCGGCGCGGAGATCGAGCAGGCCGTGGTCGGCGCCTTCTACGCCGCCCAGGCGCGCCACAAGTCGGTGGATCAGCCGTTGCTGCTGGAGGAGATCCGGCGGACGGCGCCGCTGTCGGTGGTGATGGCCGAGGAGCTGGCCGAGCTGCGCAAATGGGCCGACGGCCGCACGGTGCGGGCCGACTGACTGTGGCTCAGCTGGCCAATGCCATGCGGTTGAGGCGACCGGCCAGCTTGCGCATGATCCAGCGCGGCAGCAGCCGTACGCCATAGGCGTACAGGCGATTGCGCCAGCCGGGAATGATGATGGCGGGTGCACGCCGCAGGGCATTCACCGTGAGGAAGGCGACCTGCTCGGGCGACATGATCCGCTTGTCGTTGCCGACCTTGCCCAGGCGCATGTCGGCATTGCGGTAGAAGGCGGTGCGGGTGGGGCCCGGGCAGAGCACCGAGACCTTGATGCCGCGCTTTTTCAGCTCTTCACGCAGGCCTTCGGAGAAGTGCAGTACGAAGGCCTTGCTCGCGTAGTAGCTGCTCATCCAGGGGCCCGGCAGCAAGCCGGCCATGGAGGCAACGTTGAGAATCCGCCCGCCGCCGCTGCGCTCCATCATGGCGCCGATACCGTGGCACAGGCGCACCAGGGCGAGGACGTTGAGCTCCAGCAGTTCCTGCTCCGTGGACCAGTCGTGGTCCATGAAGGCGCCGGAGGTGCCGATGCCGGCGTTGTTCACCAGCAGCTCGATCTGTCGCCCGCTTTGTTCCAGCTCATGCAGCAGACCGGATATCTGCAGCGGCTCGGAGAGATCGCAGACACGGAACAGTACCTCGACGCCGAAGCGTTGCGACAGCTCGCAGGCAATGCTGTCCAGTGCATCGCGCTGGCGGGCGACCAGGATCAGCGCCTGGCCGCGCCGGGCGAGGGCTTCGGCCAACGCCAGGCCGATGCCGCTGGAGGCGCCGGTAATGAGGGCAAAACGAGGCATTCAAAGGTCTCTGTGACGGGGTGGCGTTCGACCACGCCCGCCACGGGTTGTTGCATTACTGATCGGTGCTGCCGCTGTCGTCGGAGTCGGCGCCTTCGGTGTCGCCGCTGTTGAACTCGTCCGATGGCGCGGCCGGGGCTGTGGCAGCCGGCGCAGCCTGCTGGTACTGGGCTGCGTTGGCGCGCTCGACGTACTGCTGGTAACTGGGAATCGCGATGGCGGCAAGGATACCGACTACCACTGGAACGATCACCATGCTCCAGGCCAGAGCCACCGCGCCGCGGCTGTTGGGCGGCGGCGGCGGGCCGTAACGGTTGGCGCCGTCGTTGCCAGGAATCAGCATCATCAGCAGGGGGAACACGCTGTTAACCACCGGGACGATGTTGAGCAGCATCAGCCATCCCGACCAGCCGAGATCGTGCAGGCGCTGGATGCCCATCATGACGCCGACGATTGCATAGGCGACGAACACGACAGCCGCCAGCAGCATGCCCAGCGTCTGGGAGATCGCGAAGGCACCGGCCACCAGCAGGAAGATCGGAATGGCGACCAGGAACAGCGCCATGCTCCAGGCCAGGTAGCGCACCCGGCCGATGCGGCCTTCGCTGGTGAAGGGCTTGAGCTCGCCGAATTCCGGCAGCTCGTCACCCACACGGGCCTGTGGCGGCGCATAGGGGGAAGCTGTCGATGCGCCGGCGCTGGGTGCAGCCACGCTGGCGGCCATGTCGGTCTGTCGGGCGAGGTATTTCTCGATGATGATGCCGCACGCGCTGCAGTCACTGGCCTTGGGTTGCACCTGCCCGCACTTGGGGCAGGTCATCTGCTCGTCGCGGAGCGCTTCGACCGGGGCGCGGCTGGCGAGCGTCGCTTCGCTGGGGTGGTCGTCGGTTTCGACCAGGCTCAGACCGACGGCCTGTTCTTCTGCTTCCTTGCGAGCGTTGGCGCCCGCGCCATGCAGGGCGCGGAGGTATTTATCGGCCTCGTCGTCCGAGAGGTCGCGCTTGAGCACCACCGGCTTGCCGCTGAACAGCGCGTCAATCTTCGACGTGTCGCTCTTGAACAGGCGGGCGAGGTTCTCCTTGGCGGTCTCCAGCGGCGTCTGCGGCATCAGCGCGCCGTCGAATACGATCTTGAAGCGGGCTTGGTCCATTGGGGCATCCTTGTCAGCTGGCTGTGGTGAGATCGATACAGCGTAATCGCGCCTCTTGAGGCCAACAAGCGGCCTCGGCGCACATATCGGCAAGTGGTGGCGCGGGTCAGACCAGCAGTTGGCCCGGCAGCGAGGTGCTGCGGGTCAGGGCCTGGCGGTACTCGTTGTCGAGCCGCGCGATGAGTTCCTCCACCGACGGCAGGTCATGGATGTTGCCGACCCCCTGGCCGGCGGACCAGACAGTCTTCCAGGCCTTGGCCTCGTCGCTCACCGGTTTGAGCTTCTCACCATAGTTGATGTCGGCCTTGTCGGTCAGGCGCTTCAGGTCGAAGCCGGCGGCCTCCAGGCTCTGGCGCATGAAGCTGGCCGGTACGCCAGACACCGCGGGCGTGTGGATGATGTCGGCGGCGCGCGCTTCGAGCAGCATCCGCTTGTACTCGGTGGAGGCGTTGCTCTCGCGCGTGGCGATGAAGCGAGTGCCGAGGTAGGCGAGGTCGGCGCCAAGCACCTGGGCGGCCAGAATCTCGTGGCCATGGTTGATACAGCCGGCCAGCAGCAGGGTCTTGTCGAAGAACTGGCGGATCTCGGCGATCAGTGCGAAGGGACTCCAGGTGCCGGCATGGCCGCCGGCGCCGGCAGCGACCGCGATCAGGCCGTCCACTCCCGCTTCTGCGGCCTTCTCGGCGTGGCGGCGGGTGGTGACGTCATGGAATACCAGCCCGCCATAGCTGTGCACTGCGTCCACGACTTCGCGCACGGCGCCCAGGCTGGTGATGACGATGGGGACGCGATGCTCCACGCAAAGTGCCAGGTCCGCCTGCAGACGCGGGTTGCTGTGGTGGACGATGAGGTTCACCGCATAGGGCGCTGCCTTGGGATCGCCGGCAAGGCCTGCCTCGATTTCCTCCAGCCAGGCCTTGAACCCACTGCTTTCGCGCTGGTTCAGCGCCGGGAAGCTGCCGACGATGCCGCCCTTGCAGCAGGCCAGTACCAGTTGCGGGGTGGACACCAGGAACATCGGTGCCGCCACCAGGGGAACGCGCAGGCGGCGGTCGAGCAGGGCGGGCAGGGACATGACAGTCTCCTTGTCGGGTCAGAAGGGCTTGATCACCACCAGAATGACGATGGCGAGCAGGAACAGTACCGGTACTTCGTTGAACCAACGGTAGAACACATGGCTGCGACCGTTCTCGCCACGGGCGAAGCGCTTGAGCATGGCGCCGCAGGCGTGGTGGTAGCCGATCAGCAACACCACCAGGGTGAGCTTGGCGTGCAACCAGCCCTGGCTCAGCCAGGCCGGGTTGAGGTAGAGCATCCAGGCGCCGAGGACGATGGTCAGGATCATCGATGGGCCCATGATGCCGCGATACAGCTTGCGCTCCATCACGCAGAAACGCTCGCGGCTGGCGGCGTCCTCGCTCATGGCGTGGTAAACGAACAGTCGCGGCAGGTAGAAGAGGCCGGCGAACCAGCAGACCACTGCAATGATGTGAAAGGCTTTGAGCCACAGGTACAGCATCGGAACGTCCTCGAATCAGCGATGAGGCGATAGTAGTGGCGCGGTTCAATGGCGTCATCCCTGGTTCTATTACACTGAGGGCGTCCTTGCCTTTCCCGTGCGTGGCGCATTGCCGCGCATGCCGCATGGCATCCGGAAGATGCCTGGCCTGCTGCTCATGTCCGAACCGACGCCGCCCGAGAGCTCCGTCACGCCCACCTCTGCCGCTCCGCCTCGCACGGCACGACGCCGACCGCTGGCTCGGCATCCCCTCCTGCGTCAGTGGCGCCGCAGCCTGGCCTTCTGGGTCGGCGCCCTGCTGATCGGTCTGGTGGCGCTGGCTTTCGCTCACCTGGCGGACCTGGCCAGCGCGACATTCCGCGCGGTGGTTGCGCACAGTCAGTGGTGGCCCTGGCTGATCTGTCCGGTCGGCTTCGCAGGACTGGTGTGGCTGACCCAGGGGGCGCTGAAGAACACCCGCGGCAGCGGTATTCCCCAGGTGATAGTTGCCCTGGAGCAGCGCAGCAGCCGCGCCCGCAATGCCTTGCTGTCGCTGCGGATCGCCGTGGGCAAGCTGCTCATGACCTTGCTGGCGCTGCTGGTGGGCGCCTCGGCAGGGCGCGAGGGGCCGACCGTGCACATTGGCGCGGCGCTGATGTATTCCTTCGGCCGCCGACTGGGGCTGTATGGCAAGCGTACGGTCACGGGGCTGATCATCGCCGGCGGTGCGGCGGGAATCGCGGCGGCCTTCAATACGCCACTGGGTGGCGTGGTATTCGCCATCGAAGAGATGAGCCGTACCTTCGAGCAGCGCTTCAGCGGGCTGGTGCTCACCGCGGTGCTGCTGGGCGGCATGGTGACCCTCGGCCTGATGGGCAGCTACAGCTACTTCGGGCGGCTTTCCGAAAGCATGCCACTGGGGCCGGCCTGGATCGCAGTGGCGGCCTGCGGTCTGCTCGGAGGACTGCTCGGCGGCCTCTACTGCCGGCTGGTCCTGCCGACCCGGCATGGCCCGTTGAGCTTCATCAGTCGCTGGCGCGGGCGCTGGCCGATTCGCTTCGCTGCTGTCTGCGGCCTGCTGCTGGCGCTGCTCGGCCTGCTCTCGGGGCAGCATGTGTTCGGCACCGGCTATGCGGAGACCCGCTCGATCCTGGAAGGCCAGCCGGTGGTGGGGCATGACTTCCTGCTGTGGAAGTTCATCGCCAACGTGATCTCCTTTATCGCCGGGATTCCCGGCGGCCTGTTCTCGCCATCGCTCACCGTCGGCGCCAGCCTGGCGCCCTGGCTGACGCCGCTGATCCCAGGCGCGAGCCTTTCTGCGGTGGGATTGCTGGGAATGTCCGCCTACCTCGCCGGTGTAACGCGTACCCCGCTGACTGCGACGGTGATCACCGTCGAGATGTCCCACAGCCCGGACATGATGATCCCCATCCTCGCCGCCACGCTGCTGGCGAGTGGCGTTTCGGCGCGCCTGAACCCGCTGCCCATCTACCACGCGCTGGCTCGGCAGATGCAGGAAACCCTGACGCCGACCAAAGGGTCCCAAACCTAGGCATATTCGCTCTGTTCAGTCCGGGCAGCGGCTCATATCATGGTCGCCCCTGAATTTGGCCCCATAGGTGGAGTGACAGGCAGATGATCAAGGTCGGTATCGTAGGCGGTACGGGTTATACGGGCGTGGAACTGCTGCGCCTGCTGGCACAGCATCCCCAGGCGCGCGTCGAGGTGATTACCTCGCGTTCCGAGGAGGGCGTGAAAGTCGCCGATATGTACCCGAACCTGCGAGGCCACTATGACGGCCTGGCCTTCAGCGTGCCGGACGTGAAGCGTCTGGGCGACTGCGACGTGGTGTTCTTCGCCACCCCGCACGGCGTAGCCCACGCCCTGGCAGGCGAACTGCTGGCGACCGGCACCCGGGTGATCGACCTGTCCGCCGACTTCCGCCTGCAGGATGCCGAGGAATGGGCCAAGTGGTACGGCCAGCCCCATGGCGCGCCGGAATTGCTGCCCGAAGCCGTCTACGGCCTGCCGGAAGTCAATCGCGAGGCCATCAAGTCCGCGCGCCTGATCGCCGTGCCCGGCTGCTACCCGACCGCCACTCAGCTCGGCTTCATCCCGCTGCTGGAAAACGGCCTGGCCGACACCAGCCAGCTGATTGCCGACTGCAAGTCCGGCGTCAGTGGTGCCGGTCGTGGCGCCAAGGTCGGCTCGCTGTTCTGCGAGGCTGGTGAGAGCATGATGGCCTACTCGGTCAAGGGACACCGTCACCTGCCGGAGATCAGCCAGGGCCTGCGCCGCGCCGCGAAAGGCGATGTCGGCCTGACCTTCGTGCCACACCTGACCCCGATGATCCGTGGCATTCACGCAACCCTGTATGCGCGCGTGGCCGACCGTGGCGTCGATCTGCAGAAGCTCTATGAAGAGCGCTATGCAAGCGAGCCGTTCGTCGACGTGATGCCGGCCGGTAGCCATCCGGAAACCCGCAGCGTGCGTGGCGCCAACGTTTGCCGCATCGCCGTGCACCGTCCGCAGGGTGGCGACCTGGTAGTCATCCTGTCGGTCATCGACAACCTGGTGAAGGGCGCATCCGGCCAGGCGATCCAGAACATGAACATCCTGTTCGGTCTGGACGAGCACATGGGTCTGTCCAACGTAGCGTTGCTGCCGTAAGGACAGACTGCCCCGGGATGCGGCCAATTGATCTGGACCAATGGATGAGTCGGATTAGTTGACCGTTTTTCTGGGGTAAGCGGATAATAGCCCGCAATGTTGTAACGTACGGCTCCGGCCGGGAGAGTTGTCACCATGACCATCGAAACCTTCACCCCCACTCCGCTGGTGTTTTCCCTCGGCGCTGCGACCAAGGTGAAGAACCTGATCGACGAAGAAGGCAATCCGCGTCTGAAATTGCGGGTGTTCGTCACGGGCGGTGGCTGCTCGGGCTTCCAGTACGGATTCACCTTCGATGAAGACACCGCGGACGACGACACCATCGTCGAGCGCGACGGGGTCAGTCTCGTGGTCGATCCGATGAGCTTCCAGTACCTTGCCGGTGCGGAAGTGGACTATCAGGAAGGCCTCGAAGGTTCGCGGTTCGTCATCAAGAACCCGAACGCAGCGACTACCTGTGGTTGCGGCCAGTCCTTCTCGATCTGACGCCGTAGTTATGAAAACGCCGCGCAATTGCGCGGCGTTTTTGTTTGTGCAACGTGCTCAGGCAGGGTAGAGCGCGCCGAGGATACGTAGTCCCTGGGCAGCGGTGACCTCCGGGCAATTGCCCGGCAGGCGCTCCAGGAATCGATGGGCCAGCCAGGCAAAGGCCATGGCTTCCATCCATTCCGGCGGCACGCCGCGATCGAGACTGCTGATGACGCTGGCGCCGGGCATATGTACGGCGAGGCGCTGCATCAACGTGGTATTGAAGGCTCCGCCACCACAGACCACGACTTCCTGGCAGCCGGGCTGCGCGTCCAGCACTGAAGCCGCGATGCTGTGGGTGGTGAGCTCCAGCAGGGTTGCCTGCACGTCTTCGGCCTTTACCGGGCCGTGCTTGGCCAGAATCGAGGTCAGCCAGTTCAGGTTGAAGCGCTCGCGGCCAGTGCTCTTCGGCCCCTTGGCGGCAAAGAAGTCGTTCGCCAGCATCTCCTGCAGAAAGGTCGAGTCGATACTGCCGCTGGCTGCCCATGCGCCGTCGCGGTCATAGGCTTCGCCGCGCTGCTCCTGAATCCAGGCATCCAGCAACACATTGCCAGGACCACAGTCGAATCCGCGAACAGGCTTGCCGGGGCTCAATAGCGACACATTGCTGAATCCGCCGATATTGAGGATCGCGCATTCGCGGCTATCCCGGCCGAACAGCGCCTGGTGGAAGGCCGGAACCAGCGGCGCGCCCTGGCCGCCAGCGGCGACGTCGCGGCGTCGGAAGTCGGCTATTACATCGATGCCGGTCAGTTCGGCGAGCAGCGCTGGATTACCGATCTGTACGGTGAAGCCCAGGTGTGGCTCATGGCGGATGGTCTGGCCGTGGCTGCCGATGGCGCGAATCTCACTGGCGTCCAGATTTTCGCGGGCCAGGAGTTCGTTGATGCCTTGGGCCGCCAGGCGCACCCAGCTGTTTTCCGCAAGGGCGGAGCGGGCGACTTCGTCAGGACCGGAGGAGCAGAGTGCCAGGAGGTCGGCGCGAAGCGTCGCTGGCATCGGAAGATAGTGGGAGGCGAGCAGGGTAGTCTGCTCGCCTTGCTCGATCAGGGCGATGTCCAGTCCGTCGAGACTGGTGCCGGACATCACCCCCAGATAGAGCGGCATGACTCAGCGCTTGTTCAGGGCCAGGAAGGTTGCCTTCTCCTGGTCCATGCGAGCCATCAGAGGCTGGGTCTGTGCCATGAAACGCTTGCGCTCGGGGCCATTGAGCGGGTCGGCCATCGGCAGCTTGGCGCTCAGCGGGTCGACATGCTGGCCGTTGACCTGGAACTCGTAATGCAGGTGCGGGCCGGTGGCCAGGCCGGTCATGCCGACGTAGCCGATGATCTGCCCCTGCTTCACGGCGACGCCGGAGCGGATGCCCTTGGCGAAGCGGCTCATGTGGCCGTAGACGGTGCGGTAGCTCTGGCCGTGCTGGATGACTACGGCATTGCCGTAGCCACCTTTGCGCCCGGCTTCGAGGATCTTGCCGTCACCGGTGGCCTTGATCGGTGTGCCGATGGGCGCCGCGTAGTCCACACCCTTGTGTGCACGAATCTTGTTCAGGATGGGATGGAAACGCCCCATCGAGAAGCGCGAACTGATGCGGGCGAAGTCCACCGGGGTGCGGATGAACGCTTTGCGCATGCTGGTGCCGTCAGCACGGAAGTAGCTGGTGTTGCCCTGCTTGGTGGTGTAGCGGACTGCCGTGTATTCCTTGCCGCGGTTGATGAAGCGGGCTGCCAGGATACCGCCGGTGCTGACCTGCTTGCCGTTCACCTGCTGGGATTCGTAGATCACATCGAACTGGTCGCCTTCGCGAAGATCGAGGGCGAAGTCGACGTCATAGCCGAAGATCTTCGACAGCGACATGATCAGGTCGTGGGACAGGCCCGCGCTCTTGCCGGCGGCGAACAGCGAGCTGTCGATCCGGCCGTGGGCGTAGTTGGCGTGGACCGACGGCTTGACCAGGTCGCGCTTGAAGTCATAGCCCTTGGCGGACTTGCTCAGGCTGATGGTCTCCATGTCATTGCGCTTGACCTTGAGGCCCTGCAGGCCGCCCTTGGCGTCAATGAGGAAATCCACGTCCTGGCCGACATCGAGACGAGTGAACTGCTTGGCGTCCTTGTTGGCGGCAAGCATGTCGTGCACGGCGTTCGCCGGCAGGCCGGCCTTCGCGAACACGTTGGAAAGAGTGTCGCCCTTGCCCACTGTCACGCTCTTCCACGCAGGTTCTGCGGATGCGGAGGGGGAGGGGTGTTTGCTCGAGTCGGCGAGATCGTTCTTCTTGTCCGCGTCTTTTCCGGCGCTGTTCTGGTTATCGGACGAATCTTCTATCTGTGCAAAGGGCGAAGAGCCGTCGTC
Source organism: Pseudomonas sp. SCB32 (assembly GCF_009189165.1). Lineage (NCBI taxonomy): Bacteria > Pseudomonadati > Pseudomonadota > Gammaproteobacteria > Pseudomonadales > Pseudomonadaceae > Pseudomonas > Pseudomonas sp. SCB32. The sequence continues at coordinate 653,468 of NZ_CP045118.1, forward strand.
TTCCGTGACCGGATTGGGTCGCAGATCGTCTTTTTCCTGAATGATGCGGTCGGTACCGCTCTCCAGCTCCAGATTGAGCGTGGTCTTCTTCGCCTCGACCTCGGCCGAGGGGAACACCAGCAGAGCCAGGCTGAGGAGCGCTGCTACACCGCTTGCGGCCAGCAGATGGCTCTTCGGGTAGTACGGCGCTTTCTGATCGGATTGCGTCATGGCGTGAGTGGTGTTTTTGGAATGTGAAATAACTGCCTAAAATATAACCAAATTCCTTCAGAGGCAACCCTGCTGACGGGCTTCTGACGTCCTGACCTCTGGCGCCGGGCAAAACTTGTTTTTAGTGTCTGTTCTTGTATCGTTGGTTCCCTTTCGAAAATCGCAACGTACAGGAAACTGCAATGAAGTCGGTCCAAGAGCAGCTGGCGCTGATCAAGCGCGGAGCGGACGAAATTCTCGTGGAGGCCGAGCTGGTCGCCAAGCTCGAGCGCGGCCAGCCCCTGCGTATCAAGGCCGGCTTCGACCCGACCGCCCCCGACCTGCATCTCGGTCACACCGTTCTTATTAATAAGCTGCGCCAGTTCCAGGATCTGGGGCATCAGGTGATCTTCCTGATCGGCGACTTCACTGGGATGATCGGTGACCCCAGCGGGAAAAGTGTTACCCGTCCTCCCCTTACTCGCGAGCAGGTTCTCGAGAACGCCGAGACCTACAAGACCCAGGTTTTCAAGATCCTTGATCCTGCGAAGACCGAAGTAGCCTTCAATTCCACCTGGATGGACCAGCTTTCTCCGGCTGACTTCATTCGTCTGGCTTCCCAGTACACCGTTGCCCGCATGCTGGAACGCGATGATTTCAGCAAGCGCTATGCCAGCAATCAGTCCATCGCGATTCACGAGTTCCTCTATCCGCTGGTTCAGGGTTACGACTCGGTCGCCCTGCGTGCAGACGTCGAGCTCGGCGGCACTGACCAGAAGTTCAACCTGCTGATGGGACGTGAGCTTCAGCGCGCCTATGACCAAGAGCCGCAGTGCATCCTGACCATGCCGCTGCTCGAAGGTCTGGACGGCGTGAAGAAAATGTCCAAGTCCCTGGGTAACTACATCGGTATCCAGGAGGCGCCGGGCGTCATGTTCAGCAAGCTGGTCTCCATCCCGGACACTCTGATGTGGCGTTACTTCGAGCTGCTCAGCTTCCGCTCCATGGAAGAGATCGAGGGCTTCAAGATGGACGTCGATGCTGGTGCCAACCCGCGCGACATCAAGATCAAGCTGGCCGAAGAGATCGTCGCCCGCTTCCATGGCGAAGAGGCGGCTGCCTCCGCGCACAAGTCCGCAGGCAATCGCCTGAAAGAGGGTGAGCTGCCGGAAGACCTGCCAGAGGTGGAAGTGGCGGCTGCGGAAGATCTGCCCATTGGTGCTGTCCTTAATAAAGCGGGCCTGGTGAAGAACTCTGCTGTTGCTCGCGATCTGCTGTCTTCCAGCGGTGTACGTGTGGATGGTGAGGTTGTGGATCGCAGCTTCGTCTTCAAGCTGGGGGCAACCCACGTCCTGCAGGCTGGCAAGAAGGCTTTCGCTCGCGTCTCCCTGGTCGCCGAGTAAAGAAAGTTAAAAGAAGCCGTTGACGGGGATTTTTAAGTCCCTATAATGCGCACCACTCCCAGCGACGAAGCGCTGAAAGAACTTGAAAATCAAGTACTTACAGAGATTTTGAGTTGAGGGTGGTGATCGGGCAGGTGATTCACTTGCCGCTTTCCATTGGCTGCTCCGGCAGCGAGCTGAAAGGAAGATCGCCGAGGTGCTTGACAGTGAGTTTGATCGCTGTAGAATGCGCCTCCCGCTGGCGAGAAGGCTTCCTTCTCCGAGGCGCAAGCGATTGAGTAGAAAAGAAATTTTCGAAAAATAAAGCTTGACGGAAGATGAGGTTAGCGTAGAATGCGCGCCTCGGTTGAGACGAAAGCCTTAACCAACTGCTCTTTAACAAGTCGAATCAAGCAATTCGTGTGGGTGCTTGTGATGTAAGACTGATGATCGACTGATTATCAGCAGCGCAAGTAACACTCGTGAATTCGAGAGTTTTAGCTCTTTAAATAGAGCATGCGATTGCTGAGCCAAGTTTAGGGTTTTCTCAAAACCCAAGCAGTATTGAACTGAAGAGTTTGATCATGGCTCAGATTGAACGCTGGCGGCAGGCCTAACACATGCAAGTCGAGCGGATGATGGGAGCTTGCTCCCGGATTCAGCGGCGGACGGGTGAGTAATGCCTAGGAATCTGCCTGGTAGTGGGGGACAACGTTTCGAAAGGAACGCTAATACCGCATACGTCCTACGGGAGAAAGCAGGGGACCTTCGGGCCTTGCGCTATCAGATGAGCCTAGGTCGGATTAGCTAGTTGGTGGGGTAAAGGCCTACCAAGGCGACGATCCGTAACTGGTCTGAGAGGATGATCAGTCACACTGGAACTGAGACACGGTCCAGACTCCTACGGGAGGCAGCAGTGGGGAATATTGGACAATGGGCGAAAGCCTGATCCAGCCATGCCGCGTGTGTGAAGAAGGTCTTCGGATTGTAAAGCACTTTAAGTTGGGAGGAAGGGCAGTAAGTTAATACCTTGCTGTTTTGACGTTACCAACAGAATAAGCACCGGCTAACTTCGTGCCAGCAGCCGCGGTAATACGAAGGGTGCAAGCGTTAATCGGAATTACTGGGCGTAAAGCGCGCGTAGGTGGTTTGGTAAGATGGATGTGAAATCCCCGGGCTCAACCTGGGAACTGCATCCATAACTGCCTGACTAGAGTACGGTAGAGGGTGGTGGAATTTCCTGTGTAGCGGTGAAATGCGTAGATATAGGAAGGAACACCAGTGGCGAAGGCGACCACCTGGACTGATACTGACACTGAGGTGCGAAAGCGTGGGGAGCAAACAGGATTAGATACCCTGGTAGTCCACGCCGTAAACGATGTCGACTAGCCGTTGGGATCCTTGAGATCTTAGTGGCGCAGCTAACGCGATAAGTCGACCGCCTGGGGAGTACGGCCGCAAGGTTAAAACTCAAATGAATTGACGGGGGCCCGCACAAGCGGTGGAGCATGTGGTTTAATTCGAAGCAACGCGAAGAACCTTACCTGGCCTTGACATGTCCGGAATCTTGCAGAGATGCGAGAGTGCCTTCGGGAATCGGAACACAGGTGCTGCATGGCTGTCGTCAGCTCGTGTCGTGAGATGTTGGGTTAAGTCCCGTAACGAGCGCAACCCTTGTCCTTAGTTACCAGCACGTTATGGTGGGCACTCTAAGGAGACTGCCGGTGACAAACCGGAGGAAGGTGGGGATGACGTCAAGTCATCATGGCCCTTACGGCCAGGGCTACACACGTGCTACAATGGTCGGTACAGAGGGTTGCCAAGCCGCGAGGTGGAGCTAATCCCATAAAACCGATCGTAGTCCGGATCGCAGTCTGCAACTCGACTGCGTGAAGTCGGAATCGCTAGTAATCGTGAATCAGAATGTCACGGTGAATACGTTCCCGGGCCTTGTACACACCGCCCGTCACACCATGGGAGTGGGTTGCTCCAGAAGTAGCTAGTCTAACCGCAAGGGGGACGGTTACCACGGAGTGATTCATGACTGGGGTGAAGTCGTAACAAGGTAGCCGTAGGGGAACCTGCGGCTGGATCACCTCCTTAATCGAAGATCGCAGCTTCTTCATAAGCTCCCACACGAATTGCTTGATTCACTGGTTAGACGATAGGTTTGCTGCTCGGTTGGTTTGAGCGCGCCCCCGGCTCTTGGATAGAGAGCGGGTGAGGTCGACAAGCTGGCAAAGCCCGAACGATTGGGTCTGTAGCTCAGTTGGTTAGAGCGCACCCCTGATAAGGGTGAGGTCGGCAGTTCGAATCTGCCCAGACCCACCAATTGTTGTGGTGTGCTGCTGATCCGATACGGGGCCATAGCTCAGCTGGGAGAGCGCCTGCTTTGCACGCAGGAGGTCAGGAGTTCGATCCTCCTTGGCTCCACCATTAAAAATCGTCGAAAGCTCAGACATGAATGTTCAGGATGAACGAACATTGATGTCTGGTCTTTGTGCCAGAACTGTTCTTTAAAAATTTGGGTATGTGATAGAAGTAGACTGAATAATCTCTTTCACTGGTGATTATTCAAGTCAAGGTAAAATTTGCGAGTTCAAGCGCGAATTTTCGGCGAATGTCGTCTTCACGTTCGAGACAATAACCAGATTGCTTGGGGTTATATGGTCAAGTGAAGAAGCGCATACGGTGGATGCCTTGGCAGTCAGAGGCGATGAAAGACGTGGTAGCCTGCGATAAGCTTCGGGGAGTCGGCAAACAGACTTTGATCCGGAGATCTCTGAATGGGGAAACCCACCCGAGATAACTCGGGTATCTTGTACTGAATACATAGGTGCAAGAGGCGAACCAGGGGAACTGAAACATCTAAGTACCCTGAGGAAAAGAAATCAACCGAGATTCCCTTAGTAGTGGCGAGCGAACGGGGACTAGCCCTTAAGCTTCTTTGAATCTAACAGAACGCTCTGGAAAGTGCGGCCATAGTGGGTGATAGCCCCGTATGTGAAAGGTTCTTTGAAGTGAAATCGAGTAGGACGGAGCACGAGAAACTTTGTCTGAATATGGGGGGACCATCCTCCAAGGCTAAATACTACTGACTGACCGATAGTGAACCAGTACCGTGAGGGAAAGGCGAAAAGAACCCCGGAGAGGGGAGTGAAATAGAACCTGAAACCGTATGCGTACAAGCAGTGGGAGCCTACTTTGTTAGGTGACTGCGTACCTTTTGTATAATGGGTCAGCGACTTATATTCAGTGGCGAGCTTAACCGTATAGGGAAGGCGTAGCGAAAGCGAGTCTTAATAGGGCGTTTTAGTCGCTGGGTATAGACCCGAAACCGGGCGATCTATCCATGAGCAGGTTGAAGGTTAGGTAACACTGACTGGAGGACCGAACCCACTCCCGTTGAAAAGGTAGGGGATGACTTGTGGATCGGAGTGAAAGGCTAATCAAGCTCGGAGATAGCTGGTTCTCCTCGAAAGCTATTTAGGTAGCGCCTCACGTATCACTCCAGGGGGTAGAGCACTGTTTCGGCTAGGGGGTCATCCCGACTTACCAAACCGATGCAAACTCCGAATACCTGGAAGTGTCAGCGTGGGAGACACACGGCGGGTGCTAACGTCCGTCGTGAAAAGGGAAACAACCCAGACCGTCAGCTAAGGTCCCAAAGTTATGGTTAAGTGGTAAACGATGTGGGAAGGCTTAGACAGCTAGGAGGTTGGCTTAGAAGCAGCCACCCTTTAAAGAAAGCGTAATAGCTCACTAGTCGAGTCGGCCTGCGCGGAAGATGTAACGGGGCTCAAACCATACACCGAAGCTACGGGTGCATCGCAAGATGCGCGGTAGAGGAGCGTTCTGTAAGCCTGTGAAGGTGAGTTGAGAAGCTTGCTGGAGGTATCAGAAGTGCGAATGCTGACATGAGTAACGACAATGGGAGTGAAAAACTCCCACGCCGAAAGACCAAGGGTTCCTGCGCAACGTTAATCGACGCAGGGTTAGTCGGTCCCTAAGGCGAGGCTGAAGAGCGTAGTCGATGGGAAACAGGTTAATATTCCTGTACTTCTAGTTACTGCGATGGAGGGACGGAGAAGGCTAGGCCAGCTTGGCGTTGGTTGTCCAAGTTTAAGGTGGTAGGCCGAACACTTAGGCAAATCCGGGTGTTCAAGGCCGAGAGCTGATGACGAGTCGTCTTTTAGACGATGAAGTGGTTGATGCCATGCTTCCAGGAAAAGCTTCTAAGCTTCAGGTAACTAGGAACCGTACCCCAAACCGACACAGGTGGTTGGGTAGAGAATACCAAGGCGCTTGAGAGAACTCGGGTGAAGGAACTAGGCAAAATGGCACCGTAACTTCGGGAGAAGGTGCGCCGATGAGGGTGAAGCATTTACTGCGTAAGCCCATGTCGGTCGAAGATACCAGGCCGCTGCGACTGTTTATTAAAAACACAGCACTCTGCAAACACGAAAGTGGACGTATAGGGTGTGACGCCTGCCCGGTGCCGGAAGGTTAATTGATGGGGTTAGCGAAAGCGAAGCTCTTGATCGAAGCCCCGGTAAACGGCGGCCGTAACTATAACGGTCCTAAGGTAGCGAAATTCCTTGTCGGGTAAGTTCCGACCTGCACGAATGGCGTAACGATGGCGGCGCTGTCTCCACCCGAGACTCAGTGAAATTGAAATCGCTGTGAAGATGCAGTGTATCCGCGGCTAGACGGAAAGACCCCGTGAACCTTTACTGTAGCTTTGCACTGGACTTTGAGCCTGCTTGTGTAGGATAGGTGGGAGGCTTTGAAGCGTGGACGCCAGTCTGCGTGGAGCCAACCTTGAAATACCACCCTGGCATGCTTGAGGTTCTAACTCTGGTCCGTTATCCGGATCGAGGACAGTGTATGGTGGGCAGTTTGACTGGGGCGGTCTCCTCCTAAAGAGTAACGGAGGAGTACGAAGGTGCGCTCAGACCGGTCGGAAATCGGTCGTAGAGTATAAAGGCAAAAGCGCGCTTGACTGCGAGACAGACACGTCGAGCAGGTACGAAAGTAGGTCTTAGTGATCCGGTGGTTCTGTATGGAAGGGCCATCGCTCAACGGATAAAAGGTACTCCGGGGATAACAGGCTGATACCGCCCAAGAGTTCATATCGACGGCGGTGTTTGGCACCTCGATGTCGGCTCATCACATCCTGGGGCTGAAGCCGGTCCCAAGGGTATGGCTGTTCGCCATTTAAAGTGGTACGCGAGCTGGGTTTAGAACGTCGTGAGACAGTTCGGTCCCTATCTGCCGTGGACGTTTGAGATTTGAGAGGGGCTGCTCCTAGTACGAGAGGACCGGAGTGGACGAACCTCTGGTGTTCCGGTTGTCACGCCAGTGGCATTGCCGGGTAGCTATGTTCGGAATAGATAACCGCTGAAAGCATCTAAGCGGGAAACTAGCCTCAAGATGAGATCTCACTGGGAACTTGATTCCCCTAAAGGGCCGTCGAAGACTACGACGTTGATAGGTCGGGTGTGTAAGCGCTGTGAGGCGTTGAGCTAACCGATACTAATTGCCCGTGAGGCTTGACCATATAACACCCAAACAATTTGTGTGTTGTACGGTGAAGACGTAACGAACCGAAAGTTCGTGTGAACCGCAAATTACCTGTCACATACCCGAATTCGGATGAGCGTGAGCGCAAGCCACGAGCGTCCTAAAGAATTGCTTGACGACCATAGAGCGTTGGAACCACCTGATCCCATCCCGAACTCAGCAGTGAAACGACGCATCGCCGATGGTAGTGTGGGGTTTCCCCATGTGAGAGTAGGTCATCGTCAAGCTCCTATCCCAAGACCCCTGGTCAGCATCGCTGGCCGGGGGTTTCGCTTTTGCGCGCGGGAAAGCCGGTGCTTTGCTGCATAGGCAAGGCCGGCATGCCTCTATATGATGCGTGCCTGAATATTGCGGGGGTGATATGCAGACCTTGCTTACATTGCTGAGCGATGGCCGCTTCCATTCGGGAGAGGAGCTCGGTGCTCTGCTTGGCGTGAGCCGGAGTGCCGTCTGGAAACGCCTCGAAGGTTTCGAGCGCGACTACGGGATGGTCGTGCAGAGAGTGCGCGGCCGTGGCTATCGCCTGGAAGAGCCGCTGAGCATCATTGCGCCCCGGCCGGATTCCGGCCCCTGGCCGTTGGATGTGCTCTTTTCCATCGACTCCACCAATGCGGAAGTGCTGCGGAGACTATCCGCCGGCGCAGTTGCGCCGTTCGCCATCCTGGCCGAGCGACAGACCGCTGGCCGCGGCCGGCGCGGGCGTCAGTGGGAAAGTCCGTTCGGCGCCAACCTTTATTACACCCTGGGTATTGCCGTCCGCGGCGGCGCGAAAGAGCTCGAAGGGCTGAGCCTTGTCGTGGGGCTCGCTGTTGCGCGGGCGATTCGTGCCTTGGGTGTGGTCGATGTTGGGCTCAAGTGGCCCAACGACATCCTGGTCGCTGGCAAGAAGATCGCTGGCATATTGCTGGAGCTCACCGGAGATCCGGCAGATATCTGCAGCGTGGCCATTGGTATCGGCATCAATGTGAACATGCGCAAGGCTGAGGCTATCGATCAGCCCTGGACGTCGCTGCGCGAAGCGCTGGGCGTGCTGGTTGATCGCAACGCGTTGCTCGCGGCGCTGGAGTCGGAGCTTGCCCAGGTGCTTTCCCGTCATCGCGAGCATGGCTTCACCGCCAGCCTCGCGGAGTGGGAGTCTCTTCATTTATGGCAGGGGAAGCAGGTCACGCTATCCACTGCCGCCAATAATATCGTTGGGCGCGCGTTGGGCATCGATGAGCGAGGCGCTTTGCGCCTTCTGGTCGATGGGCAGGAGCAGCGTTACAGCGGAGGCGAGCTGAGCCTGAGGTTGTCTGATGATTCTTGAGTTGGATTGCGGTAATAGCCTGATCAAGTGGCGTGTGGTCAGAAAACATGACCTGGTGACTGTCGCAGGGGGCGTTGCCGACTCCGATCCGGCGCTGCTCGCGCAACTGCAGACGAACGGCGCCCTTGATATTCGTTATTGCCGCATGGTGAGTGTGCGCAGTGAGCAGGAAACCGATGCGCTGCGCAGTGCTCTCGAAAGTGCGTTTCCCGTCTCCGTGCAGATTGCCGCACCGGCAATGGAGCTCAGTGGTGTGGTCAACGGCTACCGCGAGTACCAGCGTCTCGGCATGGATCGCTGGCTCGCGCTGGTGGCTGGGCACTGTCTGGCGGGGCGCGGTTGTCTGGTGATCGATCTGGGTACCGCGGTGACGTCCGATCTGGTGGACGCTTCCGGGCGTCATATGGGTGGTTACATTGCCCCTGGCATGCCCCTGATGCGCAGCCAGTTGCGGACCCATACGCGCCGTATTCGCTATGACGATGAGGCGGCTCACGAGGCTTTGCAGAATCTGCTGCCGGGCCAGGAAACCTCAGAGGCGGTCGAGCGGGGCTGTGTCCTGATGCTGCGCGGCTTCGTTCGCGAGCAGTGCACATTGGCCAATCGCCTGTTGGGTGAAGAGTGTGCGGTATACCTCACTGGGGGCGACGCGGAGTTGGTGAAGGATGAAATTCCGCGCGCTGTGGTTCTGCCGGATCTTGTGTTTCTTGGCCTGGCGCTCGCCTGTCCGATTGAGTGAGTCTGATCGATGCGTTGGTTCTTCCTGTTCCTGCTGGCCCTGAACGTCTTCTACTACGTCTGGCATCAGCAGCAGACGCCGCTCCGTCCAAAGGAAGTGGCGCCTCTCAGTCTATTCCATAGTGAGCAGAAGAATATCCGCCTGCTAAGTGAGTCGAGTGAGGCCCCTCAGCGCCGTCAGGCCGAAGAAAAACCGGCAGCCCCGACGGCGGTCTGCCTGTTCCTGGGAAGCTTTCCGGCCGAGGAGCGTGCCCGGCTGCTGACGCAGCGCTTGATCAGCCTGGATGTGCAGGCTTCGGTGCAGACGGTGGACGCGGCCGCCGGCATGGATTACTGGGTGTACCTGCCGCCCCTGGCTTCGCGGCAGGCATCGCTCTGGCAGCTGCGCGAGCTGCAGGCGCGCAAGATCGACAGCTACATCATTACCGAGGGCGATCTCACAGATGGCATCTCCCTGGGGATCTTCCAGCGCAAGGATTCCGCGGACAGCATCGTGGAGCGCCTGAAGGCGGCGGGCTATGAGGCGCTGATCCGTGAATTGGCTCGCTCGCAGCACGATTACTGGGTGCAGGTCACCCCGGAAAGCAGCCGTCTGGTGGACGATTCTCTGGTGCGCCAGCTTGCTTCGGATTTCCCCGAACTGCAAAAACAAACAATGCCGTGCAAAAGCGTTGCAAGCCCTCAATAGTTTGAATAGAATGGCGCCCGCTTCACAGGGGTGACCTGAAAAGGGAAATCACTGGAGCCGTTGTCGAAGAGCTAAGCTCAAGTTTTTTAAAGAAAAACAGTTGACAACGCGGTGGCAGGCTGTAGAATGCCGCCTCACTCGGAGGGGTTCCCGAGCGGCCAAAGGGATCAGACTGTAAATCTGACGTCTCAGACTTCGAAGGTTCGAATCCTTCCCCCTCCACCAGTTTCAAGCGTGAGCCTCAAGCTCCGCGGGTATAGTTCAGTGGTAGAACCTCAGCCTTCCAAGCTGATGATGCGGGTTCGATTCCCGCTACCCGCTCCAAGTTTGGTGCTTATGTCTTGCTCATGTAGCTCAGCTGGTAGAGCACACCCTTGGTAAGGGTGAGGTCAGCGGTTCAAATCCGCTCATGAGCTCCATCTCGCAAAGGCAGATATGAAAATATCTGCCTTTGTTTTAATGGTGACGTGACTTTCTCAATTCCTTACGGGAGGCGGTCAAGATGGCTAAAGAAAAGTTTGAGCGTAACAAGCCGCACGTAAACGTCGGCACCATCGGTCACGTTGACCACGGTAAAACCACTCTGACCGCTGCTCTGACCAAGGTCTGCTCCGAGACCTGGGGCGGCTCCGCTCGCGCTTTCGACCAGATCGACAACGCGCCGGAAGAGAAGGCTCGTGGTATCACCATCAACACCTCTCACGTTGAATACGACTCGCCCGTTCGCCACTACGCGCACGTAGACTGCCCGGGCCACGCCGACTACGTGAAGAACATGATCACCGGTGCTGCGCAGATGGACGGCGCGATCCTGGTTTGCTCCGCTGCTGACGGCCCCATGCCGCAGACTCGTGAGCACATCCTGCTGTCCCGTCAGGTAGGCGTTCCTTACATTGTCGTGTTCCTGAACAAGGCCGACATGGTTGACGACGCTGAGCTGCTGGAACTGGTCGAGATGGAAGTTCGCGACCTGCTGAACACCTACGACTTCCCGGGCGATGACACCCCGATCGTCGTTGGTTCCGCTCTGATGGCTCTGAACGGCCAGGACGACAACGAGATGGGCGTTTCCGCCGTGCGCAAGCTGGTAGAGACCCTGGACTCCTACATCCCCGAGCCGGTTCGTGCAATCGACCAGCCGTTCCTGATGCCGATCGAAGACGTATTCTCGATCTCCGGTCGTGGCACCGTGGTAACTGGCCGTGTTGAGCGTGGCATCGTCAAGGTTCAGGAAGAAGTGGAAATCGTCGGCATCAAGGCGACCACCAAGACTACCTGCACCGGCGTTGAAATGTTCCGCAAGCTGCTCGACGAAGGCCGTGCTGGTGAGAACGTCGGCGTTCTGCTGCGTGGCACCAAGCGTGAAGACGTAGAGCGTGGCCAGGTTCTGGCCAAGCCGGGCACCATCAAGCCGCACACCAAGTTCGAGTGCGAAGTGTACGTGCTGTCCAAGGAAGAAGGTGGTCGTCACACCCCGTTCTTCAAGGGCTACCGTCCGCAGTTCTACTTCCGTACCACCGACGTAACCGGCAACTGCGAACTGCCGGAAGGCGTTGAGATGGTAATGCCGGGCGACAACGTGAAAATGGTTGTTACCCTGATCGCTCCGATCGCCATGGAAGATGGCCTGCGCTTCGCGATCCGCGAAGGCGGCCGTACCGTTGGTGCCGGCGTGGTTGCCAAGATCATCGAATAATCGATTGATCTTTTCCCCTCGGGCCGGCATAATGGTCGGCCTGACTTTGTTCTAGGCCAGTAGCTCAATTGGCAGAGCGGCGGTCTCCAAAACCGCAGGTTGGGGGTTCGATTCCCTCCTGGCCTGCCAGATTCCTCAGGATCTGGCACTTCTTTAAACGGGATTCCTAGCAGATGAATGCGAAGGTAGAAGCCAAAGAGCCGCGTCTTGATCTCTTGAAGTGGCTTGTGGTTGCGGTGCTGGTTGTGGTGGCGGTGGTTGCCAACCAGTATTACTCGGCGCAACCGATCTTCTATCGCGTTCTCGGTATTCTCGTTATGGCGGCTGCTGCAGGCTTCCTCGCGCTGCAGACCGTCAAGGGGCGTGCATTCTTTACTCTGGCTAAAGAAGCTCGCGCCGAGATTCGCAAGGTTGTATGGCCGTCTCGTCAAGAGACAACTCAAACCACGCTGATCGTAGTGGCAGTAGTGCTGGTAATGGCGCTGGTGCTCTGGGGGCTCGACTCCCTGCTGGGTTGGCTAGTTTCCATGATCGTAGGTTAAGGGTGTTCCGTGGCTAAGCGTTGGTACGTTGTGCATGCCTACTCGGGTTACGAGAAGCATGTCATGCGCTCGCTGATCGAGCGGGTCAAACTGGCCGGCATGGAAGACGGGTTTGGTGAGATTCTCGTCCCCACCGAAGAAGTCGTGGAGATGCGGAACGGTCAGAAGCGCAAGAGTGAGCGCAAGTTCTTCCCTGGCTATGTCCTGGTGCAGATGGAAATGAACGAGGGTACTTGGCACCTGGTCAAGGACACTCCTCGTGTCATGGGTTTCATTGGTGGTACTGCCGATAAGCCGGCGCCGATCACCGACAAGGAAGCTGACGCCATTCTGCGTCGCGTCGCCGATAGCGGTGACAAGCCGAAGCCGAAGACCCTGTTCGAGCCGGGCGAGACCGTTCGTGTGATCGATGGTCCGTTCGCTGACTTCAACGGTGTCGTCGAAGAAGTTAACTACGAAAAGAGCCGCATCCAGGTCGCTGTGCTCATTTTCGGTCGCTCTACCCCGGTAGAGTTGGAGTTCAGCCAGGTAGAGAAAGTCTAACTGGCACAATGAATCCCACACCCCGCAGCCCTAGGCTGCGGGGTTTTGTCGTCATTCGGGATAAAACGCGAAAGCAACCGGGAAGCCCGACAGGGCGCTTGACCCGCATTTGGAGTAGCAAATGGCTAAGAAAATCACGGCTTACATCAAGCTGCAAGTTAAGGCCGGCCAGGCCAACCCGTCGCCGCCCGTCGGCCCGGCTCTGGGTCAGCACGGCGTGAACATCATGGAATTCTGCAAGGCGTTCAACGCCAAGACCCAGGGCCAAGAGCCGGGTCTGCCGACTCCTGTGATCATCACCGTTTACAGCGACCGTAGCTTCACCTTCGAAACCAAGAGCACCCCCGCTGCCGTCCTGCTGAAAAAAGCAGCCGGCATCTCCAGCGGCTCCGCTCGTCCGAACTCGCAGAAAGTGGGCACCGTTACCCGTGCTCAGCTGGAAGAGATCGCCAAGGCCAAGCAGGCTGACCTGACCGCTGCTGACCTGGACGCTGCCGTACGTACCATCGCTGGCTCCGCGCGCAGCATGGGCCTGAACGTGGAGGGTGTGTAATGGCTAAGCTGACCAAGCGTCAAAAGGCTATCGCCGAGAAGGTTGAAGCTGGCAAGCAATACGGCTTCGAAGATGCCGCCAAACTGCTGGCCGAACTGTCGACCATCAAGTTCAAGGAATCCGTAGACATCGCCATCAATCTGGGCGTTGATCCGCGTAAATCCGACCAGGTCGTACGTGGCGCCACCGTTCTGCCGAACGGCACCGGCAAATCCGTACGCGTTGCCGTCTTCACCCAGGGTCCTGGTGTTGAAGCTGCCCTGGCTGCTGGTGCAGACAAAGTCGGCATGGACGAACTGGCTGCCGAAATGAAAGCCGGCGACCTGAACTACGACGTCGTCATCGCCTCCCCGGACGCGATGCGTGTTGTTGGCCAGCTGGGCCAGGTTCTCGGCCCGCGCGGTCTGATGCCGAACCCGAAAGTCGGCACCGTGACCCCGGACGTCGCTACCGCTGTCAAGAACGCCAAGGCCGGTCAGGTACGTTTCCGTACCGACAAGAACGGCATCATCCACGCCTCCGTTGGCAAGATCGACTTCGAGCCGATCAAGCTGAAGCAGAACGTGGAAGCGCTGCTGAGCGATCTGAAGCGCCTGAAGCCGTCCTCCTCGAAGGGCGTGTACGTTCAGCGCGTTACCCTGAGCACCACCATGGGCCCGGGTCTGCAGATCGATCAGGCTTCGCTGGAAGGCTGATGAACTAAGTCGGACAGTGGGTTCGCCCACTGTTCGCAGGTATTGGGGTCCCTGCCTGGCGGGGGCTATCCAAGACCGTAGGCGGCGCAAGCCTTAAACCTCAAGCCTACGCAGATGGTGCTCCCGATTCGTTAACCGAATCAGACACCAAAACGCCGTCCGGCTCCGGCTGGACGAATCGGTAACATCCAGGAGTAAACCCGTGGCAATTAAACTCGAAGACAAGAAGGCCATCGTCGCTGAAGTCAACGAGGCTGCCAAAGCCGGTCTGTCCGCTGTCGTGGTTGATGCACGCGGCGTGACTGTCGGCGCAATGACCGGACTCCGTAAAGAGGCCCGCGCAGCTGGTGTGTACGTGAAAGTCGTACGTAACACCCTGCTCAAGCGCGCCGTTGAAGGCACTCAGTTTGAAGTGCTCAACGACGTGTTCAAGGGCCCGACCCTGATTGCTTTCTCCAACGAACATCCGGGCGCTGCCGCTCGTATCTTCAAGGAGTTTGCCAAGGGTCAGGACAAGTTCGAGATCAAGGCGGCCGCGTTCGAGGGTCAGTTCCTCGCAGCCAATCAGATCGACGTGCTGGCGACCCTGCCGACCTACAACGAAGCTGTTGCACAGCTGATGAGCGTGATCCAAGGCGCTACCAGCAAGCTGGCTCGTACTCTGGCGGCAATTCGCGATCAGAAAGAAGCTACCGCAGCCTAAGGCTCGGCATCTCCTTTCAACCTTTTTTGTTTAATTCGATGGCCTTAGGCCGTCACCCAATACAGGAATTAGAGTCATGGCTCTGACCAACGAAGACATCATCTCCGCCGTATCCGAAATGTCCGTCATGCAGATCGTTGAACTGATCAAGGCGATGGAAGAGAAGTTCGGCGTTACCGCTGCTGCCGCTGTTGCTGCTGGCCCGGCTGTTGCCGCTGCCGCTGCTGAAGAGCAGACCGAGTTCACCATCGTCCTGGCCGAAGCTGGCGACAAGAAAGTGAACGTGATCAAGGTCGTTCGTGAACTGACCGGCCTGGGCCTGAAAGAAGCCAAGGCTGTCGTTGACGGCGCCCCGGGCGTGGTCAAGGAAGGCGCTTCGAAAGAAGAAGCCGAAGCTGCCAAGAAAGCCCTGGAAGAAGCAGGCGCCAAGGTCGAGCTCAAGTAAGTTCGGACCTTGCGTCTACAGCCCGAGCGTTAAGCGACAGGCTGATGGCTGGTGGCAATTGCCACCGGCCTTTTTCCGTTATGGGTGGGGTGCCCTAGGTGCCCCTCCATAACGCGAAAATCCCGCCCGAGTGGCGGCGCAAACCAAGGGTTTGCACGATTTTTTGGGCTGCTCCCTGCGAGGGAGAGGCCAAACAAGCAGGTGACCAAGCTGGGGAACGCTGATGGCTTACTCATACACTGAGAAAAAACGTATCCGCAAGGACTTTAGCAAGTTGCCGGACGTCATGGATGTGCCGTATTTGCTGGCCATCCAGCTGGATTCCTATCGCGAATTCCTGCAGGCCGGCGCAAGCAAGGACCAGGTTCGAGACATCGGCCTGCACGCGGCCTTCAAGTCCGTTTTCCCGATTATCAGCTATTCCGGCAATGCTGCCCTGGAATACGTCGGCTACCGTCTGGGTGAGCCGGCATTTGACGTCAAGGAATGCGTGCTGCGCGGTGTGACGTTCGCCGTCCCGCTGCGTGTGAAAGTGCGCCTGATCATTTTCGACAAAGAATCGTCGAACAAAGCGATCAAGGACATCAAGGAACAGGAAGTCTACATGGGGGAAATCCCCCTGATGACCGAGAACGGTACCTTCATCATCAACGGTACCGAGCGTGTCATCGTTTCCCAGCTGCACCGTTCCCCGGGCGTGTTCTTCGACCACGACCGTGGCAAGACTCACAGCTCCGGCAAGCTGCTGTACTCCGCTCGTATCATTCCTTACCGCGGTTCCTGGCTGGACTTCGAGTTCGATCCGAAGGACTGCGTGTTCGTTCGTATCGACCGTCGCCGCAAGCTGCCGGCGTCCGTTCTGCTGCGCGCGCTGAACTACAGCACCGAGGAAATCCTCAACGCGTTCTATGACACCAACGTCTACCAGATCAAGGGCGAAACCCTGAACCTGGAACTGGTGCCGTCGCGTCTGCGTGGCGAGATCGCCAGCTTCGACATCAAGGATGCTGCCGGCAAGGTCATCGTTGAAGCGGGTCGTCGTATCACCGCACGCCACATCAACCAGCTCGAGAAGGCTGGCATCACCCAGCTGGAAGTGCCGTTCGACTACCTGATTGGCCGTACCGTGGCCAAGGCCGTCGTGCATCCGGCTACCGGTGAGATCATCGCCGAGTGCAACACCGAGCTGACCGTCGACGCCCTGGCCAAGATCGCCAAGGCCCAGGTCGTGCGTCTGGAAACCCTGTACACCAACGACATCGACTGCGGTCCGTTCATCTCCGACACGCTGAAGATCGACTCCACCAGCAACCAACTGGAAGCGCTGGTCGAGATCTATCGCATGATGCGTCCTGGCGAGCCGCCGACCAAGGAAGCTGCAGAGACCCTGTTCGGCAACCTGTTCTTCAGCGCCGAGCGTTACGACCTGTCCGCCGTTGGCCGCATGAAGTTCAACCGCCGCATCGGTCGTACCGAGATCGAAGGCGCTGGCGTCCTGAGCAAGGAAGACATCGTCGAGGTCCTCAAGACCCTGGTTGCCATCCGTAACGGTAAAGGCATCGTCGACGACATCGACCACCTGGGTAACCGTCGTGTCCGTTGCGTCGGCGAGATGGCCGAGAACCAGTTCCGTGTTGGCCTGGTGCGAGTAGAGCGCGCGGTCAAGGAACGTCTGTCGATGGCCGAAAGCGAAGGCCTGATGCCGCAGGACCTGATCAACGCCAAGCCGGTGGCTGCCGCGATCAAGGAGTTCTTCGGTTCCAGCCAGCTGTCGCAGTTCATGGACCAGAACAACCCGCTCTCCGAGATCACCCACAAGCGCCGCGTCTCCGCACTCGGCCCAGGTGGTCTGACCCGTGAGCGCGCGGGCTTCGAGGTTCGTGACGTACACCCGACCCACTACGGCCGCGTGTGCCCGATCGAAACCCCTGAAGGTCCGAACATCGGTCTGATCAACTCCCTGGCCACCTACGCCCGCACCAACAAGTACGGCTTCCTGGAAAGCCCGTATCGCGTGGTGAAGGAAGGTCTGGTCAGCGACGACATCGTCTTCCTGTCCGCGATCGAAGAGGCCGATCACGTGATCGCCCAGGCCTCGGCGACCCTGAACGAAAAGGGTCAGCTGATCGACGAGCTGGTAGCCGTACGTCACCTGAACGAATTCACCGTGAAGGCGCCGGAAGACGTCACCCTCATGGACGTATCGCCGAAGCAGGTCGTTTCCGTCGCTGCCTCGCTGATTCCGTTCCTCGAGCACGACGACGCCAACCGTGCACTCATGGGTTCGAACATGCAGCGTCAGGCTGTACCGACCCTGCGCGCCGACAAGCCGTTGGTAGGTACCGGCATGGAGCGCAACGTCGCCCGTGACTCCGGCGTTTGCGTGGTTGCTCGCCGTGGCGGCGTAATCGACTCCGTCGATGCCAGTCGTATCGTGGTGCGTGTGAACGATGACGAAGTCGAGACTGGCGAAGCCGGCGTCGACATCTACAACCTGACCAAGTACACCCGTTCCAACCAGAACACCTGCATCAACCAGCGTCCGCTGGTGCAGAAGGGTGACCAGGTATCGCGCAGCGACATCCTGGCCGACGGCCCGTCCACCGACATGGGTGAACTGGCTCTGGGTCAGAACATGCGCGTAGCGTTCATGCCCTGGAACGGCTTCAACTTCGAAGACTCCATCTGCCTGTCCGAGCGCGTGGTCCAGGAAGATCGTTTCACCACGATCCACATCCAGGAGCTGACCTGCGTTGCCCGTGACACCAAGCTCGGCCCAGAAGAAATCACCGCTGACATCCCGAACGTGGGTGAGGCTGCGCTGAACAAGCTGGATGAAGCTGGCATCGTCTACGTCGGCGCCGAAGTACAGGCCGGCGACATCCTGGTCGGTAAGGTCACCCCGAAAGGCGAGACCCAGCTGACTCCGGAAGAGAAGCTGCTGCGCGCGATCTTCGGTGAGAAGGCGTCCGACGTGAAGGACACCTCCCTGCGCGTGCCGACCGGCACCAAGGGCACCGTCATCGACGTACAGGTCTTCACCCGCGATGGCGTAGAGCGCGACAGCCGTGCCCTGTCCATCGAAAAGATGCAGCTGGACGAGATCCGCAAGGACCTGAACGAAGAGTTCCGCATCGTCGAAGGCGCGACCTTCGAGCGTCTGCGTTCCGCTCTGGTCGGTGCCAAGGCCGACGGCGGTCCTGCCCTGAAGAAAGGCGCAGAGATCACCGACGAGTACCTGGACGGCCTCGAGCGCGGCCAGTGGTTCAAGCTGCGCATGGCGGAAGATGCTCTGAACGAGCAGCTGGAGAAGGCCCAGGCCTACATCAGCGACCGCCGTCAGATGCTGGACGACAAGTTCGAAGACAAGAAGCGCAAGCTGCAGCAGGGCGACGACCTGGCTCCGGGCGTACTGAAGATCGTCAAGGTCTACCTCGCTATCAAGCGCCGCATCCAGCCGGGCGACAAGATGGCGGGCCGCCACGGTAACAAGGGTGTGGTCTCGGTGATCATGCCGGTCGAAGACATGCCGCATGACGTGCATGGCACTCCGGTCGACATCGTTCTGAACCCGCTGGGCGTACCGTCGCGTATGAACGTCGGTCAGATCCTCGAAACCCACCTGGGCCTCGCGGCCAAGGGCCTGGGCGAGAAGATCAATCGCATGCTCGAAGAGCAGCGCAAGATCGCCGAACTGCGTGCCTTCCTGAACGAGATCTACAACGAGATCGGCGGCCGCCAGGAGAGCCTGGACGAGCTGAACGATAACGAGATCATCGCTCTGGCCAACAACCTCAAGGGCGGCGTGCCCATGGCGACCCCGGTATTCGACGGTGCCAAGGAACGCGAGATCAAGGCCATGCTGAAGCTGGCCGATCTGCCGGAGAGCGGTCAGATGCGTCTGTATGACGGCCGCACCGGCAACCAGTTCGAGCGTACGACCACCGTTGGTTACATGTACATGCTCAAGCTGAACCACCTGGTCGATGACAAGATGCACGCACGTTCCACCGGCTCCTACAGCCTGGTTACCCAGCAGCCGCTGGGTGGTAAGGCGCAGTTCGGTGGCCAGCGTTTCGGGGAGATGGAGGTCTGGGCACTGGAAGCCTACGGCGCCGCCTACACCCTGCAGGAAATGCTGACCGTGAAGTCGGACGACGTGAACGGCCGTACCAAGATGTACAAGAACATCGTGGACGGGGATCACCGCATGGAGGCCGGCATGCCCGAGTCCTTCAACGTGCTGATCAAAGAGATCCGCTCGCTCGGCATCGATATCGAACTGGAAACCGAATAACACGTGACGTCAGAACGGTGCGGCTGGTCAAGGCCAGTCGCACCGGGTCCGTGAGGAGGAAAGGCCTTGAAAGACTTGCTCAATCTGTTGAAAAACCAGGGTCAAATCGAGGAGTTCGATGCCATCCGTATTGGTCTGGCCTCGCCCGAGATGATTCGTTCCTGGTCCTTCGGCGAAGTTAAGAAGCCGGAGACCATCAACTACCGTACCTTCAAGCCGGAGCGCGATGGCCTGTTCTGCGCCAAGATCTTCGGCCCGGTGAAGGACTACGAGTGCCTGTGCGGTAAGTACAAGCGCCTCAAACACCGTGGTGTGATCTGCGAGAAGTGCGGCGTCGAAGTCGCGCTGGCCAAGGTGCGCCGTGAGCGCATGGGCCACATTGAACTGGCCTCGCCGGTCGCCCACATCTGGTTCCTGAAGTCCCTGCCGTCCCGTATCGGCCTGCTGCTGGACATGACCCTGCGTGACATCGAACGCGTGCTCTATTTCGAGAGCTACGTGGTGATCGATCCGGGCATGACCACCCTGGAGAAGGGCCAGCTGCTGAACGACGAGCAGTACTTCGAAGCCCTCGAAGAGTTCGGTGACGACTTCGACGCCCGCATGGGTGCGGAAGCCGTTCGCGAACTGCTCAACGCTATCGATCTGGAGCACGAGATTGGCCGCCTGCGCGAAGAGATTCCGCAGACCAACTCGGAAACCAAGATCAAGAAGCTGTCCAAGCGCCTGAAGCTGATGGAAGCCTTCCAGGGCTCCGGCAACCATCCCGAGTGGATGGTGCTGACCGTCCTGCCGGTGCTGCCCCCGGACCTGCGTCCGCTGGTTCCGCTGGATGGCGGCCGCTTTGCGACCTCGGATCTGAACGATCTGTATCGCCGCGTGATCAACCGTAACAACCGTCTGAAGCGCCTGCTCGACCTGGCTGCTCCGGACATCATCGTGCGCAACGAAAAGCGCATGCTGCAGGAAGCCGTCGACGCCCTGCTGGACAACGGCCGTCGCGGCCGTGCCATCACCGGCTCGAACAAGCGCCCGCTGAAGTCCCTGGCCGACATGATCAAGGGCAAGCAGGGTCGCTTCCGTCAGAACCTGCTCGGCAAGCGCGTGGACTACTCCGGCCGTTCGGTAATTACCGTAGGTCCGACCCTGCGTCTGCACCAGTGCGGTCTGCCGAAGAAAATGGCCCTGGAGCTGTTCAAGCCGTTCATCTTCGGCAAGCTGGAAGGTCGTGGCATGGCCACTACCATCAAGGCCGCCAAGAAGATGGTCGAGCGCGAGCTGCCGGAAGTGTGGGACGTTCTCGCCGAGGTGATCCGCGAGCATCCCGTACTGCTGAACCGTGCGCCGACCCTGCACCGTCTGGGCATCCAGGCGTTCGAACCGGTACTGATCGAAGGTAAAGCCATCCAGCTGCACCCGCTGGTCTGCGCCGCGTACAACGCCGACTTCGACGGTGACCAGATGGCCGTGCACGTTCCGCTGACCCTCGAGGCTCAGCTGGAAGCACGCGCGCTGATGATGTCCACCAACAACATTCTGTCGCCCGCCAACGGCGAGCCGATCATCGTTCCGTCGCAGGACGTGGTAATGGGTCTGTATTACATGACCCGTGAAGCGATCAACGCGAAGGGCGAGGGCATGGCTTTCGCAGACCTGCAGGAAGTTGACCGCGCGTACCGCAGCGGCCAGGTGTCCCTGCACGCCCGCGTGAAAGTGCGCATCAACGAGAAGATCAAGAACGAAGACGGCAGCCTGACCGCCAACACCCGTATCGTCGACTCCACCGTCGGCCGTGCGCTGCTGTTCCAGGTTGTCCCGGCCGGCCTGCCCTTCGACGTGGTCAACCAGTCGATGAAGAAGAAGGCGATCTCCAAGCTGATCAACCACTGCTATCGCGTGGTCGGTCTGAAGGACACCGTCATCTTCGCTGACCAGCTGATGTACACCGGCTTCGCCTACTCGACCATCTCCGGTGTGTCGATCGGCGTGAACGACTTCGTCATCCCGGACGAAAAGGCCCGCATCATCGATGCCGCCACCGAGGAAGTGAAGGAGATCGAGAGCCAGTACGCCTCCGGCCTGGTAACCCAGGGCGAGAAGTACAACAAGGTGATCGACCTCTGGTCCAAGGCCAACGACGAAGTGTCCAAGGCGATGATGGCCAACCTCTCGAAAGAGAAGGTGACCGATCGCGAAGGCAAGCAGGTCGACCAGGAGTCCTTCAACTCCATGTACATGATGGCGGACTCCGGTGCGCGGGGTTCCGCGGCCCAGATCCGTCAGCTGGCCGGTATGCGTGGCCTGATGGCCAAGCCGGACGGCTCCATCATCGAGACCCCGATCACCGCGAACTTCCGTGAAGGCCTGAACGTACTCCAGTACTTCATCTCCACTCACGGTGCTCGTAAAGGTCTGGCGGATACCGCACTGAAGACCGCGAACTCCGGTTACCTGACCCGTCGTCTCGTCGACGTGGCCCAGGACCTGGTAGTGACCGAGATCGACTGCGGTACTGATCGTGGCCTGGTCATGTCCCCGCACATCGAAGGCGGCGACGTGGTTGAGCCGCTGGGTGAGCGTGTGCTCGGCCGTGTGATCGCTCGCGACGTGTTCAAGCCGGGCAGCGACGACGTGATCGTCGAAGCCGGCACCCTGATCGACGAGAAGTGGGTCGATTTCCTCGAGCAGATGAGCGTCGACGAAGTCGTTGTGCGTTCGCCGATCACCTGCGAAACCCGTCACGGCATCTGCGCCATGTGCTACGGCCGCGATCTGGCCCGTGGTCACCGCGTGAACATCGGTGAGGCCGTCGGCGTTATCGCTGCCCAGTCGATCGGTGAGCCGGGTACCCAGCTGACCATGCGTACCTTCCACATCGGTGGTGCGGCCAGCCGTACTTCCGCCGTGGACAACGTACAGGTCAAGAACGGCGGCACCATCCGCCTGCACAACCTGAAGCACGTAGAGCGTGCCGACGGCGCCCTGGTAGCGGTTTCCCGTTCCGGTGAGCTGGCGGTAGCCGACGACTTCGGTCGTGAGCGCGAGCGCTACAAGCTGCCATACGGTGCAGTGATTTCCGTGAAGGAAGGTGACAAGGTCGATCCGGGCGCCATCGTCGCCAAGTGGGACCCGCACACCCACCCGATCGTCACCGAGATGGACGGCACCGTGGCCTTCGTGGGCATGGAAGAGGGCATCACCATCAAGCGCCAGACCGACGAACTGACCGGTCTGACTAACATTGAAGTGATGGATCCGAAGGATCGTCCGGCTGCCGGCAAGGACATTCGTCCGGCCGTGAAGCTGATCGACGCCGCAGGCAAGGATCTGCTGCTGCCGGGTACCGACGTACCGGCCCAGTACTTCCTGCCGGCGAACGCCCTGGTCAACCTCAACGATGGCGCGAAAGTGCGCATCGGTGACGTTATCGCGCGTATCCCGCAGGAAACCTCGAAGACCCGCGACATTACCGGTGGTCTGCCGCGCGTTGCCGACCTGTTCGAAGCTCGTCGTCCGAAAGAGCCTTCGATCCTGGCGGAAATCAGCGGCACCATCTCCTTCGGCAAGGAAACCAAGGGCAAGCGCCGCCTGGTCATCACTCCCACCGACGGTAGCGATCCGTACGAGGAGCTGATTCCGAAGTGGCGTCACCTGAACGTGTTCGAAGGTGAACAAGTGAGCCGTGGTGAAGTGATCTCCGACGGTCCGAGCAACCCGCACGACATTCTGCGTCTGCTGGGTGTGAGCTCGCTGGCCAAGTACATCGTCAACGAGATCCAGGACGTTTACCGTCTGCAGGGCGTTAAGATCAACGACAAGCACATCGAGACCATCCTGCGCCAGATGCTGCGCAAGGTCGAAGTGGCCGAGTCGGGCGATTCGTCCTTCATCAAGGGCGACCAGGTCGAACTGGTCCACGTGCTGGAAGAGAACGAAGTACTGGGTACCCAGGACAAGTTCCCGGCCAAGTACGAGCGCGTGCTGCTGGGTATCACCAAGGCCTCGCTGTCCACCGAGTCGTTCATCTCGGCGGCATCCTTCCAGGAGACCACTCGCGTCCTCACCGAGGCGGCGGTCACCGGCAAGCGCGACTTCCTGCGCGGCCTGAAGGAAAACGTGGTCGTGGGTCGTCTGATTCCGGCAGGTACTGGCCTGGCTTACCACAGCGAGCGCAAGCGTCAGCGCGAGCTCGGCAAACCGCAGCGCGTGAGCGCGAGCGAGGCCGAAGCAGCACTGGCCGAAGCGCTCAATCTGAGCGGTAACTAAGCCTCAAACAAAGCCCCGGTTGTCTTGACAACCGGGGCTTTGTCTTGACTGTGTTCCGGAAGCTCTTTAGTATCTTGTACCCCGAAAATTGGCAGGGCGCATGCTCTGCCCATTTTCGTTTTTAAGTGTCGTAAGACAATCAGTGGAGCTATAGATGGCAACTATCAACCAGCTGGTGCGCAAGCCGCGCAAGCGCCTGGTAGACAAGAGCGGCGTTCCTGCCCTGCAGAACTGCCCTCAGCGTCGCGGCGTATGCACCCGCGTATACACCACCACCCCGAAGAAGCCGAACTCCGCACTGCGTAAAGTGTGTCGTGTTCGTCTGACCAACGGTTTCGAGGTTTCCTCGTACATCGGCGGTGAAGGTCACAACCTGCAAGAGCACAGCGTAGTGCTGATCCGTGGCGGTCGTGTAAAAGACCTTCCGGGTGTGCGTTACCACACCGTGCGCGGTTCGCTGGATACCTCCGGCGTTAAAGACCGTAAGCAGGGTCGTTCCAAGTACGGCGCCAAGCGTCCGAAGTAATTTTGTTTTCCTATTTGCTGAGTCGATAAGAGTAAGGTCGGGCCGAGTCCCGAGCTAACCTGAAGACCGTTTGAGGGCTTATCAATGCCAAGACGTCGTGTAGCGGCCAAACGTGAGATCCTGGCCGATCCTAAATACGGAAGCCAGATTCTGGCCAAGTTCATGAACCACGTGATGGAGAGCGGCAAGAAAGCCGTCGCCGAGCGTATCGTTTACGGTGCTCTGGACAAGGTCAAAGAGCGCGGTAAAGCCGACCCCCTGGAACTCTTCGAAAAAGCACTCGACGCCATCGCTCCGCTGGTCGAAGTGAAGTCCCGCCGTGTTGGCGGTGCTACCTACCAGGTTCCGGTCGAAGTGCGCCCGTCCCGTCGTAATGCGCTGGCCATGCGTTGGCTGGTGGACTACGCCCGCAAGCGTGGCGAGAAGTCCATGGCTCTGCGCCTCGCTGGCGAACTGATGGACGCCGCTGAAGGTAAAGGCGCCGCCGTCAAGAAGCGTGAAGACGTGCACCGTATGGCTGAAGCCAACAAAGCGTTCTCGCACTACCGCTTCTAATTACGGCAACAACACTTCTGCGAGGGCTTTATGGCTCGTAATACAGCAATCAACCGCTACCGGAACATTGGTATCTGTGCCCACGTTGACGCGGGCAAGACCACTACCACCGAGCGGATCCTGTTCTACACAGGCCTTAGCCACAAGATGGGTGAGGTGCATGACGGCGCTGCCACTACCGACTGGATGGTGCAGGAGCAGGAGCGTGGTATCACCATCACCTCCGCTGCGATCACCACCTTCTGGGAAGGTTCGCGCGGCCAGTACGACAAGTACCGCGTAAACGTCATCGACACCCCCGGCCACGTAGACTTCACCATTGAAGTTGAGCGCTCCCTGCGCGTACTGGACGGCGCCGTCGTTGTGTTCTGCGGCACCTCCGGCGTAGAGCCGCAGTCCGAAACCGTATGGCGTCAGGCCAACAAGTACGGCGTTCCGCGCATCGTTTACGTGAACAAGATGGACCGCGCCGGCGCCGACTTCCTGCGCGTCGTCGGTCAGATCAAGAACCGCCTGGGTCACACCCCGGTTCCGGTTCAGCTGGCCATCGGTGCAGAAGATGACTTCCAGGGTCAGGTTGACCTGCTGAAGATGAAGGCCATCTACTGGAACGAAGACGACAAGGGCACCTCCTACCGCGAGGAAGAAATTCCTGCGGATATGGTTGAGCTGGCCAGCGAGTGGCGCAGCAACATGGTTGAGGCGGCTGCCGAAGCCAACGAAGAGCTGATGAACAAGTACCTGGAAGAGGGCGAGCTGTCGATCGAAGAGATCAAGGCTGGCCTGCGTCTGCGTACCATCGCCTGCGAAATCGTACCGGCTGTCTGCGGCTCCTCGTTCAAGAACAAGGGCGTGCCCCTGGTTCTCGACGCTGTAATCGACTTCCTGCCTGCTCCGACCGAGATCCCTGCTATTCAGGGTATCCACCCGGATCACATTGACGACGGCGACGACGCTCCGAAAGACGATCGTCCGGCTGACGACAATGCTCCGTTCTCTGCTCTGGCATTCAAGATCGCCACTGACCCGTTCGTCGGTACTCTGACCTTCGTTCGCGTCTACTCGGGCGTTCTGGAGTCTGGTAACTCGGTTATCAACTCCGTGAAAGGCAAGAAAGAGCGCGTTGGTCGTATGGTGCAGATGCACGCTAACCAGCGTGACGAGATCAAAGAAGTACGCGCTGGCGACATCGCTGCTCTGATCGGCATGAAGGACGTCACCACTGGTGACACCCTGTGCGACATCGAGAAGCCGATCATCCTCGAGCGTATGGACTTCCCGGAGCCGGTAATCTCGGTAGCTGTTGAACCGAAGACCAAGGCTGACCAGGAGAAGATGGGCATTGCCCTCGGCAAGCTGGCTCAGGAAGACCCGTCGTTCCGCGTCAAGACCGACGAAGAAACCGGCCAGACCATCATCTCCGGTATGGGTGAGCTGCACTTGGACATCCTCGTCGACCGCATGAAGCGCGAGTTCGGCGTCGAGGCCAACATCGGCAAGCCGCAGGTTTCCTACCGCGAAACCATCTCCAAGGACAACGTAGAGATCGAAGGCAAGTTCGTTCGCCAGTCCGGCGGCCGCGGCCAGTTCGGTCACTGCTGGATCCGCTTCTCGACTCCGGATGTGGACGAGAAGGGCAACATCACCGAAGGTCTCGTCTTCGTCAACGAAGTCGTGGGCGGTGTGGTACCGAAGGAATACATCCCGGCGATCCAGAAGGGTATCGAAGAGCAGATGAAGAACGGCGTCGTTGCCGGCTATCCGCTCATCGGCCTGAAGGCTACCGTGTTCGATGGTTCCTACCACGACGTCGACTCCAACGAGATGGCGTTCAAGATCGCTGCTTCCATGGCGACCAAGCAACTGGCCCAGAAGGGCGGTGGTAAGGTGCTTGAGCCGATCATGAAGGTAGAGGTGGTGACTCCTGAGGACTACATGGGCGACGTGATGGGTGACCTGAACCGTCGTCGTGGTCTGATTCAGGGGATGGAGGACTCGGTTTCCGGTAAGGTGATTCGTGCCGAGGTTCCGCTGGGCGAAATGTTCGGTTACGCAACCGACGTGCGTTCCATGTCCCAGGGTCGCGCAAGCTACTCCATGGAATTCTCCAAGTACGCCGAAGCTCCGTCGAACATCGTCGAAGCTCTCGTTAAAAAACAAGCTTGATTCAGCCCTTTAAGTACGAGGTTTACTGTCGTGGCTAAGGAAAAATTCGAACGTAACAAACCGCACGTCAACGTTGGCACCA
Organism: Pseudomonas sp. SCB32; assembly: GCF_009189165.1. Taxonomy (NCBI): domain Bacteria; kingdom Pseudomonadati; phylum Pseudomonadota; class Gammaproteobacteria; order Pseudomonadales; family Pseudomonadaceae; genus Pseudomonas; species Pseudomonas sp. SCB32. The sequence continues at coordinate 680,423 of NZ_CP045118.1, forward strand.
TCGGTCACGTTGACCACGGTAAAACTACTCTGACCGCTGCTCTGACCAAGGTCTGCTCCGAGACCTGGGGCGGCTCCGCTCGCGCTTTCGACCAGATCGACAACGCGCCGGAAGAGAAGGCTCGTGGTATCACCATCAACACCTCTCACGTTGAATACGACTCGCCCGTTCGCCACTACGCGCACGTAGACTGCCCGGGCCACGCCGACTACGTGAAGAACATGATCACCGGTGCTGCGCAGATGGACGGCGCGATCCTGGTTTGCTCCGCTGCTGACGGCCCCATGCCGCAGACCCGTGAGCACATCCTGCTGTCCCGTCAGGTAGGCGTTCCTTACATTGTCGTGTTCCTGAACAAGGCCGACATGGTTGACGACGCTGAGCTGCTGGAACTGGTCGAGATGGAAGTTCGCGACCTGCTGAACACCTACGACTTCCCGGGCGATGACACCCCGATCGTCGTTGGTTCCGCTCTGATGGCTCTGAACGGCCAGGACGACAACGAGATGGGCGTTTCCGCCGTGCGCAAGCTGGTAGAGACCCTGGACTCCTACATCCCCGAGCCGGTTCGTGCAATCGACCAGCCGTTCCTGATGCCGATCGAAGACGTATTCTCGATCTCCGGTCGTGGCACCGTGGTAACTGGCCGTGTTGAGCGTGGCATCGTCAAGGTTCAGGAAGAAGTGGAAATCGTCGGCATCAAGGCGACCACCAAGACTACCTGCACCGGCGTTGAAATGTTCCGCAAGCTGCTCGACGAAGGCCGTGCTGGTGAGAACGTCGGCGTTCTGCTGCGTGGCACCAAGCGTGAAGACGTAGAGCGTGGCCAGGTTCTGGCCAAGCCGGGCACCATCAAGCCGCACACCAAGTTCGAGTGCGAAGTGTACGTGCTGTCCAAGGAAGAAGGTGGTCGTCACACCCCGTTCTTCAAGGGCTACCGTCCGCAGTTCTACTTCCGTACCACCGACGTAACCGGCAACTGCGAACTGCCGGAAGGCGTTGAGATGGTAATGCCGGGCGACAACGTGAAAATGGTTGTTACCCTGATCGCTCCGATCGCCATGGAAGATGGCCTGCGCTTCGCGATTCGCGAAGGCGGCCGTACCGTTGGTGCCGGCGTGGTTGCCAAGATCATCGAGTAATCGCTGATCCGCTCCAGGAAAAGGGACCCTTCGGGGTCCCTTTTTCGTTGAGTTGGTTAAATATTGACACCCCTCAGGCGCATCCGTACAATTGCGCCTCCTTTTAACGGGCGGAGTCCGTCCGTTGGGAATGGCAACTTGGAGTCTGAGGTCAAATGCAAAATCAACAAATCCGTATTCGGTTGAAGGCTTTTGATCACCGCCTGATCGACCAATCTACCCAGGAAATCGTGGAAACCGCGAAACGTACTGGGGCTCAGGTGCGTGGTCCGATTCCTCTGCCGACCCGCAAGGAACGTTACACCGTGCTGATTTCCCCGCACGTCAACAAGGACGCTCGTGACCAGTACGAAATTCGTACCCACAAGCGTGTTCTCGACATCGTTCAGCCGACCGACAAAACCGTCGACGCGCTGATGAAGCTCGACCTTGCTGCTGGCGTCGAAGTACAGATCAGCCTCGGCTAATGCCTTCGGCATTGGTCGTGTAACGCTCTGAAATGGGCGGCCATAGCGGGTGAAAGCCCCGTACACTAAAGAGGTTCTAAAGATGACAATTGGTGTTGTCGGTCGTAAGTGCGGCATGACCCGCATCTTCACCGAAGATGGTGTCTCTATTCCGGTCACGGTCATTGAGGTCGAGCCGAATCGCGTCACCCAGTTCAAAAACGAAGAAAGCGATGGCTATCGCGCTGTGCAGGTAACTGCTGGCGAGCGTCGTGCTTCTCGCGTGACCAAGGCGCAAGCCGGTCACTTTGCCAAGGCGAATGTCGCCGCCGGTCGCGGCGTGTGGGAATTCCGTCTGGGCGAAGAGGAGTTCAAGGCAGGCGATTCCATCTCTGTCGATCTGTTCCAGGCAGGCCAGCTGGTAGACGTTACCGGCGAGTCCAAGGGTAAAGGCTTTGCCGGTACCATCAAGCGCTGGAACTTCCGTGGTCAAGATAACACCCACGGTAACTCCGTTTCCCACCGCGTCCCGGGTTCCATCGGCCAGTGCCAGACTCCTGGTCGAGTGTTCAAGGGCAAGAAAATGTCGGGCCACATGGGTGCTGAGCGCGTAACCGTTCAATCCCTTGAGGTCGTGCGTGTCGATGCAGAGCGCAATCTGCTGCTGGTCAAAGGTGCCGTTCCCGGCGCTACCGGTGGTGATGTGCTGGTGCGTCCGGCAGCCAAGGCTCGCGGTTAAGAGAGGAAGCTGAGATGCAACTGAATGTAAATGGCGCTCAGGCGATCGAAGTTTCCGAGCGCACTTTTGGTAGCGAATTCAACGAGACCCTGGTTCACCAGGCAGTCGTAGCCTACATGGCTGGCGGCCGTCAGGGCACCAAGGCTCAGAAAACTCGTTCCGAAGTCTCCGGTGGTGGCAAGAAGCCGTGGCGTCAGAAGGGCACTGGTCGTGCTCGTGCTGGCACCATTCGTAGCCCCATCTGGCGTGGCGGCGGCGCGACCTTCGCGGCCAAGCCCCAGGATCACTCCCAGAAGCTCAACAAGAAGATGTACCGCGCCGCTCTGCGCTCCATCCTCTCTGAGCTGGTTCGTCTGGATCGTCTGGTTGTCGTTGCCGACTTCGCTGTCGACGCACCGAAGACCAAAGGTCTGGTCAGCAAGCTGGAAGGCCTGGGCCTGAAAGATGTACTGATCGTCACCGAAGGCGTCGATGAGAACCTGTACCTGGCAGCTCGTAACCTGGCCCACGTCGATGTGCGTGACGTCCAGGCTTCCGATCCGGTCAGCCTCATCGCCTACGACAAGGTGCTGGTCACCGTGTCCGCCGTGAAGAAGTTCGAGGAGCTGCTGGCATGAACCAGGAACGCGTATTCAAAGTGCTGCTGGGCCCGCATATCTCCGAGAAGGCCACTGGCCTGGCGGACGGCAACAGCCAATTCGTTTTCAAGGTTGCCACTGATGCAACCAAGCTGGAAATCAAGAAGGCCGTAGAAAGCCTGTTCGGCGTGAAAGTGCGTCGCGTCACCACCCTGAACGTTCAGGGCAAGACCAAGCGTACCGTTCGCGGCCTGGGCAAGCGTAACGACTGGAAAAAAGCGTACATCGCTCTCCAGCCGGGCCAGGATCTCGATTTCGCAGCTGGCGCTGAGTAAAGGGGTGCATCATGGCAATCGTTAAATGCAAACCGACTTCCGCTGGTCGTCGTTTCGTCGTCAAGGTAGTGAACCAGGACCTGCACAAGGGTGCTCCGTTCGCTCCCCTGCTCGAGAAGAAGTCCAAGTCGGGCGGCCGTAACAACAACGGTCGTATCACCACCCGTCATATCGGTGGTGGCCACAAGCAGCACTATCGTCTGGTCGACTTCCGCCGCAACAAGGATGGCATCCCTGCCATCGTTGAGCGTGTTGAATACGATCCGAACCGTACTGCTCACATCGCTCTGCTGAAATACGCGGACGGCGAGCGTCGTTACATCATCGCCCCCAAAGGCGTGGTGGCTGGCGATCAACTGATCTCCGGTATCGGCGCTCCGATCAAGGCCGGCAACAACATGCCGCTGCGCAACATCCCGGTTGGTAGCACCATCCACGGTATCGAACTGAAGCCTGGCAAAGGCGCTCAGATCGCTCGCTCCGCTGGCGCTTCGGCTCAGCTGGTTGCCCGTGAAGGTGCGTACGTAACCGTACGTCTGCGTTCCGGTGAAATGCGCAAAGTCCTGGCTGACTGCCGTGCGACCCTGGGCGAAGTCTCGAACTCCGAGCACAGCCTGCGTTCGCTGGGTAAAGCCGGTGCCAAGCGCTGGCGTGGCGTTCGCCCGACCGTTCGTGGTGTTGCCATGAACCCGGTCGACCACCCGCATGGTGGTGGTGAAGGTCGTACCTCTGCTGGTCGTCATCCGGTATCGCCGTGGGGTCTTCAGACCAAGGGTAAGAAGACTCGCGCGAACAAGCGTACCGACAACATGATCGTCCGTCGCCGCAAGTAAATAGAGGGATACGACAGTGCCACGTTCTCTGAAAAAAGGTCCTTTTATCGATCTTCACCTGCTGAAGAAGATCGAAGTGGCGGTGGAAAAGAACGACCGCAAGCCGATCAAGACCTGGTCGCGCCGTTCTATGATCCTGCCGCACATGGTTGGTCTGACCATCGCTGTCCACAACGGCCGTCAACACGTGCCGGTTCTGGTCAACGAAGACATGGTCGGTCACAAACTCGGCGAGTTCGCTGCTACCCGCACTTATCGTGGGCACGCTGCGGACAAGAAAGCCAAGCGTTAAGGGGTAAGGAAGATGGAAGTAGCCGCTAAGCTCTCGGGCGCTCGTATCTCCGCCCAGAAAGCCCGCTTGGTCGCCGACCAGATCCGCGGGAAGAAGGTGGGCGATGCGCTCAACCTCCTGGCTTTCAGCAACAAGAAAGCCGCCGAGATCATGAAGAAAGTGCTGGAGTCGGCCGTTGCCAACGCCGAGCACAACGAAGGTGCCGATGTAGACGATCTCAAAGTCTCCACCGTCTTCGTCAACGAAGGTCGTTCGCTCAAGCGCATCATGCCGCGTGCCAAAGGCCGTGCTGATCGCATCGTCAAGCGGTCTTGCCATATCACTGTCAAGGTTGCGGACAAGTAACGGAGTCGATCAGATGGGTCAGAAAGTACATCCCAATGGCATCCGCCTGGGTATCGTCAAGGAGCACACCTCCGTTTGGTACGCAGATAAGCGCACTTACGCCGATTATCTGTTCGCCGACCTGAAGGTACGTGAGTATCTCCAAGACAAACTAAAAAGCGCGTCCGTAAGCCGTATCGACATCCATCGTCCGGCTCAGACTGCACGTATCACCATCCACACCGCTCGTCCCGGCATCGTGATCGGCAAGAAAGGTGAAGATGTTGAGAAGCTGCGTCAGGACCTGACCAAGCAAATGGGTGTGCCGGTGCACATCAACATCGAAGAGATCCGCAAGCCGGAACTCGACGGTATGCTGGTTGCGCAAAGCGTAGCTCAGCAGCTGGAGCGTCGCGTTATGTTCCGTCGCGCCATGAAGCGCGCTGTACAGAACGCCATGCGCATTGGTGCCAAAGGCATCAAGATCCAGGTAAGCGGTCGTCTGGGCGGTGCTGAAATCGCTCGTACCGAGTGGTATCGCGAAGGTCGTGTGCCCCTGCACACCCTGCGTGCCGACATCGACTACGCAACCTACGAAGCGCACACCACCTACGGTGTGATCGGTGTGAAGGTTTGGATCTTCAAAGGCGAGGTCATTGGTGGCCGCCAGGAAGAGCTGAAGCCTGTAGCGCCCGCTCCTCGTAAAAAAGCTGCTAAGTAAGGAGTACGCAAATGCTGCAACCTAAGCGTACGAAGTTCCGCAAGCAAATGACCGGTCACAACCGTGGCCTGGCTCATCGCGGTTCCAAAGTCAGCTTCGGCGAGTTCGCCCTCAAGGCAACCAGCCGTGGCCGTCTCACCGCGCGCCAGATTGAGTCCGCACGTCGTGCGCTGACCCGTCACGTTAAACGTGGCGGCAAGATCTGGATTCGCGTATTCCCCGACAAGCCTGTTACCAAGAAGCCCCTGGAAGTACGTATGGGTAAAGGTAAGGGCGGCGTCGAGTACTGGGTAGCCCAGATTCAACCGGGCAAGGTCCTGTACGAGATCGAGGGTGTATCCGAAGAGCTGGCGCGTGAGGCATTCGCCCTGGCCGCTGCAAAGCTGCCGCTCGCCACCTCCTTTGTTAAGCGGACGGTGATGTGATGAAAGCGAATGAACTTCGTGAAAAATCCGTTGAGCAGCTGAACGAGCAACTGCTCGGCCTGCTGCGCGACCAGTTCAATCTGCGCATGCAGAAAGCAACTGGCCAGTTGGGGCAGTCTCACCTGCTCTCGCAAGTGAAGCGCGACATCGCTCGCGTTAAAACTGTGCTCAACCAGCAAGCAGGTAAGTAATCATGGCTGAAGCTCAGAACACCGTCCGTACGCTGACCGGCCGCGTCGTCAGCGACAAGATGGACAAGACCGTCACCGTACTGATCGAGCGCCGCGTTAAGCACCCGATCTACGGCAAATACGTGAAGCGTTCGACCAAACTGCACGCACACGACGAAACCAATCAGTGCCGCGTTGGTGACCTGGTCACCATCCGCGAGACCCGTCCGCTGGCCAAGACCAAGGCCTGGACCCTGGTTGATATCGTCGAGCGCGCGGTTGAAGTCTAAGGGTCGGAGATAGAAGATGATTCAGACTCAATCCATGCTCGATGTCGCTGATAACAGCGGCGCGCGTCGCGTAATGTGCATCAAGGTTCTCGGCGGTTCCCACCGCCGTTACGCCGGCATTGGCGACATCATCAAGGTCACCGTCAAGGAAGCGATTCCGCGTGGCAAGGTGAAGAAGGGCCAGGTAATGACTGCCGTGGTCGTTCGCACCAAGCACGGCGTACGTCGTACCGACGGTTCCATCATTCGCTTCGACGGCAACGCCGCCGTCCTGCTGAACAACAAGCAGGAGCCGATCGGCACCCGTATCTTCGGGCCGGTGACTCGTGAACTTCGTACTGAGAAGTTCATGAAGATCGTCTCCCTTGCCCCTGAAGTGCTGTAAGGAGTAGCCGTCATGCAAAAAATTCGTCGTGACGACGAAGTCATCGTCATTGCCGGCAAGGACAAGGGCAAGCGTGGCAAAGTGACCAAGGTTCTGGCTGACGACCGTCTGGTCGTTGGCGGTGTGAACCTGGTCAAGCGCCACACCAAGCCCAACCCCATGCTCAACCAGCAAGGCGGGATCGTCGAGAAGGAGGCGCCTCTGCACGTCTCCAACGTCGCCATCTTCAACGCTGAAACCAACAAGGCTGACCGCGTTGGCTTCAAGGTCGAAGACGGTAAGAAGATTCGTGTCTTCAAGTCGACCCAGAAACCGGTTCAGGCTTGAGGGAGCTAGGTAGATCACCATGGCACGATTGAAAGAAATTTATCGGAAGGAAATCGCTCCCAAGCTGAAGCAAGAGCTGCAGCTGGCGAACGTGATGGAAGTTCCGCGCGTTACCAAAATCACCCTGAACATGGGTCTTGGCGAAGCTGTTGGTGACAAGAAAGTCATCGAGAGCGCCGTTGCCGATCTGGAAAAGATCGCGGGTCAAAAGCCGGTCGTGACTTACGCTCGTAAGTCGATCGCTGGCTTCAAGATCCGTGAAGGCTGGCCGATTGGCGTGAAAGTCACCCTGCGTGGCGATCGCATGTACGAGTTCCTGGACCGTCTGCTGTCGATCTCCCTGCCTCGCGTACGTGACTTCCGCGGTCTGAATGCCAAGTCCTTCGACGGTCGCGGCAACTACAGCATGGGTGTCAAAGAGCAGATCATCTTCCCGGAAATCGATTACGACAAGATCGATGCCCTCCGTGGTATGGATATCACTCTGACCACCACCGCTCGTTCGGATGATGAAGGTCGTGCCCTGCTGCGCGCCTTCAACTTCCCGTTCCGCAACTGATTGGAGTAGGACCATGGCTAAAGAGAGCATGAAGAACCGTGAGCTGAAGCGTCAGCAAACGGTAGCCAAGTACGCCAAAAAGCGTGCCGAGCTGAAAGCGATCATCGCTAATCCGAACTCCTCCGCGGAAGAGCGTTGGAATGCCCAGGTCGCCCTGCAGAAGCAGCCTCGTGACGCGAGCGCCAGCCGCCTGCGTAACCGCTGCCGTCTGACCGGTCGTCCGCACGGCTTCTACCGCAAGTTCGGTCTGAGCCGTAACAAGCTGCGCGAAGCTGCAATGCGCGGTGACGTACCGGGTCTGGTGAAAGCCAGCTGGTAAGTCGTTAGCGGAGCCGGCAACGGCTCCGTTGATCGCTTAACGAATCAAGCCCCCTTGTGGGGCTTGATTCGTTTTTGAGCGATCTCTAGAATACCCGGCTCCCCCGAGCCCGGGTTTAAGTTCGTCCGGCGTTTTGAGGGCGAGTTATGAAGTTGAAGGCTTATCTTTTGTATCAGGAGCATTAAGCCCATGAGTATGCAGGACCCGTTAGCAGACATGCTAACTCGCATCCGTAATGCCCAGATGGCTGAGAAGACCGTCGTGAGCATGCCGTCTTCCAAGCTGAAAGCGGCAGTCGCCAAAGTCCTCAAGGACGAAGGTTACATTGCGGATTTCCAAGTCACCGCCGAGGCCAAGCCTCTGCTGTCGATCGAGCTGAAGTACTTCGAAGGCAAGCCTGTCATCGAAGAAGTGAAGCGAATCAGCCGTCCTGGCCTGCGCCAGTACAAATCCGTAGACCAGCTGCCGAAAGTTCGCGGCGGCCTGGGTGTTTCGATCGTCTCCACCAACAAAGGTGTGATGACTGATCGTGCTGCCCGTGCCGCTGGCGTCGGTGGCGAAGTGCTCTGCACTGTGTTCTAAGGGGAATCAGCATGTCTCGCGTTGCTAAGAACCCCGTCGTTCTGCCCGCCGGCGTTGAAATCAAGCTGGCTGGTCAGGAACTTTCGATCAAGGGTGCCAAAGGCGCTCTCGAGCTGAAAGTACATCCGTCCGTCGAAGTCATTCAGGACAACGGTGAGCTGCGTTTCGCCGCGCGTAACGGCGACCAGCAGACCCGTGCCATGGCCGGTACCACCCGCGCTCTGGTCAACAACATGGTAATCGGCGTCAGCCAGGGCTTCGAGCGCAAGCTCCAGCTGGTCGGCGTTGGTTACAAGGCGCAGGCCAAAGGCCAAGTGCTGTCCCTGGCTCTCGGCTTCTCCCACCCGGTTGATTACGAACTGCCTGCCGGCATCGTAGCGGAAACCCCCAGCCAGACCGACATCCTGATCAAGGGTATCGACAAGCAGCTGGTCGGCCAGGTCGCCGCGGAAATCCGCGACTTCCGTCCGCCGGAGCCGTACAAAGGCAAGGGCGTGCGTTACGCCGACGAAGTCGTCCTTCGTAAAGAAGCCAAGAAGAAGTAGGGCATAGCAAATGAGCGTCAAGAAAGAAACCCGTCTGCGCCGCGCTCGCAAGGCTCGCCTGAAGATGCGCGAACTGGAAGCCGTACGCCTCTGCGTGTACCGCTCCGCCCAGCACATCTACGCCCAGGTCATTGCGGCCGATGGCGGCAAGGTCCTGGCCAGCGCCTCGACCCTGGACAAGGAACTGCGCGAAGGTGCCACCGGCAACATCGACGCAGCCAAGAAAGTTGGTCAACTGGTCGCCGAACGCGCCAAGGCTGCCGGCGTCACTCAGGTGGCGTTCGACCGTTCTGGCTTCAAGTACCACGGCCGTATCAAGGCCCTGGCTGATGCCGCTCGCGAAGGCGGTCTGGAGTTCTAAGTTATGGCAAACAACGATCAAAAGCGCGACGAAGGCTACATCGAGAAGCTGGTTCAAGTGAACCGCGTCGCCAAAACCGTTAAAGGTGGCCGTATCTTCGCCTTCACCGCGCTGACCGTGGTTGGCGATGGCAAAGGCCGCGTGGGCTTCGGTCGTGGCAAGGCGCGTGAAGTGCCGGCTGCCATCCAGAAGGCCATGGAAGCTGCTCGCCGCAACATGATCCAGGTTGATCTGAACGGCACCACCCTGCAGTACCCGACCAAGTCCGCCCATGGCGCCTCCAAGGTGTACATGCAGCCGGCTTCCGAAGGTACCGGTATCATCGCCGGCGGCGCCATGCGCGCTGTCCTGGAAGTGGCCGGTGTGCAGAACGTTCTGGCGAAGTGCTACGGCTCCACCAACCCGGTGAACGTGGTCTACGCAACCTTCAAGGGCCTGAAGAACATGCAGTCCCCTGAGTCGGTAGCGGCCAAGCGTGGCAAGAGCGTCGAGGAGATTCTCTAACCATGGCAACTGTCAAAGTTACCCTGATCAAGAGCGTGAGCGGCCGTCTGGCCAATCACAAGGCTTGCGTCAAAGGCCTCGGCCTGCGTCGCATTGGTCACACCGTAGAAGTTCAGGACACTCCTGAAAACCGCGGCATGATCAACAAGGCCTACTACCTGCTGCGTGTGGAGGGTTAATCCATGCAACTGAACGATCTGCGTTCCGCGCCGGGTGCCCGTCGCGAAAAGCACCGTCCGGGCCGTGGCATCGGTAGCGGTCTGGGCAAGACCGGTGGCCGTGGTCACAAAGGTCAAACCTCCCGCTCCGGTGGCTCCATCGCTCCGGGCTTCGAGGGTGGTCAGCAACCGCTGCACCGTCGTCTGCCGAAGTTCGGCTTCAACTCGCTGAAGGCCCTGGATCGCGCAGAAGTGCGTACCTCCGAGCTGGCCAAGGTCGAGGGTGATGTCGTAACCGTGCAGGCCCTGAAGGATGCCAACGTGATTAACCAGAACGTACAGCGTGTGAAAGTCATGCTGTCGGGCGAAGTTACTCGCGCAGTCACCCTGAAAGGCATCGGCGCCACCAAGGGCGCTCGTGCGGCTATCGAAGCAGCTGGCGGCAAAATCGAGGACTAAATGGCTAAGCAAGGTGCTCTCTCTGCGCTGAGCAACGGTGGTGGTTTGTCCGAGCTCTGGGCACGTCTGCGTTTCCTGTTCCTGGCGATCATCGTCTATCGGATCGGCGCGCATATCCCAGTCCCGGGCATCAACCCCGATCGCTTGGCGGCACTGTTCCGGCAGAACGAGGGGACCATTCTTAGCCTCTTCAACATGTTTTCCGGCGGCGCGCTGGAGCGCATGAGTATCTTTGCACTGGGGATCATGCCGTACATCTCGGCATCGATCATCATGCAGCTCATGACCGCTATCAGCCCCCAGCTGGAGCAGTTGAAGAAAGAGGGTGAGTCTGGGCGTCGCAAGATCAGCCAGTACACCCGCTACGCAACTCTCGCTCTGGCACTCGTCCAGGCCATCGGCATGTCCGTTGGTCTGGGCAGCCAGGGTGTGGCTTTCTCCAACGACTTCGGCTTCTACTTCGTGTCGGTCACCACCTTCGTGGCGGGTGCACTGTTCATGATGTGGCTGGGTGAGCAGATCACCGAGCGGGGTGTCGGCAACGGCATCTCCATGTTGATCTTCTCCGGTATCGTCGCAGGCCTGCCCCGAGCAATCGGCCAGTCCTTCGAATCCGCGCGTCAAGGTGACATCAACATCTTCGCCCTGATCGCCATCGGCCTGCTGGCCGTGGCCATCATTGCGTTCGTTGTATTCATCGAGCGTGGTCAGCGTCGTATCGCCGTGCATTACGCCAAGCGCCAACAAGGCCGCAAGGTGTTTGCCGCCCAGACCAGCCATCTGCCGCTGAAAGTGAACATGGCGGGTGTAATCCCCGCGATTTTCGCCAGCAGCATTCTGCTGTTCCCGGCATCCCTGGGTGCCTGGTTCGGTCAGTCGGAGGGCCTGGGTTGGCTGCAGGACATCGCGCAAGCGATCGCTCCGGGACAGCCGCTGAACATTCTGCTGTTTAGTGCAGGGATCGTCTTCTTCTGCTTCTTCTACACAGCGCTGATGTTCAACCCGAAGGACGTGGCGGAAAACCTCAAGAAGTCCGGTGCATTTATTCCGGGTATTCGTCCGGGCGAACAGTCGGCTCGCTACATCGATGGCGTGTTGACCCGTTTGACCATGTTCGGTGCCCTGTACATGACGGCTGTGTGCCTGCTGCCCCAGTTCCTGGTCGTAGCTGCCCACGTACCGTTCTACCTTGGCGGGACCTCGTTGCTGATCGTGGTCGTGGTTGTGATGGACTTTATGGCTCAAGTACAATCGCACCTCGTTTCGCACCAGTACGAATCCCTCATGAAGAAAGCCAACCTGAAGGGCTATGGCAGCGGCCTGCTGCGCTGACCCGTAAGGTTCGAGGAGTCACTGATGAAAGTTCGTGCATCGGTTAAGAAGCTGTGCCGTAACTGCAAGATCGTCCGTCGCGAAGGCGTCGTTCGTGTGATCTGCAGCGCGGAGCCGCGTCACAAGCAGCGCCAAGGCTGAGTGTGAACCACGCGTTATAACCCGGCAGCTAGTGTGCTGCCGGGTTGATTATTTGTTTTTACAGCGCTAATATCCGCGCCCTTTCTTGGCTCCCTGGGCGCCGGGTAGCTGTCAATTGGAGTTTTTCTGAATGGCCCGTATTGCAGGCGTAAACATTCCGGATAACAAGCACACTGTTATCTCGCTGACCTACATCTATGGTGTCGGTCGCACTACCGCACAGAGCATCTGTGCAGCCACCGGCATCAGCCCGGCTGCAAAGATCAAGGAACTGAGCGAAGAGCAGATTGATTCGCTGCGTACCGAGGTGGCCAAGCTGACCACCGAAGGTGACCTGCGTCGCGAAATCAACATGAACATCAAGCGTCTGATGGACCTCGGTTGCTACCGAGGTCTGCGTCATCGTCGCGGTCTGCCGGTTCGCGGTCAGCGTACCAAGACCAACGCGCGTACCCGTAAGGGCCCGCGTAAGCCGATCCGCAAGTAATCGCTTAGGAATTTAGTCATGGCAAAACCTGCTGCTCGTCCTCGTAAGAAAGTCAAAAAGACGGTGGTCGACGGGATCGCGCATATCCACGCGTCCTTCAACAACACCATCGTTACCATCACCGACCGTCAGGGCAACGCTCTGTCCTGGGCCACTTCCGGTGGTTCGGGCTTCCGCGGCTCGCGTAAGAGCACCCCGTTCGCTGCCCAGGTAGCGGCCGAGCGTGCCGGCCAGGCTGCTCTGGAATACGGTCTGAAGAACCTCGACGTCAACGTCAAGGGCCCGGGCCCGGGCCGCGAGTCGGCTGTTCGTGCGCTGAATGCCTGCGGTTACAAGATCGCCAGCATCACCGACGTAACCCCGATCCCGCACAACGGCTGCCGTCCGCCGAAAAAGCGTCGCGTGTAATAGGAGACAGTGAGAAATGGCTCGTTACATTGGTCCCAAGTGCAAACTGTCCCGCCGCGAAGGCACTGATCTGTTCCTGAAGAGCGGCGTCCGCGCCCTCGACTCGAAGTGCAAAGCAGAAAACGTTCCTGGCCAGCACGGCCAGCGTCGTGGTCGCCTGTCCGACTACGGTCTGCAGCTGCGCGAGAAGCAGAAAGTGCGCCGCATCTACGGCGTTCTGGAACGTCAATTCCGTGGCTACTATCAGGAAGCGTCCCGCCGCAAGGGCTCCACGGGTGAAAACCTGCTGCAGCTGCTTGAGTGCCGTCTGGACAACGTCGTCTACCGTATGGGCTTCGGTTCCACTCGCTCCGAATCCCGTCAGCTGGTGTCCCACAAGACCATCAGCGTCAACGGTCAGACCGTAAACGTACCGTCCTACCAGGTCAAAGCTGGTGACGTGGTTGCTGTTCGCGAGAAATCGAAGAACCAGCTGCGTATCGCCCAAGCTCTGGACCTGTGCGCCCAGCGCGGTCGCGTTGAGTGGGTCGAAGTGGATAGCGACAAGAAGTCCGGCACCTTCAAAAGTGTTCCGGCTCGTGCCGACCTGTCCGCCGACATCAACGAAAACCTGATTGTCGAGCTCTACTCCAAGTAAGGGCTAGAAAATAGGTGCATCCATGCAGAGTTCGGTAAATGAGTTCCTGACCCCCCGCCACATCGATGTGCAGGTGGTCAGCCAAACCCGTGCCAAGATCACCCTCGAGCCCCTCGAGCGTGGTTTCGGCCATACCCTGGGCAACGCGCTGCGTCGCATCCTGTTGTCCTCCATGCCCGGCTGTGCAGTAGTCGAGGCCGAGATCGACGGCGTACTCCATGAGTACTCCGCCATCGAAGGTGTGCAGGAAGATGTCATCGAGATCCTGCTCAACCTGAAAGGCCTGGCCATCAAGCTGCACGGCCGTGACGAAGTGACGCTGACCCTGGCGAAAAAGGGCTCGGGTGTGGTGACCGCTGCCGATATTCAGCTGGATCATGATGTCGAGATCGTCAACGGTGACCATGTTATCGCCCACCTGGCCGATAACGGCGCGCTGAACATGAAGCTGAAAGTCGCTCGTGGCCGTGGCTACGAGCCGGCTGATGCCCGCTCGAGCGATGAAGACGAAAGCCGTAGCATTGGCCGTCTTCAGCTCGACGCCTCGTTCAGCCCCGTACGTCGTGTTGCCTACGTGGTCGAGAACGCCCGTGTCGAACAGCGTACCAACCTGGACAAGCTGGTCCTCGATCTGGAAACCAACGGCACCCTGGACCCTGAAGAGGCTATCCGTCGCGCCGCTACCATCCTGCAACAGCAGCTGGCAGCGTTCGTGGACCTCAAAGGCGACAGCGAACCCGTCGTTGAAGAGCAGGAAGACGAGATCGATCCGATCCTGCTGCGTCCGGTCGATGACCTGGAGCTGACCGTCCGTTCGGCCAACTGCCTGAAGGCAGAGAACATCTACTACATCGGTGATCTGATTCAGCGCACCGAAGTGGAGCTGCTCAAAACGCCGAACCTGGGCAAGAAGTCCCTGACCGAAATCAAGGACGTTCTGGCCTCTCGCGGTCTGTCCCTCGGTATGCGCCTCGACAACTGGCCGCCGGCAAGTCTCAAGAAAGACGACAAGGCTACTGCCTGATCGTCGTAGCTACCGAACGTAAAGTTTGGAAAGGAATTGAACCATGCGCCATCGTAAAAGTGGTCGTCACCTGAGCCGCACCAGCGCGCACCGCAAGGCTATGTTCCAGAACATGGCTGTGTCGCTCTTCGAACATGAACTGATCAAAACCACCCTGCCCAAGGCCAAGGAACTGCGTCGCGTTGCCGAGCCGCTGATCACCCTGGCTAAAGTGGATAGCGTTGCCAACCGTCGTCTCGCTTTCGACCGTACCCGTTCGAAAGAAGCCGTAGGCAAGCTGTTCAACGAACTGGGCAAGCGCTACGCCAACCGTCCGGGCGGCTACCTGCGCATCCTGAAGTGCGGCTTCCGCGCTGGCGACAATGCCCCCATGGCATACGTCGAGCTGATTGACCGCGCTGTTGGCGGCCAAGCAGTAGAAGCTGCAGAGTAAGGTTCACGCCTTATAAGAAACCGGGCCCTGTGCCCGGTTTTTTATTGCCTATTGAAAAGTTTTTCTCTATCGATCATCTCAAATCAATAAATTGGATGATCAACCCTCTCCTCGCCGATCCTTGACTACGCCGACTTCCGCGAGCCTGAGCTGGATCAACAGCCGGTAGTCGTGGAGGCGCTTAATTGTCCGATCGGGATGTCGGGCCGCGCTCACCCCATTGGTGAGCACCGGATGCCGAACCCGCCGTTTAGGAGAGTAACGATGAGCGACAAGACCCGCCTGACGACCGCTGCCGGAGCGCCGGTCGCCGATAACCAGAACGTCCAGACCGCCGGCCCGCGGGGCCCGATGCTGCTGCAGGATGTCTGGTTCCTGGAGAAACTGGCGCACTTCGACCGCGAAGTGATCCCTGAGCGCCGCATGCACGCCAAGGGCTCCGCCGCCTACGGCACCTTCACCGTCACCCACGACATCACGCGCTACAGCCGCGCGAAGCTGTTCTCCCAGGTCGGCAAGCAGACCCCGCTGTTTCTGCGCTTCTCCACTGTTGCCGGCGAGCGTGGTGCGGCAGACGCCGAGCGCGATATCCGTGGCTTCGCCCTGAAGTTCTACACTGAGGAAGGCAACTGGGACCTGGTGGGCAACAACACGCCAGTCTTCTACTTCCGCGACCCGATGAAATTCCCCGACCTGAACCATGTGGTGAAGCGCGATCCGCGCACCAACCTGCGCAACGCCACCCTGAAGTGGGATTTCTTCTCGCACCTGCCCGAAGCGCTGCACCAGCTGACCATCGACTTCAGCGACCGCGGCCTGCCGCGCAGCTACCGTCACGTCCATGGCTTCGGCAGCCACACCTTCAGCTTCATCAACTCCAGCAACGAGCGCTTCTGGGTCAAGTTCCACTTCAAGAGCCAACAGGGCATCGAGAACCTGAGCAACGAGGAGGCGGCGAAACTGGTCGGCACCGACCGCGAAAGCTCGCAGCGCGACCTGTACGACGCCATTGAACGCGGCGATTTCCCGCGCTGGACGATGTATGTGCAGGTGATGCCGGAGAAGGAAGCGTCGACCTACCGCTACAACCCGTTCGACCTTACCAAGGTCTGGCCTCACGGTGATTATCCGTTGATCGAGGTTGGTTATTTCGAGCTCAACCGGAACCCGGCGAACTACTTTGCCGAAGTCGAGCAGTCCGCGTTCTCCCCCGCGAACATCGTCCCCAGCATCGGTTTCTCGCCAGACAGGATGCTCCAGGGCCGCCTGTTCTCCTACGGCGACGCGCACCGCTACCGCCTGGGCGTGAACCACCACCAGATCCCGGTAAACGCCGCGCGCAACAATCCGCGCATCTACCACCGCGACGGCGCCATGCGGGTGGACGGCAACAATGGCGACATGCCGGTCACCTACGAGCCGAACAGCTTCAACCAGTGGCAGGAGCAGCCGGACTATTCCGAGCCTCCATTGACCCTGGAGGGCGCTGCCGACCACTGGAACCACCGGGTGGACGACGACTACTACAGTCAACCGGCCGCGCTGTTCCGTCTTTTCGACGCACCCCAACGGCAACGTTTGTACGAGAACATCGCCGCTGATATGGCGGGCGTGCCGGAAGCCATCCAGCGTCGTCAGCTCGCGCAGTTCTTCAAGATCGATCCGGCCTACGGAGAAGGTGTCACGAAGGCACTGGGCCTGAAGCTGGACTAAGCTCAAGCGTCAGAACACGCCGCCCTCTCCGGAGGGCGGCTTTGTTTCAGGCCAAATGCGGGCTTGACCCCGGTCATGCCCAGCCGGACCATAGCGCCGTTTAATTTGCTGTCACGTTCCAGGGAGAAGGCTGATGCAAGGCCACGCCGAGGTTATCGACTATCTGAACACGCTACTGACCGGTGAGCTGGCCGCTCGCGATCAGTACTTCATCCATTCGCGCATGTACGAGGACTGGGGCTTCACCAAGCTCTACGAGCGCCTCAACCACGAAATGGAAGAAGAGACCCAGCACGCCGATGCCCTGCTGCGCCGCATCCTGCTGCTCGAAGGCACCCCGCGCATGCGTCCGGATGACATCCACCCGGGCAAGACCGTGCCTTCGATGCTCGAAGCCGACCTCAAGCTGGAGCGCCAGGTGCGCGCCGCCCTGGCCAAGGGCATCGCGCTGTGCGAGAAGCACAAGGACTTCGTCACCCGCGACATCCTCCGCGTGCAGTTGACCGATACCGAGGAAGACCACGCCTACTGGCTGGAGCAGCAGCTGGGCCTGATCCAGAAGATGGGCCTGGAGAATTATCTGCAGTCGCAGATCTGATCTGCACCTTGTAGGTGCGCGCCATGCGCGCAAATCGTGGGCATGGCCCACTCCTACAAGAGCACAAAGAAAAGCCCCTGCGCCGATTGGCAGCAGGGGCTTTTTCATGCCGGTACAGATCAGGCCCGATCGCGCTCCAGCAGCGGCTTGAGGAAGTGCCCGGTGTGGGACACTTCCAACTCCGCGACCTGCTCCGGCGTTCCGGTGGCGATGATCTGGCCGCCCTTGGAGCCGCCCTCGGGGCCGAGGTCGACCAACCAGTCGGCCGTCTTGATCACGTCCAGGTTGTGCTCGATGACCACCACGGTGTTGCCGTGGTCGCGCAGGCGGTGCAGCACGTCGAGCAGTTGCTGGATGTCCGCGAAGTGCAGGCCGGTGGTCGGCTCATCGAGGATGTACAGGGTCTTGCCGGTATCGCGCTTGGACAGCTCGCGGGACAGCTTCACTCGCTGTGCCTCACCACCGGACAACGTGGTCGCGCTCTGGCCCAGCTTGATGTACGACAGGCCGACATCCATCAGCGTCTGCAGCTTGCGGGCGATGGCCGGCACGGCGTCGAAGAACGCGCGGGCGTCCTCGATGGTCATGTCCAGCACCTCGGTGATGCTCTTGCCCTTGTAGCGGACTTCCAGGGTTTCGCGGTTGTAGCGCTTGCCCTTGCAGACGTCGCAGGGGACGTAGATGTCCGGCAGGAAGTGCATCTCCACCTTGATCACGCCGTCGCCCTGGCAGGCCTCGCAGCGGCCACCCTTCACGTTGAACGAGAAGCGCCCAGGGCCATAGCCGCGCGAACGGGCTTCCGGCACGCCGGCGAACAGCTCGCGGATGGGCGTGAACAGCCCGGTGTAGGTCGCCGGGTTGGAACGCGGGGTGCGGCCGATCGGGCTCTGGTCGATGTCCACCACCTTGTCCAGGTGCTGCAAGCCGTCGAACGAGTCGTGGGGGGCGACTTCCAGCGTGGTTGCGCCGTTGAGCGCGGTGGCGGTGATTGGAAACAGGGTGTTGTTGATCAGCGTCGACTTGCCCGAGCCGGAGACGCCGGTGATGCAGGTGAACAGGCCGACCGGGATTTCCAGGTTGACGTTCTGCAGGTTGTTGCCGCGCGCGCCCTTGAGCTTGAGCAACTGCTTCTTGTTGCGCGGAGTGCGCTCGGCGGGCACGAGGATCTTGGTGCGGCCGGACAGGTAGGCGCCGGTGACCGAGCCCGGGTGGTCCATGACCTGCTGCGGCGTGCCCTCGGCGACGATCTGCCCGCCGTGCACGCCGGCACCGGGGCCGATGTCCACGACGTAGTCGGCGAGGCGGATGGCGTCCTCGTCGTGTTCGACCACGATCACCGTGTTGCCCAGGTTGCGCAGGTGGGTGAGGGTGCCCAGCAGGCGCTCGTTGTCGCGCTGGTGCAGGCCGATGGACGGCTCGTCGAGGATGTACATCACGCCTACGAGGCCCGCGCCGATCTGGCTGGCCAGTCGGATGCGCTGGGCCTCGCCGCCGGACAGGGTATCGGCGCTGCGGTCCAGGGTCAGGTAGTCGAGGCCGACGTTGACCAGGAACTGCAGGCGCTCGCGGATCTCCTTGAGGATTTTGGAGGCGATCTCGCCGCGACGGCCGGTCAGGGTCAGGCCCTCGGCGTACTCACAAGCGGTGCCCACCGGCATCGAGGTGATCGCCGGCAGGGTCTTGTCGCCCACCCATACATGGCGCGCCTCGCGGCGCAGGCGGGTGCCGTGGCAGTCCGGGCAGGGCTGGGTGCTGAGGAACTTGGCCAGCTCCTCGCGCACGGTGGCCGACTCGGTCTCGCGGTAGCGACGTTCCAGGTTCGGAAGGATGCCCTCGAACGGGTGCGCGCGCTTGACGATGTCGCCACGGTCGTTGAGGTACCGGAACTCGACGTTCTCGCGGCCCGAACCGTTGAGGATGAACTTCTGGTGCTCCGCATCGAGGTCCTGGAAGGGCTCCTCCAGGCTGAAGCCGAAGTGCCCGGCCAGCGAGCCGAGCATCTGGAAGTAATAGACGTTTCGCCGGTCCCAGCCGCGGATCGCGCCCTCGGCCAGGGTCAGCTCACCATTGACCACACGACGTGCGTCGAAGAACTGCTTTACGCCCAGGCCGTCGCAGGTCGGGCAGGCGCCGGCCGGGTTGTTGAAGGAAAACAGCTTGGGTTCCAGCTCGCTGATGGAGTGCCCGCAGATCGGGCAGGCGAAGCGGGCGGAGAAGATCATCTCTTCGCCTTCTTCATCGTCCATCGGAGCCACGAGCGCGATGCCATCGGCCAGGTTGATCGCCGTCTCGAAGGACTCGGCCAGGCGCTGCTGCAGGTCGCCACGGACCTTGAAGCGGTCAACCACCACGTCGATGGAGTGCTTGAGCTTCTTGTCCAGCTTGGGCAGCTCGTCCAGCTCGTAAAGCTTGCCGTCGACGCGGGCGCGGACGAAACCCTGGGCGCGCATCTCCTCGAACACCGCCAGGTGCTCGCCCTTGCGCTCGCGGATCACCGGGGCCAGCAGCATCAGCTTGCGGCCTTCGGGCAGCGCCAGCACCTGGTCGACCATCTGGCTGACGGTCTGCGCCTCCAGCGGGATGTCGTGGTCCGGGCAGCGGGGAATACCCACGCGCGCATAGAGAAGGCGCAGGTAATCGTAGATCTCGGTGATGGTGCCCACGGTGGAGCGCGGGTTGTGCGAGGTGGACTTCTGCTCGATGGAAATCGCCGGCGACAGACCCTCGATGGTGTCGACGTCAGGCTTTTCCATCATCGAGAGGAACTGCCGGGCGTAGGCCGACAGGGATTCCACATAGCGGCGCTGACCCTCGGCATAGAGCGTGTCGAAGGCCAGGGAAGACTTGCCGGAACCGGACAGGCCGGTAATCACGATCAGCTTGTCGCGCGGCAGGGTCAGGTCGATGTTCTTCAGGTTGTGGGTACGTGCCCCACGGATGAGGATCTTGTCCACAGCGGCCTCGCATGGCGGGCGAAAACCGCTGAGTATACGGCCGGCCATCCGTGCGCGGCAAAGTTGCGCGAGTGTGCTGGCGGGCCGCAGGACTGGTAGAATGCCCGGCTATTTTTCGGCGTTGGCGACAGCCGGCCCTTCGCGGAATGGAAGGGCACGCCGTCACGGGGGCCTTTCAGCGCGTTTCCCAAATCCGTCTTCCCACGAGGGGCTTATGCACGATTCCCACACTGAGCGCATGAGTGGCACCGAAACCCGCGCGGCCGCAGGCCTGTCCCTGGTCTTCGCGTTCCGCATGCTCGGCATGTTCATGGTCCTGCCGGTCCTGGCGACCTACGGCCAGGACCTCGCCGGCGCGACCCCGGCCCTGATCGGCCTGGCCATCGGCGCCTATGGCCTGACCCAGGCCATCCTGCAGATTCCCCTGGGCACCTTGTCCGACCGTATCGGCCGCCGGCCGATCATCGTCGTCGGCCTGCTGGTGTTCGCCGCTGGCGCCGCGCTGGCGGCCAACGCCGACTCCATCTGGGGCATCATCGCCGGCCGCGTGCTGCAGGGCGCCGGGGCGATCTCCGCCGCCGTGATGGCGATGCTCTCCGACCTCACCCGCGAGCAGCATCGCACCAAGGCCATGGCGATGATCGGCATGAGCATCGGCGTATCCTTCGCCGTGGCCATGGTCGCAGGCCCCGTGCTGACCCACTGGTTCGGCCTGCACGGCCTGTTCTGGTTCACCGCCGGCATGGCGCTGGTGGGCATGCTGATCATCCTGTTCGTCGTGCCGACGCCGGATCACCGCATGCAGCACCGCGAATCCAGCGTGGCCAAGCAGTCGCTGATCCCGACCCTGAAGAACGGCGAGCTGCTGCGCCTGGACGCCGGCATACTGGTCCTGCACGCCATCCTCATGGCCAGCTTCGTGGCCCTGCCGCTGGCGCTGGTGGAGCGCGCCGGGTTGCCCAAGGAACAGCACTGGTGGGTGTATCTGACCGCATTGCTGGTCGGCTTCTTCGGCATGGTACCGTTCATCATCTACGCCGAGAAAAAGCGTCAGATGAAGCGCGTTCTGAGTGGCGCGGTGGCGACCCTGATGCTCTGTGAGCTGTACTTCTGGGCGTTCGGTGACAGCCTCAACGAACTGGTGTTCGGCATCATCGTCTACTTCACCGCGTTCAACCTGCTGGAGGCCTCGCTGCCTTCGCTGGTGAGCAAGGTTTCGCCCGCCGGCGGCAAGGGCACTGCGATGGGCGTGTACTCCACCAGCCAGTTCCTCGGTGCCGCGGTGGGCGGCATCATGGGGGGCTGGATGTTCCAGCACGGTGGCCTGAACGGGGTATTCATCGGCTGCGCCGTCCTCGCTGCCATCTGGCTGGCGATTGCTGTTACCATGCGTGAACCGCCGTATGTAACGAGCATTCGCCTGCCTCTGTCCGATGAGGCGCTGCGCGATGCCTCGTTGGCCGAGCGTTTCAAGGCATTGCCCGGTGTGAGCGATGTGATGGTGGTCATCGAAGAGGCCGCCGCTTATGTCAAAGTAGATTCCCAACAAGTGGATCGCACGTCCCTCGAGCGCCTCGCCGGTGCCGAGCCGGCGACGTGCTGAAGCCTTTAGGAGAGCGTCATGGCCCGTGGGGTTAACAAAGTCATTCTGGTGGGTAACGTCGGTGGCGATCCGGAAACCCGTTACATGCCCAACGGCAACGCGGTGACCAACGTCACCCTGGCCACCAGCGAGAGCTGGAAGGACAAGCAGACCGGCCAGCAGCAGGAGCGTACCGAGTGGCACCGCGTGGTGTTCTTCGGTCGCCTGGCGGAAATCGTCGCCGAGTACGTGCGCAAGGGCTCGCAGATCTACGTCGAAGGCAGCCTGCGTACCCGCAAGTGGCAGGGCCAGGACGGTCAGGACAAGTACACCACCGAAATCGTGGTCGACATCAACGGCAACATGCAGCTGCTCGGCGGCCGTCCGGGTGCCGGTGGTGACGACGCTCCGCGCGCCCCGCGCGAGCCGCAACAGCGTCCGCAGCAGGCGCCGCGTCCGGCCCCGCAGCAGCAGTCCCAGCCCGCGCCGCAGCCGGCTCCGGACTACGACAGCTTCGACGACGATATTCCGTTCTAAACCGAACGGTTCGTCTCCCCAAGAGCGCAGCCTTCGAGCTGCGCTTTTGCGTTTCTGGGACGGCCGTTTTGGCGAATGCTCGTAACAGTCTTTCTCGATAGTCGCTATTTAATTAGCTAGCTAATTAAATGATTCTGGCCTTGCCTTGATGTGCGGCAAAACCGGAGAAGAAAAGACATGAGCATTACAGTGACCGAGCGTGACGACGACCATAAATCCCGCGAGTTTCGCGCCCTGGGCGGGCGTTGCTGGGATGTGTACCAGGAAGGCCAGCTGGTCGGCATCTTCCACACCGAGCGCGAGGCGCTTGCCTACCGCGTTGCCCTGGAACTGGAGACGCGCCACCGCCACGCGGCAGAGTTCTGATGGACGTTGTACGCCTGTCGGAGCCCCCGGCAGGCGTACAACCGCGAACGGTTGTACGCCCTATGGCGGTTTCAGCGATACCAGCGCGGCGTGTACACCCAGTCGCCACCACCTGCGCGGGAGAAGCGTCGGGTCAGCGACGAGCCGACGATCACCAGGGTGCGCATGTCGACCATCTCCGGCACCAGCTCACCAAGGGTGACGACGCGCAGCGCCTCGGCCGGGCGGCCGATGTCGCGGCCGAGCACCACCAGGGTTTCCGCTGTGCGATGGCGGCGGATGATCTCCAGTGCTCGGCCCAGTTGCCAGGGACGAGCCTTGGAAATGGGGTTGTAGAAGGCCATGGCCAGGTCGGCGGCGCCGGCATGATCCAGGCGCTTCTCGATCACGTCCCAGGGCTTGAGGTTGTCGGACAGGGAGATCAGACAGAAATCGTGCCCCAGCGGAGCGCCGGCCTTGGCGGCGGCGGCCAGCGCGGCGGACACGCCGGGCAGTACCTCCAGCTCCACGCCGTGCCAGTCTGCTTCGCTGCTCTCGTGCAGCGCTTCCATTACCGCGGCGGCCATGGCGAAGACGCCGGGGTCGCCGGAGGAAATCACCACCACGCGCCGGCCGCTGGCGGCCAGTTCGAAGGCATGGCGGGCACGCTGCATCTCTTCGCGATTGTCGGTGCAGTGGCGCACCTGATCATCGCGCAGCGGCTCGGCCATCTTCACGTAGGTCTCGTAGCCGAGCAGGTCCTGCGCCTCGTCCAGCGCGCGGCGCACGGCAGGGATCATGTAGTCGCTGGCGCCAGGGCCTAGGCCGATCACGCTGAGCCGTCCGCGTGGCTGGCCGATGCGCTCGGCTTCGGCGGGCGTTGTGGTGCGGTGCAGGTGGAAGGAGTCGTCGTGCAGCACCTCAGGCGGCAGCTCCTCGTCGCCGCGCATGAACCGCAGCGGCACGCCCAGTTCACAGGCCGCATTGGCCAGCGTCGGATCGGCCATGCGGCAGCGCGGCGCCACCAGTGCGGCCAGCGATGCTTCCGCCAGCCCGGCCTGTGCCAGGCCCTGGCGGATGCGCTCGGGTAGCTGAGAATTGCCCCGTGTGACGTGGGCTAGGACGATGCGCGGATGGATGCGCAGCTCGTTCTGCGCGATGCCCTCGGCGCGAGCGTCGATGCGCAGGGTGTGCGCGGCGTCTTCGGCCAGTGGCAGGTCCAACTCGTCCAGCCAGGGCGCGTCGCCTTCGATGCGCAGGGTGTCGCCGCCCAGCAGGTCGGAGATGAAGCGCTTGCCTTGTTCGATGTCGGCCAGTGCGTAGCCTTGCGGCGGATCGAGCAGGCAGGCGCCGAAGCGCAGCTCGCCGCTGGTGGTGATGGCCGGCGCCACTTCCAGTGCGGCGGCGATCTCGCGGGCCATGCGGTTCACCCCGCCCAGTCCGCCGAGCAGTGGCACCACCGCACTGCCGTCTTCCGCCACGGCCAGCACTGGTGGCTCAGCACCTTTCTCGGCGAGCAGCGGGGCGAGGGTGCGGATGACGATGCCGGCGGCGCACAGGGCGATGATCGGCGTGTCGTCACGGTAAAGCTGGCGCAGGGTATCGCCGAAGTTCGCGTAGGACTCATCGGCGCCTTCGACGCGGTCCTTCAGGCCCAGCACCCGCGCTTGTGGATAAACGCCCCGCAGGCGTCGCGCGGTGGCCAGTGCGCCCTGGCCGAGAATGACGATGGCGGCGCGCATCAGCCGTTCCACCGCTGGCCGGGGATGACGATCATCGAGAAGTAGGGCGAGGCCATCGGATCGACCTCATCCAGTGCGACGATGCGTTGCTCGCGCATGGTCGCGCGCTCGACGTAGTGGGCGCCGCCGTCGCGGCCCAGTTCGCGCAGCACGCGGCGGACCTTCTCGAAGTTACGGCCGAGCTTCATCACCACCGCCGCATCGGCGTCGGCGAGGCGGTTTTTCAGCTCGTCCTCGGGAAGCACGCCGGAAAGCACCGACAGGCTCTGGTTGCGGTACACCAGCGGCACGCCGAGCACCGCCGCGCTGCCGAGCATCGAGCAGACGCCGGGTACGACTTCGGTGTCATACCGCTCCGAAAGACGGTCATGCAGGTACATGTAGGAGCCGTAGAAGAACGGATCGCCCTCGCAGATCACCGCCACGTCGCGGCCGGCGTCCAGGTGCGCGGCCACCTGCTCGGCAGCGGTGTCGTAGAAGTCGCTGATCACGCCTTCGTAGGTCAGCGGCGGCTCCAGTTTCTCGGTGGTCACCGGGTAGACCAGCGGCAGGCGCTGCTGTGACTCCAGCAGGTGCTCCTCGATGATGGCGAAGGCGTTGCCGCCCTGGCCGGCGTGGTGCTTGGCCTTGGCCACGAAGTAGCCGATCACCGGGGACGCGCGCAGCAGGCGCAGGGCCTTGAGGGTCAGCAGTTCCGGGTCACCTGGGCCGACGCCCAGGCCGATGAGGCGGCCGGTCATCACTCCACCTCCGTGGCCAGGGCGTTCACCGCCGCGGCGGCCATCGCGCTGCCGCCACGGCGGCCTCGCACGATCACGTAGGGCACGCTACGGCTGTCGGCGGCGAGGGCGTCCTTGGATTCCATTGCACCGACGAAGCCCACCGGGAAGCCGAGGATCAGTGCCGGTTTCGGCGCGCCGGCGTCGAGCATTTCCAGCAGGTAGAAGAGGGCGGTCGGCGCGTTGCCGATCACCACCACGGCGCCTTCGAGGTGCTCGCGCCAGTGCTCCAGGGCCACCGCTGAGCGGGTGTTGCCGAGCTCGCGGGCGAGCGCCGGAACATCCGGATCGTTGAGGGTGCAGATCACCTCGTTGTGTGCCGGCAGGCGCGCGCGGGTGATGCCCTCGGCGACCATCCGCGCATCGCAGAGAATCGGCGCGCCCGCGGCCAACGCCGCGCGGCCGATGGCACCGGCGCCGGCGGAGAAGCGCAGGTCCTGCACCACGTCGACCATGCCGCAGGCGTGGATTACGCGCACGGCCAGTTTCTCCAGGTCGGCCGGGATGCCGGTGAGGTCGGCTTCGGCGCGGATGGTGGCGAAGGATTGGCGATAGATCGCCTGGCCGTCGCGAATGTAATCAAGCATCGATAGAGGCTCCAGGTGCGGCCAGCAGGTCGCCGGCGGCATCGAGGGAAAGGTTGCGCGCCAGCGGCTGGCCGAAGCCGGCCACGCCATCGGCGCGACGGAACAGGTCATAGCGGCCGTCGGCGACGGCCAACAGGGTGTAGGGCACTACGTGGGCGGCGGCGCAGGAGCGCGGGCAGCCGCACAAATGCACGCCGTCCGGCGGCGTGTGGTGCAGTCGCTCGGCCAGGCGCAGGGCATCGGCCTTGGTGTCGGCCAGCCCGCGTGCGCAACCGCTGGAGCCGCTGCAGGCGACGATGCGCGACAGCGGCTGGGCGGGATCGATCAGCAGCCCGAGGTTGCCAAGGGTTGCGAGCACTATGGCGGCGTCGACCTGCGCCACGTCCGGCAGGATCAGACTCTGCCAGGGTGTCAGACGCAGCTGGCCGCCGCTGAAGCGCTCCGCCAGTTCGGCAAGGCCGAACAGGGTGCTGCTGTCGAGGCGTCCGAGGACGAATCCTGCACCGACCATGACGCGCTCTGGCTGACGCTGAGGACATATCCCGAGATGGCCGAAAGCTGCCGGCGCAGGACGCCTCCAGTTATCCACAGTCGGGCCGAGTTGCAGCGCGAAGGGCAGGCGTTGCTGCAGGTGCTCCAGCAGCACCTCGTCGCCGAGCATCTCGCGCAGATGACGCATGCGTGTCTGGCCGTCGCCGGCGAGATCGAGGAACAGGTGCAGCAGGGCTTCAACCAGCAAGGGCAACCGCTCGGTGGTCACGGCGGCAAGGGCGGGGCGATCGGTCTCCTGCTGCGGCGGGCAGCCGGCCAGGCCGAAGGCGAACAGCGGTGCTTTGTCGTCGGACATGGCCGACAGCCAGATATCGTTGGGGTGCTCCAGCATTGCCATGGCCTCACCGCCGTCCAGATGCACACCGAACTTGGCCGACAGACCATGGAAACGCGGGGTGCGCTCCAGCAGGTCGAGCAGCTGGCGCGCCAGTGGTGCGGCATCGAATGCCGTAGCGGCATCCAGGCCGATAGCCGGGCTGACCAGCAGGTTGCGCACGTCGTCCGCCGCCAGCTCGCGAGGGCCCAGGCCAGCGGCCAGCAGCTCGCGGCTCAACGCATTTTCGGCGCCGGCATGTACGCCGCGGATCTGCAGGTTGGCGCGGTTGGTCGCTTCCAGAACACTATCAGCATGGCGCTCAGCGGCCAGGGCGATGGCGCGTGCGGCGCGGGCATCGAGTTGCCCGCAGGGCAGCTTGATGCGGCAGATGCCGCCATCGCGGGAGGCCACGATGCGCAGCAGGCCGGGGCAGGCCGAAGCTCGGACGGGCAGGGCAGATGAGTCGTGCACTCAGGTCACCAGGGCTGGGTCGCGGTGACCTGCGAATCCCCCAAAGGGGACTTCACGACACCGATACACCCCGCTCGATGTCTGCACGCGCGACTGGTCTCGTCGGCAGGTCTCCTGGCTGGCAGGTCCTCATCCAGCGCGGCCTTCCCGGTTTCCCAGTGGCCGGATCGACGGCAGCGGGCACTTGCCTGCCAGGCGATCGAGTTGCGCGGACTCGCTGCTTACAGTTGCGGGGGCAGCCACGGTTTTTCCGTGTTCCCTCTTCGGCTCCCGGATGCGTCGCCTTCAAGCAGCGAAGCGTCCTACGAGCACCGACGATGCGGGTATTATGCCTGCTTTGCCCGAGGGCGGAACAAGCCTGCCCGTCGGATCGATCGTCGCACCCCTTCAGAGGAATTCCCATGACGCCTTGGCTGACCATTGTCGGCATCGGCGAGGACGGTTATGCCGGCCTCGGCAAGGCCGCGCGCCGCGCCCTGCTTGCCGCCAGCGAGGTGATCGGCGCGCCGCGCCAGTTGGAACTGCTGCCGCACTGCCTGCGCGCCAACCGCCAGGCCTGGCCCAGCCCGTTCAGCCTGGAGCCGGTGTTGCGCCGGCGAGGCGAGCCGACTTGCGTGCTGGCCAGCGGCGACCCGATGCTGTTCGGTGTCGGGGCGAGCCTTGCCCGTCAGATTCCACCCGAGGAAATGCAGGTACTCTCCGCACCGTCCTCTGCCTCGCTGGCGGCCGCACGGATGGGCTGGGCACTGCAGGACTGCGTGCTGCTGTCATTGGTGGCGCGTCCCCTGGCGGCGCTCAACGCGCAGATCCACGATGGCGCGAAGCTGCTGATCCTCAGCAATGACGGCGACAGCCCCGCCGCCATCGCTGCGCTGATTTGCGAACGCGGCTTCGGCCCGAGCCGGATCAGTGTGCTGGAGCATCTGGGTGGCGAGTCCGAGCGGCGCATCGACGGGCTGGCCAGCGACTGGTCCCCGGGCGAGGCCGCCACACTGAACCTGGTGGCGCTGGAGTGCGTGGCGGGCGCCGACGCCTTGCGCCTGCCGCTGACCACCGGCCTGCCGGATGACGCCTTCCGCCACGACGGGCAACTGACCAAGCGCGATGTGCGCGCTGTGACCCTGGCACGGCTGGCGCCCCGGCCGGGTGAACTGCTGTGGGATGTCGGCGCCGGGTGCGGCTCCATCGGTATCGAATGGATGCGCGCCCACCCTACCTGCCGTGCCCTGGCCATCGAAGCGAATGACGGACGTCAGGCGCATATTCGTTTCAACCGCGACGCCCTCGGTGTACCGGCCCTGCAACTGGTCTGCGGCGCGGTGCCGGAAGCCTTGCAGGGGCTGGCGCGCCCCGACGCCATCTTCATCGGCGGCGGTGTGACCGTGCCCGGTGTCCTCGAGCACTGCTGGGATCAGCTCAAACCCGGCGGCCGGCTGGTGGCCAATGCCGTTACGCTGCAGAGCGAGGCGATGCTGGTGAGCTGGCGCGAACGTATCGGCGGCGAACTGACCCGTCTTTCCGTGGCCCAGGCCCAGCCGCTGGGTGGCTTCGATACCTGGCGCGCGGCGTTGCCGATTACCCTGTTGGAAGTCTGGAAACCGCTGGCCGACTGAACCATGCGTGACGAAACCCCCGAAGAGCCCCGTCCGCTGCGCAGCGGCTACACCACCGGCAGCTGCGCCACCGCCACCAGCCTTGCGGCGGCGCGTCTGCTGCTGACCGGCGAGGCCTGCGACGCGGCGCAGATCGCCTTGCCCAGGGCGCGCATCGCCACCCTGCGCCTGGAGTTCTGCCGGCTGACCGCCGATGGGGCGGAAGCGGGCACGCTGAAGGATGCCGGCGACGACCCGGACGTGACCCATGGGGCGCTGGTCTTCGCCCGTGTCGTCCTGAGCGCCGAACCAGGTGTGCGCTTCCATGCCGGTGAAGGTGTCGGCACCGTGACCAAGCCCGGTCTGGTGCTCGCGGTGGGCGAGCCGGCGATCAACCCGGTGCCTCGCCAGATGATGCAGGACAACCTCGCCACGCTGGCCGCCGAGTGCGGCTATGGCGGCGGCTTCGAGGTCACGATCAACGTCGAGGGCGGCGCCGAGTTGGCGCTGAAGACCATGAATCCGCGCCTGGGGATTCTCGGCGGACTGTCGATTCTCGGCACCACCGGCATCGTCCGGCCGTTCTCCTGTTCGGCCTACATCGCGTCTATCCAGCAGGGCATCGATGTTGCCCGCGCCAATGGTTTCAGTCATCTCGCCGCTTGCACCGGCAACGCCAGCGAGGACGCCATGCGCCGTCGCTACGGCTTCGACGACACCGCGCTGATCGAGATGGGCGACTTCGTCGGCGCGGCCCTCAAGCACCTGCGCAAGGCGCCGGTGGAGCGCTTCAGCGTCTGCGGCGGCTTCGGCAAGATCAGCAAGCTCGCCGCCGGCCACATGGACCTGCACAGCCGCCATTCCAGCATCGACCTGCCGCAACTGGCCGAATGGGCCGCGGAGATCGGCGCGTCGGCGGACCTGCAACAGCGCATGCGCGAAGCCAACACCAGCCAGCAGGCCCTGGCGCTGTGCCGCGCCGAAGGCATCCCCTTGGGCGACGCCATTTGCGCCCGCGCGCTGGCCGTCGCCCGGCGCATCGTGCCGACCGAGGTGCGGTTGGAAGTCTTTGCCATCGACCGCCAGGGCAACCTGGTGGGCGAGGCGCTGGAGGATCGATGACACGCGTCCTGCTGCTGGGAGGCATTGGCGAGGCACTGGCCCTCGCGCGGCGCCTCGGTCCGCAGCATCTCTACAGTCTTGCCGGACTGGGCAAGGTGCCGGATGACCTGGCCTGTGAAGTGCGCGTCGGCGGCTATGGCGGCGCGGAAGGTCTGGCCGCTTTCATCCGGGAGCAGGGCTTCGACCTGCTGCTCGATGCCACGCACCCCTATGCCGCGCAGATCAGCCACAACGCTGCCCGCGCTGCGCAGCTGGCCGGCGTGCCCTGCTGGGCGCTGCGTCGCCCGGGCTGGCAGGCGGGCGCAGCAGACGACTGGCGCGAGGTGGCCGACTGGCCGGCGCTGAGCGTTGCTCTGGAACAGTTCCGACGCCCCCTGTTCACCCTCGGTCGAGAACCGCTGGAGCATCTCGACGAGATTCCCGCACATCAGCACTGGACCGTGCGCTGCCTGCAAAGCCTGCCGGGTAATGCGCGCGCCGAGGTCCTGGGCGCACGTGGGCCCTTCACCCTCGACGGCGAGCGCGAGCTGTTCGCCCGACTGGACACCGACGTGCTGGTCAGCAAGAACAGCGGCAGCCAGGCTACCGAGCCCAAGCTGCAGGTCGCCCGCGAGCTCGGCGTGCCGGTGCTGATCCTGGCGCGGCCGCCATTGCCGGAGGTGACGCGGGCATTCGAAAGCGCCGAGGCGTTGTGGATGGCCCTGGAGCCACTGCTAAGCGACTGATGGTGCACGATGCTTTCTCCATCGTGCAGTCGGCCCTATGCTGGGCCGGTCATCACAGGGAGTGAGCCATGCTGCGAATCCTCGGACGCGCCTCTTCGATCAACGTGCGCAAGGTGCTCTGGACCTGCGCCGAATTGAACCTGCCGTACGAGCGGGAAGACTGGGGTACGGGCTTCCGTTCCACTGCTTCGGCGGAGTTCATCGCACTCAACCCCAACGCCATGGTGCCGGTCCTCGTCGATGGCGACTTCGTGCTCTGGGAGTCCAACGCCATCTGCGGCTATCTGGCCGGCCAATACCCACGCAACGATCTGATGCCGACTGCTTCGCGCGAGCGAGCGCGGGTGGAGCAGTGGATGGGTTGGCAGGCCACCGAGCTGAACAACGCCTGGCGCTATGCGTTCACGGCCAGGGTGCGCAATAGCCCGAGCCACACTGACGAGTCTGCAATCGCCCTGAGCGAGGCACAGTGGAACCACTGCATGTCGATCCTCGACCAGCAGTTGCAGAACACAGGCGCCTACGTTGCCGGCGAGTGCTTCACACTTGCCGACATCGTCATTGGCCTGTCGGTGAACCGCTGGTACCTGACGCCGATGCAGCGTCCCGATCTACCCGCTGTCACGGCCTACTACGAGCGGCTGAGCGAGCGGTCGGGATTCCTGTTGCATGGGCGTAATGGGGAGCCCTGAACTCAACTCTCCGGCCAGTCGCTCGTCACGGGGAAGTTGTCCTTACCACTCCACAGGAGAATCACCGACTCATTGGACAGGTTGGTTGCCGTGGTGGTGAGCAGGCCATGCTGTGTAGCCCAGACCACCAGGTTATTGCCCGAAGGGTCGAGGCCGAAGTGGTAGAGTCGATTTCCGTCCAGCTGCGTGGCGTTCTGCAGCTTCTGGCTCATGTAGTCCTGCAGTGGCGTGAAGGAGCTGGCCGGAAACTCGAAGCGAACGTGGCGCAGGCGCTCTTCCTTGAAGAAGAACACCACCAGGCTGGCAGGGACATCGTCGAAGGCAGAACGGATCGGCGCCAGGCAGAGATAATCGTCATCGCTGATCCGCTCGTTGCGTTGCAGGTCGCCGTAGCACTTGAGGCGATAGCCCTGCGCCTCGTAGCGCCGCTTGACCTCGCTCAGCGAGAGGTCGGTGAGCTGGTCCGGCGATTCCTCGAACTCCGGCCCCCTGGCCTCATTGGTGCGATAGCGGTCATAGCCGAAATAGCCTAGTGCGGCGATCAGGACGATCAGCAGAAGAGTGCGAGCTTGCATGAAGTTCGTTCCTTGAACTCTGGGTGGATTTTTATCGACGCACTCTAGCCACATTGTGCCGTTCGGCAAACGGGCCGGATCAGGGCAGTTCGCAAATTCGACAATATTCCGCCTGCAGTTCTTCCGCCAGCTTCCGCGCCCGCCCCAGCTTCACTGCGCCTCCCTCGATGTCTACCAGCACGCCTGGACAGGGCAGGGGCAGCAGCGCAGGCCAGTCGCGCAGGCGGCCGTCGGTGATGACCAGCAGTCGCTGATGCTCACCCGGCTTCTGCCGTTGGCGTTTTTCCAGCCAGTCGCGCGCTTGCTGCAGTGCCTCGATCAGCGGCGTGCCGCCGCCCGCGCCGAGTTGTTCCAGCCAGTCCTGCAACTGCGTCGAGGCCTTCTGCCCCTGCCACAGCCAACGCGGTTGCGCGCCGGTAGCGTGCAGCACGGCGAGGCGCGCGCGTTGGCGATAGGCCTGTTCGAAGGTATCGGCAAGCAGTCCCTTCGCCTGGGCGAGGGCGCCGTGACGGCGGGTGCTGGCGGAGGCGTCGACTATCACCAGCCAGAGCTCGCCGGGTTTGCGGCTGCGGGCGCGCAGTAGCAGGTCCGCGCGGCGTTGCGGGCGGCCGTTGCGCAGGGTGGCGGGCCAGTCGATGCGGCCGTGCGCACCCTGTTGGCGGGCGCCGTTGTGGCCGCTGGCGAGCAGGCCGGGTCGGGGGTTGGCATCCGCGCCGGGGGCCGGGCGCGGGCGGATGCTCAGGGCTTTTTTGGCCAGCCCGTCAGTTGCCGGCGTTCGCCCATGGCGACGCTCTGGGCGGGTAGCTCGCCCCACTGGCCTTCGCCATTGGAGGCGCCGGACTGTTGCGGCGACTGGCTG
This sequence comes from Pseudomonas sp. SCB32, assembly GCF_009189165.1. NCBI lineage: Bacteria > Pseudomonadati > Pseudomonadota > Gammaproteobacteria > Pseudomonadales > Pseudomonadaceae > Pseudomonas > Pseudomonas sp. SCB32. The sequence continues at coordinate 713,120 of NZ_CP045118.1, forward strand.
GATGTCTGCGGCGGTTGCGGCTGCGCATTCTGTTGCGGCGGCGCATGGCGCCGGCGATGGGTCAGGGCGAAGTGCTCCACCGCGTCGATGTCCTGCGCTTCGATGGCGCTGGCGCCACGCCAGGCGGCATGGGCGCGGGCCGCGCGCAGCCAGACCAGGTCGGCGCGCAGGCCGTCGACGCCGGCGGCATGGCAGCGCTCGGCAATTTCATTCAGCGCCGTGTCATCCAGCGGAATCGCTGCGAGTCGCTGGCGTGCCTCGGCGCAGCGCTGCTGCAGGGCCAGTTGCGCGCCTTGCCACTGATCGAGGAAGGCCTGCGGATCGGCATCGAAGGCCAGCCGGCGGCGGACGATCTCGGCGCGCTCGGTCGGCGCCGGGGTGCCTTCCAGTTGCACCTTGAGGCCGAAGCGATCCAGCAGTTGCGGGCGCAATTCGCCTTCCTCGGGGTTCATCGTGCCGATCAGTACGAAGCGCGCCGGATGGCTGTGGGACAGGCCGTCGCGCTCGATCAGGTTGACCCCGCTGGCGGCCACGTCGAGCAGCAGGTCGACGAGGTGGTCGGGCAGCAGGTTCACTTCATCCACATAGAGCACGCCGCCGTGGGCGTGGGCCAGCACGCCGGGGGAGAACTGCGCGCGGCCCTCGCCCAGTGCGGCGTCCAGGTCGAGCGTGCCGACGATGCGTTCCTCGCTGGCGCCCAGCGGCAGGGTGACGAAGCGTCCGCCGTCCAGCAGGTCGGCCACGCCGCGCGCCAGGGTGGACTTGGCCATGCCGCGTGGTCCTTCGATCAGCACGCCGCCAATGGCGGGGTCGATGGCCGCCAGGCACAGGGCCAGCTTCAGCTCATCGGCGCCGACGACGGCGGCCAGTGGGAAATGGGGAAGGGCGCTCATGGGGATTTCCTGCGGATTTCGTCTGTGCATGGTAGCGAACCGGGTGCAGGACATGCGACCTGCATCCATCGCGTCTCTTATCGGAGCCATAGAGCCAAGTCATTGATCGGCGCGCCGCGATGCAGTAAGTTGGGCCCCATTCCACGGAGAACATCATGCCGTCCAGCCTGTCCATCCAGTCCCTCGCCCGCCACGGTGCCATCGGCTCCGTGGCTGCTCGCGCGCAGGTTCTGGCCGCTGCTGCCGGCTATTTCTTCTATGGGTATTGGTTTAGCCAAAGGCGCGCCTGATACCCCACAGGCGCCCTAGCAAGCAGGGTCGCCAACCAGACAGATTCACGAAACCCCGGTCGGCAACCCGACCGGGGTTTTTGTTTTTCCGGCCCACAAGGCCAACCCATTGCTGACGAATTGAATTGGGCCGACCTATCACAGGCTCACACGAGGATCGAAACATGACCGCCTACACCACCTATTACCGTTATTACCGCAACTCCGACTGGCGATTTAGCAGCGCGCTGCGTGCCACCCAACGAGCCTTGCCACGAACACTTAGATAGAGCGCCGAGCGCGGAAAGACCACCGCGCCGGCCAAGGATGCCAGTCAGATGAATGCTTCCACCTCCACCCTGATCCGCAACGATATCCAGCAGTCCGCCGAAGTCCTGGACCTGCCGCTGCCCTCCGCTCGCCGCCGCGAACAACCGCTGCCGAGCCCCGCCGAACTGCGCCAGCGCCTGCCGCTGTCCGCCGCCATGGCCCACCGCGTCCGCGAAGGTCGTGACGCCATCCGCGCCGTACTCGACGGCCGCGACCCGCGCCTGCTGGTGGTGATCGGCCCGTGCTCGCTGCACGACCCTGTCTCCGCCCTCGAATACGCCGACCGCCTCGCCGAACTCGCTCCGCAGGTGAGCGACCAGCTGCTGCTGGTGATGCGCGCATACGTCGAGAAACCGCGCACCACCATTGGTTGGAAAGGCCTGGTCTACGACCCGCAGTTGGATGGCACTGGCGACATGGCCGGCGGCCTCGAACTGTCGCGCCGGCTGATGCTGGGCATGCTCGAACGGGGCCTGCCGGTCGCCACCGAACTGCTGCAACCGCTGGTGGCCGGCTACTTCGACGACCTGCTGGGTTGGGCCGCCATCGGCGCGCGCACCAGCGAATCCCAGGTGCACCGCGAGATGGTCAGCGGTCTCGACCTGCCGGTGGGCTTCAAGAACGGCACCGACGGCAGCATCGGCATCGCCACCGACGCCATGCGCTCGGCGGCGCACCCGCACCAGCACTTCGGCATCGATGCGCTGGGGCGGCCGTCGCTGGTGCAGACCCAGGGCAATCCGGACACTCATCTGGTCCTGCGCGGCGGCCATGCCGGCCCGAACTTCGATGCGGCCAGCGTGCAGCAGATTCGCCAGGGGCTGGAGAAGCTCGGCCTCGACCCGAGCATCATGGTGGATTGCAGCCATGCCAACAGCGGCAAGGACCCGCTGCGCCAGCCGGCGGTGCTGGACAGCGTGCTCGACCAGCGCCTGGCCGGCGATGCTTCGCTGCGCGGCGTGATGCTGGAAAGTCACCTCTTCGATGGCTGCCAGCCGCTGTCCGGCGAGCTGCGCTACGGCGTGTCGATCACCGATGGCTGCCTGGGCTGGAGCGGCACCGAGGCGTTGCTGTTGAACGCGGCGGAGCGCCTGCGCCGCGGTTGATTGCGATGTGGCGGCGTGCATCCGCGAACGGTTGTACGCCCTACGCTCGAAGGTTCTTCGTAGGAGCGAGCTTGCTCGCGAACCAGCCTCCGCAGCGGGGCAATGTTCGCGAGCAAGCTCGCTCCTACAGGCGTTCTGTCTGAACGTAATGGCGCAACACCCGTTCGCGGATAAGATCCGCTCCTACAACTCACATGGATGCTGAGCGTGATGGAAGAGTGCAGAGCGGGAGTTCGAACGGTATTCGCCGGCTACGCAGTGATATGCCTGGCACTGCCACTGACAATTGTGGCGTTGCTTCTGGTAGATAAACCGCTGGTCTGCGCATCTGTATCGGGCTTGGGCGTTCCGCTGTTGGTGGTTGCGTTGCGTTGCCTGATACGCCGGGCTGACGCTCTGGGTAGCGTCCTGTCCAAGCGACTGTGCCGAAGCCTGCTGTTGCTCTGTGTGTGCGTCGCGATTGGTCTCTGGGGCATGGCTGGTTTTGCATATGCGTTGCCGTCTTTGCTGGCAGCCTTCATGTTCCTGTTCAGAGAGGAATGGATGCGGCGCCTGGCTTCAGGCCTGGGGCATATCCCTGTAGAAGCGGACTCCGGCCGCGATGCCGTGTAACGGCATCAATCGCGGATGAATCCGCACCTATGATCGCGGGGGGAAGACGCTTCACTGCTCCTCGCTGTCCACCAGCAGATTCTCCAGCACCTCCCGATACTCTCCCGCCTCCTCCCACAACCCGCGCTGCTGCGCTTCCACCAGGCGTTCGGCGATGTCGCGCAGGGCTTCGGGGTTGTGCTGGCGGATGAACTCGCGGGTGTCGTCGTCCAGCAGGTAGGCGTCGGCCAGCAGGCGGTACTGGTGGTCGTCCACCAGTTCGCTGGTGGCGTCGAAGGCGAACAGGTAGTCCACCGTCGCGGCCAGTTCGAAGGCGCCCTTGTAGCCGTGGCGCTTCATGCCGGCGATCCATTTCGGGTTCACCGCGCGGGCGCGCACCACGCGGCCGAGTTCTTCCTTCAGGGTGCGGATGCGCGGGTTGTCCGGCTGGCTGTGGTCGCCGTGGTAGCTGGAGAGCGACTGGCCCTGGATAACCTCGGCGGCGGCCAGCATGCCGCCCTGGAACTGGTAGTAGTCGTTGGAATCGAGGATGTCGTGCTCGCGGTTGTCCTGGTTGTGCAGCACCGCCTGCAGGCCGGACAGGCGCTGGGCGAAGCGTTCGCGCGCCGGCGTGCCGTCGTCGCTGGCGCCGTAGGCGTAGCCGCCCCAGTTCAGGTACGCCTCGGCGAGGTCGGCCCGGCTGTCCCACTGGCGCGATTCGATCACGCCCTGCACGCCGGCGCCGTAGGCGCCGGGCTGGGCACCGAAGATGCGCCAGCCGGCCTGGCGGCGGGCCTCGTCGCTTTCCAGACCCTCGCTCAGCAGGCGTGCCTGATCGGCACGCACACGGGCGGCCAGCGGGTTCTGATCGTCCGGTTCATCCAGCGCGGCGACGGCCTGCACGGCCGCGTCGAACAGGCGGATCAGGTTGGCGAAGGCGTCGCGGAAGAAGCCGGAAACCCGCAGCGTGACGTCCACTCGCGGACGGTCGAGCAGGGTGACCGGCAGGATCTCGAAGTCTTCCACGCGCTGGCTGCCGGCCTGCCATACCGGGCGTACGCCGAGCAGCGCGAGTGCCTGGGCGATGTCGTCGCCGCCGGTGCGCATGGTCGCCGTGCCCCACACCGACAGGCCGAGCTGGCGCAGGTGGTCGCCGTGGTCCTGCAGGTGGCGTTCGAGCAGGCGGCTGGCGGACTGGAAGCCGAGGCGGAACGCGGTGGGTGTGGGCAGGTTGCGCACGTCCACGGTGAAGAAATTGCGCCCAGTGGGTAGCACGTCGACCCGCCCGCGACTGGGCGCGCCGCTGGGGCCGGGCGGAACGAAGCGGCCGTCGAGGCCGGCGAGCAGGTGGCCGATTTCGCTGGCGCCGCAAGCATCCAGGGTCGGTGCGATCTGCTGGTGAAGTTGCGTGAGGACTGCCGCGCTGGCGCTTCCGGGCGCGCTGGCGGAGCCGTCGATCAGTCGCAGGGCGAGCAGCTCCAGGCGCTCGCGGGTGTCGCCATTGCTGCGCCAGGGCTCATCGCCTACGGCGAGAAGCACTGCGGGGCGCGGGCCTTCCCAGGGGTCGGCAAAGGCCTCGTCCAGCGGGTCGCGACCCAGTTGCAGGTCCTCGCTGATCGCGCGCAGCAGGCTGGCGTTGCCACCGCGTCCATCGCCGCGCGGGATGCGCACCAGCGACAGCAGCGTATCGCGGCGCAGCTCGCCCACGGGGGATTCGCCAAATACATGCAGCCCATCGCGAATCTGCGATTCCTTCAGGTCGCAGAGGTAGGCGTCCAGCTGCGGCAGCCAGCTTTCCGGATCGTCGCTCAGCTGCAAGCCCAGCTCGCGGTCCAGCGAGGTTTCGCGCACCAGTGCGAGGATGTCGCCACGCAGTTCGCTGGCGCGGCGCGGGTCGAGCAGGGAGGCGTCGTAGTACTCGTCGGCCAGGCGTTCGAGGTCGCGCAGCGGGCCGTAGTTTTCCGCACGGGTCAGCGGCGGCATCAGGTGGTCGATGATCACCGCCTGGGCGCGGCGCTTGGCCTGGGCGCCCTCGCCGGGATCGTTGACGATGAACGGGTAGAGATTCGGCAGCGCGCCGAGGATCGCGTCCGGCCAGCATTCCTCGGAAAGCCCCACGCCCTTGCCCGGCAGCCATTCGAGGTTGCCGTGCTTGCCGACGTGGATCACTGCGTCGGCGCCGAACACCTCGCGCAGCCAGAAGTAGAAGGCGAGGTAGCCGTGGGGTGGCACCAACGACGGGTCGTGGTAGATCGCCGCGGCGTCGAGCTGGTAGCCGCGCGCCGGCTGGATTCCGACGAAGCCGAGGCCCAAGCGCAGGCCGGCGATCATAATCCGCCCGCTGCGGAACATCGGGTCCTGCTGCGGCGCGCCCCAGCGTTCGCGCACGGCTTGCTGGTTGGCTTCGGGCAGGCGCGCGAAACAGGCAAGGTAGTCGTCCAGCGCCAGGCTCTGCGCGCAGGGGCGCAGGTCAAGGCTATCGAGGTCGTTGCTGACGCCGCCGAGCAGTTGCTGTATCAGCGCGGTGCCGGAATCGGGCAGGCCGGCGACAGGATAACCCTGGGTCTCCAGCGCGCGCAGGATGTTCAGCGCGGCGGCCGGCGTGTCGAGGCCGACCCCATTGCCGATGCGCCCGTCACGGGTCGGGTAGTTCGCCAGGATCAGCGCCACGCGCTTGTCGGCATTGGCCTTGCGCGCCAGCAGCATCCAGCGCCGCGCCAGCTCGGCGACGAAGTCCATGCCCGGCAGATGCGGCAGGTAGCAGACCACGTCGCTCTGGCTGCGCTCGCTGCGCCAGGCCAGGCCCTTGAAGCTGATCGGCCGGGTGATGATGCGGCCATCCAGCTCCGGCAGCGCGATGTGCATGGCCAGGTCGCGCGGGCCGAGGCCCTGCGGGTTGGCGCGCCAGAGGTCATGATTGTCCAGCGAACAGATAGCTTGCAGCACCGGCACGTCGCGCTTGAATGGCCGGTCTTGCGGCGCTTCCGGATTCGACTGGGCGAAGCCGGTGGCGTTGATGATCAGCTCGGCGTCGGCGCTATCGAGCAGGGCTTCCACCGCGTCCAGGCAGGCGATTTCCTTGAGGCTGGCCACAGCGATGGGCAGCGGGTTGATGCCATGGGCACGCAGGCGTTCGCAGAAGGTGTCGATGAAGCCGGTGTTCGCCGCTTGCAGGTGCGTGCGGTAGAACAGCAGCGCGGCGACGGGGCACTCGGGGGCCCAGTCGGCCTGCCAGCGAGCGAGGTCGCAGCTGCCGAGCTGGGGGTGATAGAGCGCCACTCGGGGCAGTGTCCGAGGTTCGCTCCAGGCGTAGTCGCGTTGCAGATGGCGGTTGGCAAGACAGGCGAAGAACTGCCGGGCGTTGTCCATGCCACCCTGACGCAGGTACTGCCAGAGGCGCTCGGTATCCTGCGGCGGGACGCTGCAGAGGGCGGTGAGTTCGGGGTCGGGCTTGTCGTCGCCAGGCACCGCGATCAGCGTGGCGCCACGCTCGGCCAGCGCCGCCAGCTGCTCCATGCCGTAGCGCCAGTAACCGACGCCGCCGTGCACCGAGATCAGGATGACCTTGGCGTGCTGCAGCACCTCGTCGACGTAGAGGTCTACCGAGGCGTGGTTCTGCAGCTGCATGGGGTTGGCCAGGCGCAGGCTCGGGTAATTCTCCGGCAGCTCGCGGGCGGCCTCGGCGAGCAGCGCCAGGTGCGAATCGCCGCTGCAGAGGATCACCAGCTCGGCGGGTGTCTGGGCCAGGTGGGCGATGCCGTCGTCGGGGACGAAGCCGCCGGGTTGGGTGCGCAGCAGGTGCATGGGCGTGCTCGGTAGATTGCTCTTGTAGGAGCGAGCAAGCTCGCTCCTACGAAAAGCTGTGTTACGCCAGGGCGGTACGCAGCTCGTTGGCGATGGTGGCCTGGTCCAGTTCCTGGCCGATTACCACCAGGCGGGTACCGCGGGTTTCGTCGCTGCGCCAGGCCCGGTCGAAGTGTTTGTCGAAGCGCTTGCCGACGCCCTGTACCAGCAGGCGCATGGGCTTGCCGGGGATGGCGACGAAGCCCTTGATGCGCAGCACGGCGTGGCGCTCGACCAGCGCGTTCAGCGCATCGAGCAGGGCGCGCTCTTCCACCTCCGGCAGGTCGACGTGGAAGGAGTCGAACTCGTCATGGTCGTGCTCTTCATGACCTTCGTGGTCGTGATGAGTCGGGCGGCTGTCGATGTGCAGCTCGGCCTCGGCGTTCAGGCCCAGCAGCACCGAGAGCGGCAGCTGGCCGGAATTGGCTTCGACGATTTTCACCGCCGGCGGCAGCTCCTCGGCGACTTCGGCGCGCACTCGGGCCAGTGCCTCGGCATCCAGCAGGTCGGCCTTGTTCAGTACTACCAGGTCGGCGCTGGCCAGCTGGTCTTCGAAGAGTTCGTGCAGCGGCGATTCGTGGTCCAGGTTCGGGTCCTGCTTGCGCTGCTCGTCCACCTGCTCGGGATGGGCGGCGAAGGTGCCGGCGGCCACGGCCGGGCTGTCGACCACGGTGATCACCGCATCCACCGTGCAGGCGTTGCGGATTTCCGGCCACTGGAAGGCCTGCACCAGCGGCTTGGGCAGGGCCAGGCCGGAGGTCTCGATGAGGATCTGGTCGAGGTCGCCACGGCGCGCCACCAGCTCGCGCATTACCGGGAAGAATTCTTCCTGCACGGTGCAGCACAGGCAGCCGTTGGCCAGTTCGAAGACGCGGCCGACCGCTTCTTCTTCGCTGCAACCGATGGAGCACTGCTTGAGGATTTCGCCGTCGATGCCCAACTCACCGAACTCGTTGACGATCACCGCGATGCGGCGGCCTTCGGCGTTGTCGAGCATATGGCGGAGCAGGGTGGTCTTTCCGGCGCCGAGGAAGCCGGTGACGATGGTGACGGGGAGTTTGGCCAGGGTTTTCATGCGCGCCTCGCAAGCGAAAGTTTGAAGGCGGATGAAGGGCGCGCGCGCGGGTTCGCCGCGCAACGAAGGTCGCCACCGGATCACCCCGCCCGGTTGTCTGTTGATAACCAACCGGTTCCGGATCTCGCGAGCTAGAGCAGAACAAGGCAAAAATCGGGGCGGGAGCGGAGTTTACGTCAGTAAATGAGCATCCCGAGCCGGTTTTTAACGCAGTTATGCCGACGCGCAGCAGATCGAAAACCAGTCACGAGGCAGGTCTCCTGGCTCACAGCCCTTGATTGTCCTTTCGCCTTCCCGCCGTCGTCGGCAGTGGCTCGTGAAAGGACAGGCTGTTCACAGTTGCGGGGGCAGCCGTGGCGCATCCGAAGATTTCCACGTTCCCTCTTAGCTCCGGCCAGCGCCGGAGAACCTCGAAGGGCAGAAGGCTACGCAGCGATGGCGAGGCGGTCAATCGCCGGGGATCGGTTGCCGCGCGGTTGACGCTCGCGGGGCTTCGTGGTCAGCTAGCGCGGTTTCAGGTGTCTCGCGCCGTCGTGTGCGAGGTGAAACGGGAAGCCGGTGCGTCCGCAAGGACCAGTCCGGCGCTGCCCCCGCAACGGTAAGCGATTGAAGGGTCATCGGTAGCCACTGTGCTCGCGCATGGGAAGGCTGACCCGCCCGGCCGCATCGGCCGACATCGCAAGCCCGGAGACCGGCCTGGAATCCTTCGTTTTGGCAAACCCGCGGTGGGCGGGCGCAGGCCGTGGCGCAGCCGATTCCGGCGCGTTCGAATGCGTTCAACCTCTGCGTTCTCTACTCAAGTTTCAGAGGGAACGTTCATGTCCAGCAGCATCCTGGCGCAACAGGCGTCGAGCACTTCCATCCCCCTTTCCAAGCGCATCAGCCTGGCCGTCGGCGCCAGCCTGCTCGGTGCGCTGCTGGTGTACTTCGCCGGTTTCTCGCACCTGGAGGCGGTGCACAACGCCGCGCATGACACTCGCCATAGCGCGGGCTTCCCCTGCCATTGATGTGTACCGGCTGCGTGTAGACGCGGCTGAGTCGAGGCGTCCCTGACTGCTCGTTCGAAGCGGTCACGGGAATGCTTTGCCTGCCACACGCGGCCCGGGAAATCGGAGAACTGCAATGATCAAACGTATCGCCCAGACCGCCGGTTTCGCCGGCCTGATCGCGGCGTTGGTGCTGACCCTGGTCCAGCTGTTGTGGGTGTCCCCGCTGATTCTCAAGGCGGAAACCTACGAGAAAGCCGAGCCGGCCGCCACGCTGGTCGAGGAGCACAGCCACGAACACGCCGATGGCGCCGCCGCCGGCCATCACCACGACCAAGAAGCCTGGGAGCCGGAAGACGGCTGGCAGCGCATCCTCTCCACCACCGGCGGCAACCTGGTGGTCGCAGTGGGCTTCGCGCTGATGCTGGCCGGCCTGTTCACCCTGCGTGAGCCGGGCAAGACGTCCGAAGGCTTGCTCTGGGGGCTGGCCGGTTTTGCCGTGTTCACCCTGGCGCCGTCGCTCGGCCTACCGCCGGAAGTCCCCGGTACTGCCGCGGCGGATCTGGCCCTGCGGCAGACCTGGTGGATCGGCACGGCCGCCTCCACTGCAGCAGGCCTTGCGCTGCTGGTGTTCAGCCGCAACTGGCTGCTGCGCGGTGTGGGCCTGGCGCTGCTGGTGGTGCCGCATGTGATAGGCGCACCACAACCTGAAGTGCATTCCAGCCTCGCGCCGGAGAGCCTCGCCCACGAGTTCATCGTTGCCTCGCTGGTCACCAACGCGGTGTTCTGGGCGGCCCTGGGCCTGGTCGCTGCCTGGTTGTTCCGTCGCTTCGCGCCATCGGCCTGATTCATCGCTATGCTCGACCCCGCAGCCGGCCCAGCCGCCTGCGGGGTTTTTATTTTCATCTTCAAGGAGAGCGACCATGACGCTGGTTGCCGGCCTAGGTTGCCGCCGGGGCTGCCCGCTCGATGAACTGCGTGCCTTGCTGCGCGATACGCTGGCCGAAGCCGGGCTCTACGAGTCGAGCCTCACCGCGCTGGCCAGTGCCACGCTCAAAGCCGACGAAGAAGGGCTGGCGGCCCTGGCCGCCGCGCTCGATCTGCCGCTGGCGCTGTTCACGCCACAGCAACTGGCGGCCTGTGAGAAGCGCCTCGACCAGCCCTCGGAGACGGTACGCACGGCCATCGGCAGCGCCAGCGTCGCCGAAGCCGCCGCGTTATTGCAGGCCGAAGCCCAGGGCGGCGCGCCGGCGCGTCTGCTGGTGGGCAAGCGCCGCAGCGAGCACGCCACCTGCGCGTTGGCCTTCATCCCCGTCGAATCCGAACAGGAGCAGCCATGACGGTCTTTTTCATCGGCGCCGGCCCCGGCGATCCCGAACTCATCACGGTCAAGGGCCAGCGGCTGATCCGCTCCTGCCCGGTGATCCTCTACGCCGGCTCGCTGGTGCCGCCGGCGGTGCTGGAAGGACACAGCGCCGAGCGCGTCGTGAATACCGCCGAGCTGCACCTGGACGAGATCGTCGCGCTGCTGGCGCAGGCCCACGCCGAGGGCAAGGACGTGGCGCGCGTGCACTCGGGCGATCCGTCACTGTATGGCGCCATCGGCGAGCAGATTCGTCATCTGCGCGAGCGCGGCATTCCCTACGAGATCATTCCCGGCGTCACCGCCACTTCGGCCTGCGCGGCGATTCTCGGCTGCGAGCTGACCCTGCCGGATATCTCGCAGACGCTGATCCTCACCCGCTATGCGAGCAAGACGCGGATGCCCGAGGGCGAATCCCTTGCCGAACTGGCGCAGCACCGAGCGACCCTGGCGATCCACCTGGGTGTCGGTCAGTTGGAGTCCATCGTCGCGGAGTTGCTACCGCACTACGGAGCGGACTGTCCCATCGCGGTGATCCATCGCGCCAGCTGGCCGGATCAGGACCAGGTTACCGGCACCCTTGGCGACATCCTGCCCAAGGCGCAGGCGAAGGGCTTCCGGCGTACCGCGCTGATCCTGGTGGGCAAGGTGCTGGGGGCGGAGGGCTTTGCCGATTCGTCGCTGTACAGCGTGGGGCATGCGCATCTGTATCGCCCGTAGGGCGGTTACCCGGCCGACAGTGGCCGCGTGCCGAGGCTCTGGGCGAAGCGCAGCAGGTAGCCGTCCGGGTCCTGCACGAGGAAGTTGCGCTCCCCGTACAACTGCTCGCTCTGCCGATACCAGCGCTCCTCCACGGGCTTGCGCAGTGGGAGCCCCGCCTCGTTCAGCGAGCTCACCAGCGACTGTGTGTCGGGGCAGCGGATGGAGAAATTGACCCCACGCCCCAGCGGGTGGTCCAGCGGGCGCACGCTCCACGGCGAGTCGGAGTGCCAGTCCTGTTCCAGCATGAGCTGGCTGTCGCCAAAGGAAAGAAAGGCGAAGCCGTCCTCGGGGCGCTGGTACTCGATGGCGAAGCCGAGCACCTCGCAGTAGAAGTGCAGGCTTCGCGGCAGGTCCGAGACGATCAGCTCCGGCACCAGGGCATTCATCTTCAGCATGATGGTGTTCTCACGCCCGCCACTCATCCGAGCGCGGCAGCGTTCCGCGTCGCAGGTACCAACGCACGCCCCAGTGCACGCCTAGCGCCGCAATTACCGTGAGCAGGATCTTCAAGCCTTCCGCATCCATGGCTGCTTCCCTCGTCCAGTTTCCGCCTGACAGGGTATTCCTGCGACAAACCACCGCACAGGTACAGATCGTTGCCGAATGTGCGGAGCAGTCCCGGCGTCTTGCCCTACAACGAGTGAATGATCCGTCCGAGGGTTTCCATGGCCTGTTCGCTGCTCGCTGTCCACGGATGGCCATAGTTCAACCGCAGGCAGTGGCCGAAGCGCCGGGTGGCCGAGAAGATCGGCCCCGGTGCCAGGCTGATGCCCTGGGCCAGGGCGAGCTGGAACAGCTTGAGCGCGTCGATGTGCTCGGGCAGTTCCAGCCACAGGAAGTAGCCGCCGCTGGGCCGGGTGACGCGGGTGGCGGCGGGGAAGTGCCGGGCCACGGCGGCGAGCATCGCGTGCTGCTGGCTTTCCAGCGCGTGACGCAGCTTGCGCAGGTGGCGGTCGTAGCCGCCATGCTGCAGGTAATCGGCGATGGCCGCCTGGGCCGGCACCGAGGCCGACAGGCTGGTCATCAGCTTGAGCCGCTCGATCTGCTCGGCGTAGCGCCCGCCGGCCACCCAGCCGACCCGGTAGCCCGGCGCCAGGCTCTTGGAGAAGGAGCTGCAGTGCATCACCAGCCCTTCGCTGTCGTAGGCCTTCACCGGCTTGGGCGCCTGGGCGGCGAAGTACAGCTCGGCGTAGACGTCGTCCTCGATCAGCGGCACCTGGTGCTGGGCCAGCAAGGCGGCGAGGGCGCGCTTCTTGTCCTCGGCCATGCTGGCGCCCATCGGGTTCTGGAAGTTGCTCATGAACCAGCAGGCCTTGATCGGCAGGCGTGCCAGGCTATCGGCGAGCACGTCCAGGTCGATGCCCTCGCGCGGGTGCACGGGGATTTCCACCGCTTTCAGTTTCAGGCGCTCGAGCACCTGCAGGCTGGCATAGAACGCCGGCGCCTCGATGGCCACCAGATCGCCCGGCTGGGTGACCACCTGCAGGCACAGGTTCAGCGCTTCCAGCGCGCCGTTGGTGACTACCAGCTCCTCCACCGGCAGCGGCATGCCGCCGACCATGTAGCGCAGGGCGATCTGCCGGCGCAGGGCGTGGCTGCCGGGCGCGAGGTCGGAGACCGTGGCGCGCGGGTCCATGTCGCGCACGGCGTGGGCCATGGAGCGTGCCAGGCGCGGCAGGGGGAAGAGTTCCGGTGCCGGGAAGGCGGAGCCGAAAGGTACGGTGTCCGGGTCCTTGATGGAGCTGAGCACCGAGAACACCAGTTCGCTGACGTCCACCTCGGTGGTCTGCGCGTCGTGACGGGCGATTTCCGGCTCGGCCAGCGCGCGCTGCACGTGCTCGCGGACGAAGTAGCCGGAGCGCGCGCGGGCGACGATCAGCCCGCGATCCTCCAGCAGGTAATAGGCTTGGAATACGGTGGAAGCGCTGACTCCGTAGGTGCGGCTGGCGTGCCGCACCGAGGGAACCTTCTGTCCGGGGGCGAGCACGCCGCTGCGGATCAGGCCGGCGATCTCGTCGGCGAATTTCTCGTAGCGCTTCATCTTGTCCTGCACGGCGGCCTGTGGGGCGGAAGAGTCCGCCCACTCTAGGCGCTGCGCCGAGGTCACGCCAAGCTCGCGTGCCATGCTCAGCGCCTCGGTGAGACGAAGGTGCTGGCGGCGTCGATCGCTTCACTGCCATCGCTGATCCTGAAATGCAGCGGTACTGACCCCCCCGCGCTGCGCTGCGCCAGACTGGCCACCGAGACGGCGAAATCGCGGATCTCGCCCGCTTGCAACGTCAGTTCCGGTACGCCCTGCAGGCGGTATCCGGTGCCGTCGGCGAGGCGCAGTTGATAGTGCTGGGGCTGCTGGGTCTTGTTGATCAGTTTGAGGTTGTAGATGTTCTCGATCTCGCCGGCGGCGTTCTCGCGGAACAGACCGCGGTCGCGGGCCACGTCGAGGTTGATCAGCGGCCGCGCTTCCAGCGCCCAGACGAAGGCGCCGATCATCGCCAGCAGCACCGCCGCGTAGCCGATCAGGCGCGGCCGCAGCAGATGGGTCGTGCCGCCTTCCAGCGCGCGCTCGGAGGTGTAGCGCACCAGGCCCCTGTCGTAGCCCATCTTGTCCATCACCGAGTCACAGGCGTCGACGCAGGCGGCGCAGCCGATGCAGGCGATCTGCAGGCCGTCGCGGATGTCGATGCCGGTGGGGCAGACCTGCACGCACTGGAAGCAGTCGATGCAGTCGCCCAGGCCCTGGGCCTTGGGATCGGCGTCCTTCTTGCGCGCGCCACGGGATTCACCGCGCGCCGCGTCGTAGGAAATGATCAGGGTGTCCTTGTCGAACATCACACTCTGGAAGCGCGAGTACGGGCACATGTGGATGCACACCTGCTCGCGCAGCCAGCCGGCGTTGGCGTAGGTGGCGGCGGCGAAGAAGGCAACCCAGAAGGCGCTTTCCAGATCCAGCCTGAAGGTCAGCAGGTCCATCACCAGCGGCCGCACCGGGGTGAAGTAGCCGATGAAGGTGATCGCCGTGAGCAGGCTGATCAGCAGCCAGAGGCCATGCTTGGCGCCCTTGCGCAGAATCTTCTCGGCGCTGGCCGGAGCTTTGTCGAGTTTCATGCGCTGGTTGCGGTCGCCCTCGGTGACCTGCTCGGCCCACATGAAGATCCAGGTCCACACGCTCTGCGGGCAGGTGTAGCCGCACCAGACGCGGCCGGCGAACACCGTGATGAAGAACAGGCCGAAGGCGGCGATGATCAGGATTGCCGAGAGCAGGATGAAGTCCTGCGGCCAGAAGGTCGCGCCAAAGATGTAGAACTTGCGCTCGGGCAGGTCCCAGAGTACCGCCTGGCGGCCGTTCCAGGTCAGCCACAGGGTGCCGAAGAACAGCAGGAAGAGCAGGGCGCCGCCCAGGCGGCGCAGGTCGCGGAAGCGGCCGGCGAAGCGCTTGGTGTAGACCGTCGGCGTGACCGCCGAGAGCGGCTTGGGTGGCGGGGTAAAACGTTGCGGGGCGGCGATCTCGACGATCTTCGCGGGGATTCTTTCGCTCATTGTCGTGGCCTATCAGGCAGAAGAGGCGCCGCGACTGTACGAACCGCTCTGTATTCGAAACAGATTCAGGTCTGCCGGAAAAAACCATATCAGATGGCGAAAACTGCTCCGTCCCGCGTCGCCACGGGGCTGGCGCGGTGGGCGACAATCTGGCTGCTCGGGCCAGTTGCGGCAACCGGTCGCAGGCCCGCCAGGGCAGCGTCACGGGGAATCTGATCTGGTTTTTCCCGCGCGATCTGCCGCTGTTTTGCACAGCAGGCGCCGGCCATAGTGCGGTCATCCGTGAAGCGGTGCGCCCGACGACAGAAGCAGGCGGCCGCGCAATGTCCGAAGGTGGCCTGGCGATGTATCGATACGATGATTACGACCGCGCGCTGGTGCGCGAACGGGTGGCGCAGTTCCGTGACCAGGTGCAGCGGCGCCTGAGCGATGAGCTGAGCGAGGAGGAGTTCCTGCCGCTGCGCCTGCAGAACGGCCTGTAC
This sequence comes from Pseudomonas sp. SCB32, assembly GCF_009189165.1. Classification (NCBI taxonomy): domain Bacteria; kingdom Pseudomonadati; phylum Pseudomonadota; class Gammaproteobacteria; order Pseudomonadales; family Pseudomonadaceae; genus Pseudomonas; species Pseudomonas sp. SCB32. The sequence goes on from NZ_CP045118.1 coordinate 728,357, forward strand.
CTGCAGAAGCACGCCTACATGCTGCGGGTGGCAATTCCCTACGGAACCCTTTCCAGCGAGCAGATGCGTACCCTGGCCTGGATCGCCCGCGAGCATGACCGTGGCTACGGCCACTTCACCACGCGGCAGAACATCCAGTTCAACTGGGTGGAGCTGGCGCAAGTGCCGGACATCCTCGAGCGCCTGGCCGATGTCGAGATGCACGCCATCCAGACCTCCGGCAACTGCGTGCGCAACATCACCACAGAGGCCTTCGCCGGTGTCGCTGCCGACGAATTCCTCGACCCGCGCCCACTGGCGGAAATCCTCCGCCAGTGGTCGACGGTGAACCCCGAATTCCTCTTCCTGCCGCGCAAGTTCAAGATCGCCATCTGCGCCGCCGAGGAAGACCGCGCGGCGGTGATGATGCACGACATCGGCCTGTACCTGCGCCGCGCCGAGAACGGTGAGCTGCGCCTGAAGGTGCTGGTGGGCGGCGGCCTGGGCCGCACGCCAATGCTCGGTCAGGTGATCCGCGACGAGCTGCCCTGGCAGCACCTGCTGTCCTACGTTGAAGCCATTCTGCGCGTGTACAACCGCCATGGCCGGCGCGACAACAAGTACAAGGCGCGGATCAAGATCCTGGTGAAGGCGTTGGGCATCGAGGCCTTCTCCCGCGAAGTGGAGGAGGAGTGGCAGCATTTGCGCGATGGCGAGGCGCAGCTGACGCTGGACGAGTACCAACGTGTGGCTGCCGCCTTCGAACCGCCGGTCTACGAACCTTCCGATGAACTAGCCTACGGCTCTGCACTGGCCGTCGACGCGGAGTTCGCCCGCTGGGTCTCGCGCAACGTGCGTGCGCATCGTGTACCGGGCTACGCCAGCGTGGTGCTCTCCACCAAGCCGGGGGCCGAGGCGCCGCCGGGGGATGTCACCGCCTCGCAGATGGAACGTGTCGCCGACTGGGCCGAATGCTTCGGCTTCGGTGAAATCCGCGTCGCTCATGAGCAGAACCTGGTGCTGCCGGATGTGCGCAAGGCCGATCTCCACAGGCTCTGGCGCGAGGCCTGCGAGGCCGGGCTCGGTACCCCGAATCAAGGGCTGCTCACCGACATCATCGCCTGCCCCGGCGGTGATTACTGTGCCCTGGCCAATGCCAAGTCGATTCCCATTGCCCAGGGCATCCAGCAGCGCTTCGAGGACCTGGACTACCTGCACGACCTGGGCGAGCTCAGCCTCAATATCTCCGGCTGCATGAACGCCTGCGGCCACCACCACATCGGCAACATCGGCATCCTCGGCGTCGATAAGAACGGCAGCGAGTGGTACCAGATCACCCTCGGCGGTGCGCAAGGAACGAAGAGCACGCTGGGCAAGGTGATCGGCCCGTCGTTCAGCGCGGCTGAGGTGCCGGATGTGATCGAGACAGTGGTGCGCACCTATGTAGAGCAGCGTGGCGTCGGCGAGCGCTTCGTCGAAACGGTGGAGCGTATCGGCCTGGAGCCGTTCAAGGCGCGGGTCTACCGACAGGCGGAGGTGCCGGCATGAAGAATCTGATTCGCCTGCGGGATGGCGTGGCGCAGGTGGCGCCGGACGATGCGTGGGAGTTGCTGCGCGAAGTACCGGAGGAGTTGCCGCGCGGAAACCTGATCCTGCCGCTGGCGGCCTGGTTGAACGCCACTCCCTGTAGGAGCGAGCTTGCTCGCGAACGGAGTTTTCCAGGTACGCCAGAGCTGGACGGTTCGCGAGCAAGCTCGCTCCTACAAGAACAGGGCGTGTGGCTCGGGCCGGATGATGATCCGCAACGGTTGGTCGTCCGGCTGGATGAACTGTCGCTGATCGCCATCGACTTCCCCAGCTTCCGCGACGGCCGTGGCTACAGCCTGGCCTACCTGCTGCGCAGTCGCCTGGGCTGGCGCGGCGAATTGCGCGCGGTGGGTGACGTACTGCGCGACCAGTTGGCGCACATGCGCCAGTGCGGTTTCGACGCCTTCGCCGTGCGCGAGGACAAGTCGGTGGAGGACGCGCTCAAGGGCCTGGCGGGCCTGAGCGTGCTCTACGGCCGCTCGGTCATCGAGCCGCGTCCGCTGTTCCGTCGCCGCTCCTAGGGGCGCCGGCCACGGGCGGTCGAGCCTGCAGCGGGTCGGCCGCGCTTGACGCTGTGCCGGGGCACAGGAAAAATGCGGTCATCATCCTCCGGTACCATGCGTGCCGGCGGTAACCCACGGATTCGAGTGACCCCAGACTATGCGCATGCGCCTGATGCTGTTGGGCGGCGGTAATGCCCTTGGACAGGCGCTGATCCGCCTTGGCGCCGAGGAAGACATCGGCTTCCTCGCCCCCCGGCCGCCCGAAGGGGGTTGGGACGCTTCCAGCCTCACCGTCCTGCTGGATGAAACCCGCCCCGACGCGGTGATCAATCTCGCGTACTACTTCGACTGGTTCCAGGCCGAGAGCGTCAGCGATGCCCGCCTGGCCAGCCAGGAGCGCGCGGTGGAGCGCCTTTCCGAGCTCTGCCAGCACCACGAAATCCTGCTGATCCAGCCATCCAGCTACCGCGTGTTCGACGGCGCTCGCGCCACCGCCTACAGCGAGAAGGACGAGCCGCTGCCGCTGGGCCCGCGTGGCCAGGCACTGTGGCGCATGGAGCAGTGTGTCCGGGCGACCTGCCCGCGCCATGTACTGCTGCGCTTCGGCTGGCTGATCGACGATAGCCTCGAAGGCTCGCTCGGCCGCTTCCTCGAACGCGCAGAGAAAGAGCAGGTGCTGTTCCTCGCCGACGACCGCCGTGGCAACCCGACGCCGGTGGACGATGCCGCGCGGGTAATCCTCTCGGTGCTCAAGCAGCTCGACTGCCAGGCACCACTCTGGGGCACTTATCACTATGGCGGCCTGGAGGCCACCACCACCCTGTCCCTGGGCCAGGTGGTGCTGGGCGAGGCCCGTGCCTTCCACACCCTGGCCGTACAGGAACCGAGCCCGCAGGCCCATGCCGCGCGCCCGGACGCCAGCGACGAGCCGCAACACGCGGTACTCGCCTGCAAGAAGATCCTCCATACCTTCGGCATCAAGCCGCGCGCCTGGCGCGCCGGTCTGCCGGCACTGCTGGACCGTTACTATCGCCATGTCTGAACGCCTATCCCCTTCCGCGAAGCCGATCCTCATCACCGGCGGCGCGGGATTCATCGGCTCCCACCTGGCGGACGCGCTGCTGGCGCGGGGCTTCGCCGTGCGGGTGCTGGACGACCTGTCCACCGGCAAGCGCGAGAACCTCGATGAGCGTGTCGAACTGGTGGTTGGCAATGTCGCCGACGAGGCGCAACTGCGCAGCGCGTTGAGCGGCTGCCAGGCGGTGGCGCACCTGGCGGCCGTAGCGTCGGTGCAGGCTTCGGTGGACGACCCGGTGGCGACCCACCGCAGCAATTTCATCGGCACCCTGAATCTCTGCGAGGCCATGCGCCTGGAAGGCATCCAGCGCGTGCTGTTCGCCTCCAGTGCAGCGGTCTACGGGCAGAACGGCGAAGGCGCCGCCATCGACGAGAACACCGCCAAGGCGCCGCTGACGCCCTACGCCTCGGACAAGCTGGCCAGCGAGTACTACCTGGACTTCTACCGTCGCGAGCATGCGCTGGAGCCGGCGATCTTCCGCTTCTTCAATGTCTATGGACCGCGTCAGGACCCATCCTCGCCTTACTCGGGGGTGATCAGCATCTTCGCCCAGCGCGCCGAGCAGGGCCTGCCGATCACCGTGTTCGGCGATGGCGAGCAGACTCGCGATTTCATCTACGTCGGCGATCTGGTCAAGCTGCTGGTGCAGGCGTTGCTGGCGCAGGACGTGGCCGCGTCGGCGATCAACGTCGGGTTGGATCAATCCACCAGCCTGAACCAGCTGCTGACCGAGATCGGCAAGCTCACCGGCGGGCTACCGGCGGTCACCTATCAGCCGCCGCGCCCTGGCGACATCCGCCATTCCCGCGCTGACAACCGTCGCCTGCTGGAGCGTTTCAGCCTGGACGCGCCTACGCCGCTGGCGGACGGGCTGGCCCAGCTGATCACCACCAGGGTTTGTTGATCGCCAGCAGGAAGATGCCGGACAGGGAGGCCAGTGCCAGTACGCTGAGCACGGCCTTTCGTGGCCTCGAAATACTGCGCAGGGCGAACGCCGCCAGCACGATGTAAAGCACCAGCAGACCGATCTTGGCTTGCAGCCAGACCGGCAACGGCCAGGGCATCGCCAGGTGCACCAGGCCCAGGGCGCTGAGCAGCAACAGGGTATCGACCAGATGCGGCAGCCCACGCTGCCAGCCTGAAGGGCGCCTGCCCCACCAGCTCAGGCCCAGGCGCAGGACGAAGAGCACGGTAGTGATGATCGCAAGGCTGACGTGCAGTGCTTTGAGTTCGAGGTACATACCGGTTTCCTGAAGATGAAAAAGGCGCCCTTGGGCGCCTTTTTCACGATTGCTCCGTCAGAAACGGTAGCCGAAACCGACCATGTATACCCAGGGGTCGATGTCGACATTGACCTTGGTCTTCTGCACGCCCAGTGCGGTCGGACCGTCGACGCTGGCCTTGGTGTCGATGTCCATGTACCAGACCGCGGCGTTGACGAAGGCGTGCTCGTTGAGCATGTAGTCCATGCCCAGCTCGGCGGCCAGGCCCCAGGAGTCCTGCAGCTCCAGGTTGCTGAAGCCCTGGTCCTTGCGGCTGCTGGTTAGGTCTTCCTGGAAGAAGGTGGTGTAGTTCACGCCCAGGCCGCCGTAGGGCTGGAAGGCGGAGTTGGTACCCCCCATGGGGTAGTACTGCAGCAGTACGGTCGGCGGCAGCTGCTTGACGTCGGCCAGCTTGCCATCCAGGCCGGACAGGCCGGTGGCGGCGTTCAGGCCCTTGACGTCGACCTGGTGCTTGAACGGAGTGGCGGCGACCAGCTCGACACCGATCTTGTCGGTGACGAGGTAGGCGAAGGTCAGGCCCAGTTGGGTGTCGCTGTTGACGGTAGCCTTGGTGCCGCTGACCTTGGCGCCGTCGAGCTTGATGTCGGAACTGCTATCGTCCGGGGCCACGGTGGCGATACCGCCGCGAACGAGGAAGTCGCCCGCCTTGTGCCCGCGGATAGTTTCGGCCTGGGCCACGACGGGGGCTGCGACGGCGAGTGCAAGAAGCGAGGTGGTGAGCCAGGACTTGCGCATGATGAGCTCCATATCTCTTTGGTATAAGTGTTGGTGCCCATCATAGTAGACAGTGCTAAACGCGCACTTTTGATTTGGCTCAATAAAGCCCCCAAGCTTCGTAGTATCTCGGGGTGCGGCTAAGCGTCGCGTCTTATTGGCCGGTGTACTCGTAGGGTTCGATGCTGCTCGCCTGCATCTGGTAGCCCGCTTCGGCCAGGTCGCTCTCCACGGCCTTCACGCTGAGCTTGCCGATGATCCAGAACGGCTGGTACAGCTCGTCCACCTTGACCCCCTTGCCGCCGCGCACATAGACGATCTGGTTGGAAGGTGGCGGCGGCACGTGGATGCAGGCGCCGTAGTAGGGCACCAGCAGGAAGTCGCGGACGGTCTGGCCATCCTCGTCCACTTCCAGCGGCACGATGTAGCCCGGCATCTTCACTTCCTGCCCGTCCAGCGCCTGTACCACCGGGGCGTTGGGCGTCTGCTGCTTCACCGCCGGAGCGCTCTCTGAGTTCAGCACGTCGGAGAGCTTCGACAGATCATGCAGTGGCACCGGTGGCGGGGGCGGCGGTGCGCCCTCGGGGATCAGCTCGGGCCAGGTCAGCTCACGGGGCGCGGCCCAGACGGCGGCGCTGGTCAGCATCAGCAGCAGGAAAAGCAGGCGGCGCATCGGGAATCCTCAGAGTCTGTTCATGAGCGAGCGAGCTGGCGCAGAACAAGGCGGAAATGGGGCAGGGAGCGGGGTTTACACGTTGTAAATGAGCATCCCTGACCCATTTCAACGCAGTTATGCCGACGCGCAGCCGCTCATGGGCTGGCTCTCAGAGGCGGATCGACAGCCCATCGGCCAGGGACTGCCGATAGGCGCGCCACGCCGGCACACAGCCGATCAGCAGCGCGGCGAGGAGTATGCCGCCGAGCAGCGACCATTCATAGGCGCTGGGCAGGGCCAGCGGCAGGAAGATGCCGTAGTTGGACTGGACAAAACCCTGGCTGCCGGCGATGCCGGCGTACAGCAGCCCGGTGCCCAGCGCCACGCCTGCCAGCGCCAGGGCGAAGGCCTCGGCCACTAGCAGGCCGAAAATGTGCCAGGGCCGTGCGCCCACCGAGCGCAGGATGGCCATCTCGCGGCGGCGCTCGTTGAGGCTGGTGAGAATGGCCGTGAGCATGCCGATCAGGCCGGTCAGCACCACGAACAGCGAGACCACGAACAGCGCCTTTTCCGCCGTGCCCATCAGCCCCCACAGTTCCTGCAACGCAACGCCCGGGAGGATCGCCATCAGCGGCTCGCCGTCGTACTCGTTGATCTGCCGCTGCAGGGTGAAGGTCGCCACCTTGCTCTTGAGTCCGAGCAGGAAGGCGGTGATGGCCTTGGGTTGCAGGTCCATCTCTCGCGCCTGGTCGGCGGTCACCTTGCCGGCGCCGCGCGCCGGAACGCCATTCTTCCAGTCGACGTGCAGCGCCTCCATGCCTTGCAGGGAAATATGCAGGGTGCGATCCACCGGCGTACCGGTGCGCTTGAGGATGCCGACCACGGTGAAGGGCTTGTCGTCGTGCTGCACCAGGCTGATGGTGCTGACCCCGTGGGCGAGGACGATCTTGTCACCGAGCTTGTAGTGCAGCGCTTCGGCGACTTCGGCGCCGAGCACGACGTCGAACAGGTCCTGGCCGAAGGGTCTGCCCTGGGCCAGCTCCAGCGTCTGTCCGCGACCGAAGCGGTAGTGCTCGAAGTAGCCGGTATCAGTACCCATGACGCGGTAGCCGCGGTGCGAGTCGCCCAGGGAAATCGGGATCGCCCATTTCACCAGTGGGCTGTGGCTGACCGTCTCAAAGCTTTCCCAACGGATGTTGTTGGTGGCGTTGCCGATGCGGAACACCGAGTAGAGCAGCAGGTTCACCGAGCCGGAGCGTGCGCCGACGATCAGGTCGGTGCCGGAAATGGTGCTGGCGAAACTCGCCTTGGCCTCGGTGCGTACGCGCTCCACCGCCAGCAGCAGGCAGGCGGAGAGGGCGATGGCGAAGATGGTCAGCAGGGCGGTGAAGCGACGGTTGGACAGGCTGGCGAGCGCCAGGCGCAACAGGTACATGCTCAGATTCCCGGAGCGCGGGCGGCGCGGTTGAGTTCGGCGAGGGAAACGCTGCGGTCGAACAGCGGCGCGAGGCTCTGGTCGTGGCTGACGAACAGCAGGCTGGCGCCGGCCTCGCGGCATTCGGCGAACAGCAGCTGGAGGAAGGCTTCGCGGGCGTCGGCATCCAGCGCCGAGGTTGGTTCGTCGGCGATCACCAGCTCCGGCTGGCCGATCAGCGCGCGAGCGGCGGCGACGCGCTGCTGCTGGCCGATGGACAGGCTATCGGCACGGCGTTCGATCAGCGCCGTATCGCCCAGGCCCAGGTGCCCCAGCAACGCCTCGGCGGCTTGCGCCACGCTGCCGTGGCGTGCCTTGGCACGCTCCGCGCGGCTACGCGAGAAATGGCAGGGCAGCTCGACGTTCTCCCGCACCGAGAGGAAGGGCAGCAGGTTGAATTGCTGGAAGATGTAGCCGGTGTGATCGACCCGGAAGTGGTCGCGGCGCGCCGATTTCATCTGCGCGATGTCCTCGCCCAGCAGGCTCACGCTGCCGCGCTGCGGACGCTGCACGCCACCGAGCAGGCCGAGCAGGGTGGTCTTGCCGCTGCCGGACGGCCCCTTGAGGAACAGGGTTTCGCCGCGGGCCAGTTGGAATGCGGGGATGTCCAGCAGCTCCGCCTGGCCGGGCCAGGCGAAGCCGAGGTTGTCGAGTGCGAGCAGTGCGGTCATGTCGGGCGTCGGAGTCAGAGCGTCAGGGTCGGGTTGCCGGTGGTCAATTCTGCACCTTGCTGGCCGTTCGGGCCGATCAGTTGTACCTGAATTTTCTGGGTAGCCGGGAAGCGCTTGAACAGCGGCGCGAAATTCAGGTTGGCGAGGGCCTCGGGTTTGGCGCAGGTCAGCTGGTAGTGCGCGTGGATATCCGCGTGCTGATGGCCCTCATGCTCGTCATGGTCACCGTCATCCGTGGCGGCGTCGCCGAACAGCGGACTCATCAGTTCCACCGACTGCACGCTGCACTGTGCCGAGGCCGGTGCGCCGAGCAGCTGCAGCGGCTGCTTGAGCTGCGCCTGGGCGGCGGCGACGGTGGCCTTGTCGGCATCGCTGGTGGCGAGGTGCTCGAAGCCCACGAGGTTCATGGCCGGGCTGTCCAGTTCCAGTTCCAGGGTCTTGCCGTCGAGGGCGACGTTGAGCTGGGCGACGCCGTGCTCGTGCTTGCCGAGGCTGCCGTGTTCATGTTCGTCGTGGGCTTGTACTGCGAGGGGCAACAGGGCGACAGCGAGGAGCAAGGGGCGCATGGGAGACTCCGACGGTTGAATGATTTTGTTACGTTATAACAGGTTAAATATTAACGCCAGCTTAGCGTGCGTTTGGCGCGACGACGATGCCGTGGGAGCATGCGCGAAAGGCCACGAGGAGAAGGGCGATGCTGAGAATCAAGGGCACCATCGGCGACTGGCCGGTAGACCTGACCGTGGAGATGGATGACGCCGACTGGGCGCGGCTGGCGCAGAGCCTGCCAGCGGTGGCCGTTGCGCCCGCGGCACCGGCGCCAGCGGCAAGTGCTCCGGCCGATCAGTTGTGGCTGGCCGCGCAGGATCTGCTACGCCGAAGTGGCAGCACGGAAGGTCCGCAATTGCTGGGGGAGCTGGAGACGCTGGCGGGTAGCGCGGGGGCGGCGAAGGGCTTGCTGGTGCGCCTGCGCCATAGCCCCAAGGTGAAGATCGAGGTGCGCGAGGGCGTGCAGGTGTTCAACTGGGTCGAAGCGGAGTAACCGAGCTCCCTGTAGGAGCGCCCCATGGGCGCGATCGCGGGCATGGCCCGCTCCTACAAGAAGGGCGCCTTGCGGCGCCCTGATCATCAATACAGCACATTCGCCAGCTTGCGGCGGTAGGTGATCACCAGCGGATGGTCCTTGCCCAGCAGGTCGAACACCTGGACCAGCGTCTTGCGCGGCAGGTCTTCGCCGTAGCTGCGGTTGCGCACGAACAGCTTGAGCAGGCCGTCCATCGCCGCCTCGTACTGCTGGCGGGCCAGTTGCTGGACGGCCAGTTGGTAGGTGGCCTCGTCATCGTTGGCGTCGGCTGCCAGGCGGGTCTTCAGCGCGGCGGCGTCCGGCAGGTCGGCGGCCTGGCGCAGGAAGGTCAGCTGGGCCTTGGCGGCGGCCAGTGCCTGCTTGTGCTCATCGCTTTTCACCGCATCGAGGACGGTCTCGGCTTCACCCAGCTCGCCGCGCTCGGCGAGGCAGCGGGCGTAGAGGATCAGCGCGGCCGCGTGGGTGTTGTCCTCGCCCAGCAGGGCCTTGAGCTGGGCCTCGGCCTCGGCGAAGCGGCCTTCGTTGAAGGCGACTTGTGCGGCCTCCATCGGGTCAGCGGCGGCTGGAGCCGGGGGCTGTACATGCTGTTCGAGCATCTGGCGGATCGCCGATTCCGGCTGTGCGCCGGCGAAGCCGTCAACCGGCTGGCCATCCTTGAACAGCACCACGGTGGGCAGGCTGCGGATGCCGAAACGCATCACGATGTCCTGCTCGATGTCGCAGTTGACCTTGGCCAGCAGCAACTCGCCCTGGTAGGACTCGGTGATCTGCGCCAGCAGCGGCATCAGTGCCTTGCATGGGGCACACCAGTCGGCCCAGAAGTCCACCAGGACCGGCTTGATGAAGGAGTTCTCGATGACGACCTGATCGAAGTTGGCGATGTTGGCGTCGAAGATGTAGGGCGTATCGCTCATGGGGGATCTCGGGCGAGTGGGGCGATGAAAGGTGGTTGGCTATCACTATAAGTGGGGGCGCCGGTGAACGGAAACAACCCACACGCTGGCGCCGGCATTCCCCTGTAGGAGAGGCGGGGCGCCTAGCCCATGCCGCGATCCGCCGGCATGGCCGGCGCCCGAATGTTTGAGCACGCCAAGGGGGGGCATCTATCACGATGGAGCCCGCCGCGACAGGCTTCGCGGACAAGGTCCGCTCCTACAGGCAGGTTCGGCGCGAGGCGATCGCGGGCATGGCCCGCTCCTACACTGGTGCAGCGGTCACGTATTGAACGTAGGAGCGGACTCCGTCCGTGATCGTTTGACCCGCCACGCCGGCGTTACCCGCGTTTCGCGTGGTAGAGGCTGACGTGGCGAAACTCGGCGGGCTCGGCCAGGTCCGGCCAGGTGCAGCCGTCGAGAACGCCTAAGCGCTGGTACAGCGGATGGCTGAAGTCGCGCACCCGCGAGTCGGCCACCAGGGCTTCGCGGCCACGGCCGAGGAATTCGTCCAGCAGCGGCAGGTTGGCGCGGTCGTAGAGCACGTCGGCGACGATGATCAGGTCGAAGCGGTCGGCTTCCTTGAAGAAATCGTCCGAATAGCTCAGCTCTACGCCGTTCAGTTCGGCATTGGCGCGGCAGGCCAGCAGCGCCAGCGGGTCGAGGTCACAGGCCACCACTTCGGCGGCGCCGGCTTTCGCCGCGGCGATGGCGGCGATGCCGGAGCCCGCGCCGAAATCCAGCACGCGTTTGCCGCGCACCCATTCCGGTTTTTCGCCAAGCCAGTGCGCCAGCACCAGACCGCTGGCCCAGCAGAAGCACCAGTAAGGCGGGTCTTCGAGGATGCGCCGGGTCTCGTCCGGGCTGAATTCGCGGTCCATGTTCTGCGCGTCGATCAGCCAGAGGTCGATGTCGGTGCCGGGCAAGCGCTCGGCCACCAGGCGAGCGTCGCCCAGCAGTTCGCCCAGGGCGTGCTGCAGCGGCAGCGGTGCCATCACGGTGCGCGTTCCAGGCGCAGCTCGCCGAGGGCGCGGGTTTCCGGCTGGGTAATGCGCACCGGCGGCAGGCGCCAGGCCAACTGGCCGGACTGCGAGACACGGGCGTGCAGTTCGACGCGGGTGTTGGCCGGGAAGGATTGCGGATCGAACACCAGGCGGAACGGCAGGGCCTGGCCGGTGGCGATCAGATTCTCGCTGGAGAGCAACTGCTGTGGGCGATCGCGCTGATCGATCACCAGCAGGGCCAGCTCCACCTCGCCGCCGGCGGGCAGGTAGCCCTGGCTGCTGCTGAGCTGGCCGGTCAATGCCCGCATGTTGGCCGGCACAGGGGAATCGGCCGCTGCGGTGCGGGCAGGCGCGGATTGCGGTGCCTGCGGCACAGGCGCCGGTTTGTCGCTGGAGCAGGCAGCGAGCAGGGCGATAAGGGACAGGCAGACAAGACGGGCGGACATGGGCGGACTCCATCGCGGCACAGTTCCAGGCGGGCGCCTGTATAGCCTAATGCGTTCGGTTTGTCTCGGGCGAGCCCAGGGTTTCATCGGCGAAGCGATGCGCTACCATGAGCCTTTCCCTCATTCGTACAAGACCCGCCATGCATTGTCCCTTCTGCGGCGCCCACGACACCAAAGTCATCGATTCGCGTCTGGTCGCCGAGGGCGATCAGGTCCGTCGTCGCCGCGAATGCCTGAACTGCGGCGAGCGCTTCACCACCTTCGAGACCGCCGAGTTGGTCATGCCGCGCCTGATCAAGCAGGACGGCAGTCGCCAGCCGTTCGACGAGGACAAGTTGCGTGCCGGCATGCAGCGTGCGCTGGAGAAGCGCCCGGTGGGCATCGAGCGCCTGGAAGAGGCTATGGCGCACATCAAGCACAAGCTGCGCGCCACCGGCGAGCGCGAGGTGAAGTCGCGGGTGCTGGGGGAACTGGTGATGGCCGAGCTGCAGAAGCTCGACGAGGTCGCCTACATTCGATTCGCGTCCGTCTACCGCCGTTTCCAGGATCTCAACGAGTTCCGCGAGGAGATCGAGCGCCTGGCCCGCGAGCCGTCGAAAGAATGAGTGCCCTCGACGAATCCGGCGCCCTGGATGAGGCCTGGATGGCGCGGGCCATCGAGCTGGCGCGCAAGGGCTGGTACTCCACCCATCCCAATCCCCGGGTTGGCTGCGTCATCGTGCGCGACGGCGAAGTGGTCGGCGAGGGCTGGCACGTGCGCGCCGGCGAGCCGCACGCCGAGGTCCACGCGCTGCGCCAGGCCGGTGACAAGGCCCGCGGCGCAACCGCCTACGTCACCCTCGAGCCCTGCAGCCACTTCGGCCGCACGCCGCCGTGCGCCGATGCACTGGTGAAGGCCGGCGTGGCGCGGGTGGTGGCGGCCATGCGGGACCCCAATCCGCAGGTGGCCGGCAGCGGCATGCAGCGCATCGCCGAGGCGGGCATCGAAGTGCGCTCCGGCGTGCTGGAGAGCGAAGCCCGCGCGCTCAACCAGGGCTTTCTCAAACGCATGGAAACCGGCCTGCCGTTCGTCCGCGTGAAGCTGGCGATGAGCCTGGACGGCCGCACCGCGATGTCCAGCGGCGAGAGCCAGTGGATCACCGGTCCCGCGGCGCGCCGGGCCGTGCAGCGGCTGCGCGCGCAGTCGAGCGTCGTCCTCTCCGGCGCCGATACCGTGCTGATGGACGATGCCCGACTAACCGTCCGTCCCGCCGAGCTCGGGCTGGATGCCGAGCAGACCGAACTGGCGACGCGCCGCCCGCCGCTGCGCGTACTGATCGATGGGCGCCTGCGCGTGCCACTGAGCGCCGCCTTCTTCCAGGCGGGGCCGGCGCTGGTGGTCAGCACGCGGCAAGCCCCGGCTTACGCCGAGGCTGGTCACGAATTGCTGGTTTTGGTCGGGAATGACGGTCAGGTCGATCTGCCCGCGCTGATGGCCGAACTGGGCCGCCGTGGCGTCAACGAGGTGCTGGTGGAAGCCGGGCCGCGCCTGGCCGGTGCCTTCGCCCGCCAGGAGTTGGTCGACGAATACTGCATCTTCATGGCGCCCAAGCTGCTCGGCTCCTCGGCGCGTCCGCTGCTGGAGCTGCCGCTGGAGCGCATGGCGGAGTCTCGCGAGCTGAAGATCAGCGATATTCGCGCGGTGGGCGACGACTGGCTGGTCACCGCCCGGCCTCGCTGAAGGCGGCCTTCGCTGCCCGGTGAATCTGGATAGCGAATAAACAGAACCTTCCGACTTGTGCCTGCCTGTGGTAAAACGCCACACGCGGTTGACGTTGTAAACGACCGCGATTGACGTTCTCAGGGCGGGGTGCAAGTCCCCACCGGCGGTAATGGCGCGCAATACGTCTAGCCCGCGAGCGCTTGCCCGGACCGGTTCGCCGGATGGACAAGGTCAGCAGACCCGGTGTGATTCCGGGGCCGACGGTAACAGTCCGGATGAAGAGAGAACGGGATGAGCCATCGGGGCGCGCCTGCGCACGCCCGCGAAATCCCTTCGATCCGATACGCCCTGTTTTCTAACCAAAAACAGGAGTTCGCCACCATGCAACATCTTTCCCAGTTGGCTTTGCGGGCCTGCCGGCCAGCCGCCTTCGCCGTGTGGGAGGCCCCATGTTCACCGGCATAATCGAATCCATCGGCAGCATTGCCGCCATCACTCCCAAGGGTGGTGACGTCCGCCTGTACGTGAAGACCGGCAAGCTCGACCTCGCCGACGTCAAGCTCGGCGACAGCATCGCGGTCAACGGCATCTGCCTGACTGCAGTCGACCTGCCTGGCGACGGCTTCTGGGCCGACGTCAGCCGCGAGACCCTGGCGCGCACCGCTTTCGCGCAGCTCAAGATCGGCAGCCGGGTAAACCTGGAAAAGGCCCTGACCCCGACCACCCGCCTGGGCGGCCACCTGGTCAGCGGCCACGTCGACGGTGTCGGCGAAATCGTCAAGCGCGAGGAAAACGCCCGCGCCATCCAGTTCACCGTGCGTGCGCCGCGCGAGCTGGCCAAGTACATCGCGCTCAAGGGCTCGATCACCGTGGACGGCACCAGCCTGACGGTGAACGCTGTCAACGGCGCCGAGTTCGAGCTGACCATCGTCCCGCACACCGTGCAGGAGACGATCATGGCCGACTACCGCGGTGGTCGCCTGGTCAACCTCGAAGTCGACCTGCTGGCGCGCTACCTGGAGCGTCTGCTGCTCGGCGACAAGGCGGCGGACCCCGCCGCCGGCGCTGGTGGCATCAGCGAAGCATTCCTGGCCGAAAACGGCTTCATGAAACACTGATAAGGCTCTTCCCCGTATGGCACTCAACAGCATTGAAGAACTGCTCGACGACATGCGTCAGGGCAAGATGGTCATCCTCATGGATGACGAGGACCGCGAGAACGAAGGCGACCTGATCATCGCCTCCGAGTGCGTCCGCACCGAAGACATCAACTTCATGGCGCGCTTCGCCCGCGGCCTGATCTGCATGCCGATGACCCGCGAGCGCTGCGAGCGCCTCGGCCTGCCGCTGATGGTGCAGCGCAACGGTTCCGGCTTCGGCACCAAGTTCACCGTTTCCATCGAGGCCGCCGAAGGCGTCACCACCGGCATCTCCGCCGCTGACCGCGCCCGCACCGTGCAGGCCGCCGCGGCCAAGAACGCCGTTGCCGCCGATATCGTCAGCCCCGGCCACATCTTCCCGCTGATGTCCCAGCCCGGCGGCGTGCTGGCCCGCGCCGGCCACACCGAAGCGGCCTGCGACCTGTCGCGCATGGCCGGCTTCGAGCCGTCCGGCGTGATCTGCGAGATCATGAACGATGACGGCACCATGGCTCGTCGTCCGGAACTGGAAGAGTTCGCCAAGCAGCACAACATCAAGATCGGCACCATCGCCGACCTGATCCACTACCGCCTGATCCACGAGCGCACCGTCGAGCGCCTCGCCGAGCAGCCGCTGGATACTGAACTGGGCCAGTTCAAGCTGATCACCTACCGCGACTCCGTGGAAGGCGACGTGCACCTGGCGCTGACCCTGGGCAACGTCTGCCCGGAAGAGCCGACCCTGGTGCGCGTGCACAACCCCGATCCGCTGCGCGACCTGCTGATGGTCAACCAGGCGGGCCGCTGGAGCCTGCGCGCGGCCATGGCCAAGGTGGCCGAGGCCGGTACCGGCGTGGTCCTGCTGCTGGGCCACCAGGTCGGCGGCGAAGACCTGCTGGCGCACGTCCGCGAGATCACCAACACCCACGCGCCGGTGCAGAAGCCGACTACCACCTACAGTACCGTAGGTGCCGGTTCGCAGATCCTGCGCGACCTGGGTGTACGCAAGATGCGCCTGATGTCGGCGCCGATGCGCTTCAACGCGATATCCGGTTTCGACCTGGAAGTTGTAGAATACCTGCCCGCTGAATGAACCCTGCCGCCGTGCCCTGACACGGCGGTACCGTTCTTCTACCCTATTTGCGGAGCGTCATGCGGACGCTCCTGCTCTTTAACAGACGAGACCTGCCCATGACCCTGAAGACCATCGAAGGTACCTTCATCGCCCCCAAAGGCCGCTTCGCCCTGGTGGTTGGCCGCTTCAACAGCTTCGTGGTGGAAAGCCTGGTGGAAGGCGCCATCGACGCGCTGGTTCGCCACGGCGTCGCCCAGAGCGAAATCACCGTGATCCGCGCTCCGGGCGCCTTCGAAATCCCGCTGGTGGCGCAGAAAGTCGCCCAGCGCGGTGAGTTCGACGCCATCATCGCCCTCGGCGCGGTGATCCGTGGCGGCACCCCGCACTTCGAATACGTAGCTGGCGAGTGCACCAAGGGCCTGGCGCAGGTTTCCCTGCAGTTCGGCGTGCCGGTCGCCTTCGGCGTGCTGACTGTCGACTCCATCGAACAAGCTATCGAGCGCTCCGGCACCAAGGCCGGCAACAAGGGCGCCGAAGCTGCCCTGTCCGCCCTGGAAATGGTGAGCCTGCTGTCGCAGCTGGAGGCCAAGTGAGCACCCAGGACGGCAACAACACCCCGGCCAAGCCCGCCAAGCCGAACAAGATCGCCATGCGTCGCAAGGCCCGCAGCCTCGCGGTGCAGGCCCTGTACTCCTGGCAGATGGCTGGCCAGCCGCTCAACGAAATCGAAGCGTCCTTCCGGACCGAAAACGATTTCAGCGATGTCGACGGTGCCTACTTCCACGAGATCCTGCACGGCGTACCGCGCCTGAAGACCGATCTGGACGAGGAGTTCACTCCTTGCCTGGACCGCGCGCTGGAAGAGGTCGACCCGGTGGAGCTGGCCATCCTGCGCCTGGCTACCTACGAGCTGCGCAATCGCCTGGACGTGCCGTACAAGGTCGTCATCAACGAAGGTATCGAGCTGGCCAAGACCTTCGGCGCCACCGATGGACACAAGTTCGTCAACGGCGTGCTGGACAAGCTCGCTCCGCGTCTGCGCGCAGCGGAACTGCGTGGCGCCAAGCGCTGAGAACCTGTCCATGCTCTTACTGCGAGACCGTGATCGGAACTCTTGCGCTGCTCGGAATCCTCATTTGTGGCTCATAAACTCCGGTTCCTGCGCTGCTCTTTGTTCCGCTGACGGCCTCTCGCTACAGATCCTGAACAGGTTCTGAGCATGGGTGAGTTCGAGCTGATCCGTCGCTACTTCGCCACGGCCGCCTGTGCGGCCGGCGGCGAGGCAGTGGCCCTGGGGATCGGCGATGACTGCGCGCTCCTCGCGCCCCGCGCCGGCGAACAGCTGGCGATCTCCACCGATACCCTGGTCGCCGGCGTGCATTTTCCCGCCGTCTGCGACTCCTTCCTGCTCGGCCAGCGCGCCCTGGCGGTTTCCGCCAGTGACCTGGCGGCAATGGGGGCCTCACCCATCGGCTTCACCCTTGCCCTGACCCTGCCCGAGGCCGACCCGGCCTGGCTGGAAGGGTTCGCCCGCGGACTGAATCAGAAGGCGCAGGAATGCGCGCTGGCGCTGATCGGCGGCGATACCACCCGTGGCCCGCTGTCCATGACCATCACCGTATTCGGCGCGGTGCCTGCCGGGCAGGCGATTACCCGTGCCGGAGCGCGGCCGGGCGATCTGCTTTGTGTCGGCGGTGCGCTGGGCGAGGCGGGCGGCGCATTGCCGCTGGTGCTGGGCGAGTTGCAGGCCGAGCCGGCCATCGCCGAGCCGCTGCTGGCGCGCTACTGGTCGCCGCAGCCGCAATTGGCCTTCGGCCAGGCGCTGCGCGGCAAGGCCAGTGCGGCACTGGATATTTCCGACGGGCTGCTCGCCGACTGTGGGCACATCGCCCGCGCTTCCGGCGTGGCGCTGGTCATAGAGGCCGAGCGTCTGCCCCCGAGCGCACCGCTGGAAGCCCTGTTGGGCACCGAGCGCGCGCAACAACTGAAACTCGGCGCGGGGGATGATTACATACTGGCGTTCACGCTGCCGCCCGAGCACCTGGCCGCACTGTCCGCGAACTGGCCACAACTCTGTGTGGTCGGCAGGGCGGAAGCCGGCTCCGGTGTCCGCGTGCTGGACGGACAGGGCACCGATATCACGCCGCGCCAGGGCGGCTACCTGCATTTCATGGAGTGACCGTGACAGAACACCCCAACCAGGCCCCGGCCCAACCCGTGCCCCATTCGGTATGGCACAACCCCTGGCATTTCCTGGCCTTCGGCTTCGGTTCCGGTACCCTGCCCAAGGCGCCCGGCACCTGGGGTTCGCTGGTTGCGCTACCCTTCATACCACTGTGGCAGATGCTCCCTGACTGGGGGTACTGGCTGATGCTGGGCATCACCATGCTGTTCGGCTTCTGGCTGTGCGGCAAGGTTGCCGACGATCTGCGCGTGCACGATCACGAAGGGATCGTCTGGGATGAAATGGTCGGCATGTGGATCACCCTCTGGCTGGTGCCGGAAGGCTGGTGGTGGCTGCTGGTCGGTTTCGTGGTGTTCCGCATCGTCGATATCACCAAACCGTGGCCGATCAGCTGGATCGACCGCAACGTCCACGGTGGCGTGGGCATCATGCTCGACGACGTGCTGGCCGGGGTATTCGCCTGGCTGATCATGCAGGGCCTGACATGGGGTTGGGCCCATTGGCTGATCTGAGGAAGATCGATGCGCCGACTGCTGTGCCTGCTCTGCGTGCTGTGGTGGCTGCCGGCGCGGGCTGATGCCCCACCTGCTGAAATCCATGTCGTCAGCGAGGCGTGGGTCAATTACACCCAGGCTGATGGCCGTGGGCTGGCGTGGGACCTCTTGCGCGCATTGTACGAGCCGGAGGGCGTGCGCCTGGTCCCGCGCAGCGAGCCCTATGTGCGCTCGGTCGGCCTGGTGCAGCGCGGCGAGGCGGATGCCTGGGTCGGCTCCTATCGCGATGAAATCAGCAATGTGATCTACCCGCGCTGGCCCTATGACGTCGACCCCATCGGCGCCTTGGGACGCAAGGACTCACCAGTGCCGAAACTGGCCGACCTGGAGGGCTTCCGCCTGGCCTGGATGCGCGGCTACGCCTTCGACCGCTACCTGGAACACCTGCGGCAGCGCAACGAACTGCAGCGCCGTAGCTCTGCACTGCCGATGCTCGACAGCCGACGGATCGACTATTTCATCGACGCCCGCCCGGAACTCGAGGAAATGCTCCAGGGCGATGGCGTGGACGCCAGCGTCTACCGGATCACCGATATTGCCTCGATTCCTCTGTATCTTGGCTTTGCCAACAACGAACGTGGCCGCGCGCTGGCGCGTCTGTTCGATGCGCGTATGCAGGTGCTCTATCGCAGTGGTGAGCTGGAGCGCCTGTTCGACCGCTGGCATTGGCCCTATGCCCCCCTGAAGCCGCTGCTACCACCCAAGGAGTGATCGTGATGCCGCGTCTGTTCCTGCTGTTCTGCCTGACTCTCTGCTCCGCACTGGCACTGGCTGCGCCCCAGGTGCGGGTGGTGGGGCTGTTCCCGGGGGCTGCGGTGCTCAGCATCGACGGCCAGCGCAAATTGCTCAAGGTCGGCCAGACCGGTCCGGAAGGCGTTCAGCTGGTCAGTGCCGACTCCCACAAGGCGGTGCTGCGCGTCGGTGGCGTGGAGCAGACCTTCGAACTGGAGCGCGAGTACAACGGCGCGGGCTATTCGGCCCCGGCTGCGCGCACCGAGATCAGCATCGCTCGCGGCAACGGTGGCCATTACTGGGTTTCCGGGACCATCAACAACCAGAGCGCGCAGTTCCTGGTGGACACCGGAGCCACCTCGATTGCGATGAATGAAGGGCAGGCACGCCGTCTAGGTATCGACTATCGCGCCGTGGGCACGCCGATGATGGCTTCCACCGCCAGCGGCACGGCCAAGGGTTGGCGAACTACGCTCAACAGCGTGAAACTCGGCGGTGTCGAGGTTCTGGGTGTGGAAGCGGTGGTGCTGGAAGGCGAGTTCCCCACTGAAATCCTGCTGGGCATGAGCTACCTCAACCGAGTGGGCTGGCGTGAAGACCAGGGCATCATGTACATCCAGGCCAAGCATTGAGGCGGAGCGGCACAGCCCTTCCATCGATGGCGTCGATGCTTATCTTGCAGAATTCGCAATGACGGTGCGGCTGGCGCTGCTGCTACAATGCCGGTCCTCCGTCCTTAGATAAATCTTTCAGGAGTTTCCGGTGTCTGTCGTTTTCGTCGCCGCCTCCAAGCTGCCCACCCCCTTCGGCGAATTCACCATGCATGGCTTCCTCGACGAGGAGACCGGCAAGGAACACGTCGCCCTGACCATGGGCAAGCTCGACGACGGCCTGCCGGCGCTGGGGCGTCTGCATTCCGAGTGCCTGACCGGCGATGCGCTGTTCAGCCTGCGCTGTGACTGTGGTTTCCAGCTCGAAGGCGCACTCGCTGCCATCGCCAAGGAAGGGCGCGGTGTGCTGCTGTACCTGCGCCAGGAAGGCCGTGGCATTGGCCTGGTGAACAAGATTCGCGCCTACGCCCTGCAGGATGAAGGCGCGGATACCGTTGAAGCAAACCTGGCCCTGGGTTTCGGCGCTGACCAGCGTGACTACGCCATGTGCCTGCCGATGCTCAAGCACCTGGGCGTCTGCTCCCTGAAGCTGATGACCAACAACCCGCGCAAGGTGAAGGCGCTGGAAGGCTACGGGCTGACCGTCGCCGAGCGCGTGCCGCTGCAGAAGGGGCTGAACCCGCACAACAAGCGCTACCTGCAGACCAAGGCAGGCAAGCTTGGCCACATGCTGGGCAACATGCACCAGGGCGAAGCCGAGGCCGAGGTTTCCGCTTCGTGAACCGCGCCGTTGCCCGGCGCCGGCTGAATCTGATCTGGTGGCTGTTGCTGGCGCTAGCGCTGGCGCCGCAGCACCTGATGCTGGCCCTGGTGGGCGATGCCCCATGGTCGGACTCGCTGGCCACGCCGGTCTTCGTTGCCGGCCTGATCTCGATGTTCCTGACCCTGCCGCTGTTCCGTGGCTACAAGCGCGCGCTGGTCGCCGCGCAGAATGCCCGTGACTCGGCGAACGATGCCGCTGCCTGGCAGGCGCTCGGCGCCGCGCAACGCCGTGGCGTGCTGGTCGGCAGTTTGCCGGCCTGGATCGGTGCCCTGGCGGTGCTGGTCGACCTGAGCGGCGTGGCTGTCCTGCTGCTGGGGCTGGCCAGCCTGGTCATCCTCTGGCTGTATCGTATCCCCCGCCAGCTCCTCTGAATGCGCCAAATCCTCTGCCTGCTTACCCTGCTGCTGGCATTGCCGCTGGCGGCGGGGGAGCGGGTGGTCAGCCTGGCGCCGTCCCTCACCGACATGGTGCTCGAACTCGGCGCGGCCGACCGGCTGGTCGGTGTGCTCGATGGTGGTCCGCGTCCGCCCGAGCAGGAGGGCCTGGCCTCGGTGGGGCGCTACGGGCAGGTGAACCTGGAACAGGTGCTCGCCCTGCGCCCCGACCTGCTACTGGTCTGGCCGGGCGCGGTGCCGGAAGCGCAGTTGACCCGTCTGAAGTCCTTTGGCATTCCCCTCTACATCGCCGATCCCCATCGCCTGGAAGATGTCGCGCGGCAACTGCGCGAGCTGGGCGAGCGCCTGGGCCGGAGAGAGCAGGGGCAAGCCCTGGCGCGGCAGTTCGAGGCGCGCTTGCAGGCGCTGCGCAGCCAGTACCACCGCGAACGGCCGTTGAAGGTGTTCTATCAGGTCTGGAATCGCCCGCTCTACACCCTGGGCGGCAACCAGATCATCAGTGACGCCCTGGGCGTCTGCGGGGGCCGCAATCTGTTCGCCGACCTCAGCCTGCCGGCACCCCAGGTCAGCCAGGAGGCCGTGCTGGCCCGCGATCCGGAAGTGATCCTGGGCGGCAGTCATGCCGAACTGCAGGCCTGGACGCAGATGCCGCAACTGACCGCCACCCGTCTGGGCCAGCTCTGGCCGATCCCCGACAAGAACCTGGAGCGGCCGAGCTACGCGATGCTCGATGCCACCGAGAAGCTCTGTCGGTTGCTGGCAGGAGCCAAGGTGGCGGACTGATCCGGTAGTCGCCTGTAGGAGCGGGCCATGCCCGCGATAGTGCCCATGGGGCGCTCCTACAGGGATAGCGTCAGAACCCTTCCAGCACGATCTTGCCCTTGGCCGTGTTGCTCTCCAGCAACGCATGGGCGCGGCGCAGGTTGGCCGCGTCGATCCTGCCGAAATGCTCGCCCAGGGTGGTCTTCAGCACACCACTGTCGATCAGCCCGGCCACGCGTTCCAGCAGCCTGTGCTGCTCGATCATGTCGGCGGTCTGGAACATCGAGCGGGTGTACATGAACTCCCAGTGCAGCGACAGGCTCTTCTGCTTGAGCAGGCGCACGTCGAGGTTCTCCGGGTCGTCGATCAGCGCCAG
Organism: Pseudomonas sp. SCB32; assembly: GCF_009189165.1. NCBI lineage: Bacteria > Pseudomonadati > Pseudomonadota > Gammaproteobacteria > Pseudomonadales > Pseudomonadaceae > Pseudomonas > Pseudomonas sp. SCB32. Next base: position 750,121 of record NZ_CP045118.1, read on the forward strand.
GCGGCCCTGCGGGCGCAGGCTGGCAACGATCTCGGCCAGGTGCTCTCCGGTCTGGTTCAGGCTGGCCACATGGGTGACCTCGCCAATGCCGATGCGCTTGAGTTCCTCGCTCAGCGGCTTGCGATGGTCGATCACATGGTGCGCGCCGAGATGGCGTACCCATTCCTGGGTTTCCGGGCGCGAAGCAGTGCCGATCACCGTCATGCCGGTGAGCTGGCGCGCCAGTTGGGTAAGGATCGAGCCGACGCCGCCAGCGGCGCCGACGATCAGCAGGCTCTGCCCGGTGCTGGCGCTGCCCTGGGCCACCTGCAGGCGGTCGAACAGCAGTTCCCAGGCGGTGACGGTGGTCAGCGGCAGGGCCGCGGCGTTGGCGAAGTCCAGGCTCGCCGGCATCGGGCCGACGATGCGCTCATCCACCAACTGCAGTTCGGCGTTGCTGCCGGAGCGGGTCAGGTCGCCGGCGTACCAGACTTTGTCGCCCGGCTTGAACAGGCTGACCTCGCTGCCTACCGCGCGGACCACGCCGGCGGCGTCCCAGCCGAGCACCTTGTACTGGCCTTCGGCCGGTTGGGCGCGCTGGCGAACCTTGGTGTCCACCGGGTTGACGGAGATGGCGCAAACGTCCACCAGCAGGTCGCGCGGGCCGGGCGTGGGCTCGGGCAACTGGATGTCGAGCAGGGAATTGACGTCGCTGCTGGGCAGGCTGTGGGTGTAGCCGATGGCTTTCATGGGGCAGTCCTTCTCAGTCGATGCGGTTCATCAGGCGGATATCGAGTTCCGCCAGGTCAGGTTCGACGGCCTTCACGAAGGCCTGGAAGTGCGGGCTGGCCTCGTGTTCGGCCAGCGCGTCCTCATCCCGCCACTGCTCGATCATGTAGATCAGGTCGGCGTCCTTGATATCGCGATGCAGGTCGTACTGCAGGCAACCGGCTTCGGCGCGCGACGGTGCGAGCATGCCGTGCAGGCGCTGCTGCAGGCTGTCGGCGCGGCCGGGCTTGGCGCGAATAAGGGCGATCAGGGTCAGGCTCATCGGGGTTATCCAGGTAAGGGGCGGGCGGGAAAGGTGAGGACATGCTGCTCTCTTTCGGCGGGAAGAAAAACCGCGTAAGTAGAGAGGGTCTTTCAAAGGAATTTTGAAAATGCTGCGTTTCGACGACCTGCAGATATTCGTCCGCACCGCCGAGCGCGGTAGCCTCTCCGCCGCCGCCCGCGAGCTGGAGCTCTCTCCAGCGGTGGCCAGCGCCGCGCTGAAACGCCTGGAAAGCGAGCTGGACGTGCGCCTGTTCGCGCGCTCTACCCGCAGCCTGCGCCTCACCGCCGAAGGCGAGCTGTACCTGGCCCATGCCCGCGCCGCGCTGCAGAGCCTGGACGATGGCCGCCAGCTGCTGGCTGGCGGCAAGAGCGAGATCGCCGGCAACTTCCAGGTTTCCGCGCCATCGGACTTCGGCCGCAACGTGCTGCTGCCTTGGCTCGACGAGTTCCAGGCGCTGCACCCACGGATGAACCTGCGCCTGTTGATCAGCGACCGCCTGGCCGACCTCTATCGCCAGCCGTTGGACGTCGCTTTCCGCCTGGGCATGCCGGGTGACTCGAACCTGGTGGCCTTGCCGCTGGCCCCGGACAACCGCCGGGTGCTCTGCGCCGCGCCGGCGTACTTCGCCCGCCACGGCAAGCCGCAGCACCCGGACGAGCTACAGCGGCACAACTGCCTGCTCTACATGCTCGGAGGCCGTGCCCATGAGCGCTGGCGCTTCAGCGACAGCCGCCGGCAGCATGAAGTGACGGTGCGTGGCGACCGGCTCTGCGACGACGCCGAGGTGGTGCGGCGCTGGGCTGTGGCGGGGCAGGGGCTGGTGTACAAGTCATGGCTGGACGTGGCGGCCGACGTGCGCGCCGGCCGCCTGGAGGTGGCGCTGGGGGATTACCTGGGGGAAGCCACGCCGATGAACCTATTCTGCACCCACCGCGCTCAGCTCAGCCGGGCGGTGACCCAGCTGTGCGAGTTCGTCCAGCTGCGCTGCGCCGAGCTGATGCGCGATCGGCCGTGGGCTTAGGTCCGCCCGCGGCTGGTAGCGATCGACGGCGGCGCCCAGGCCCCAGGCGCTGGCAATCGCCAGCCACGCCAGAGTGGTAGGCAGCAGGTACCGCCAGATGCGAGGTGCCAGGGCCGGCAGTTCCAACTGACGCTGGCTCAGCCACAGCGCGGCGGCGCACACGGAGGCGCCGAGCAGGGCGCCGGCGATGATGTCGCTGGGCCAGTGGGCGCCCAGGTAGACCCGCGAGAGGGCGATGAAGGCTGCCGGCATGGCCGCCAGCAGCATCCAGGTCAGGCGCACGCGCGGGGCTTTGTCGCGGCTGGCCAGTACGCCGAGCACCAGGAAGAAGGCAAAGGACGCCGAGGCATGGCCGCTGGGCATGCTGAAGGACGAGAGCGGATCGGCGATCACCTCGGGGCGGGCACGGCTGAAGAGGTGCTTGATTGTCGTGTTCAGCAATGCCGTGCCGACCAGGGTGCTGGCGGCGAAGAAGGCGTGGCGCCATTGGCGCAGCGCGATGAGGAGCAGGGCGAGCAGGGCGCCGGCGATGAGCTGGGTGTGGAAGTCGCCGACCTTGGTGACCGCCACCATCACTTCGTTCAACCAGCCCTGGCGGTGCTGCTGTACCAGCATCATCAGGCCCTGGTCGAGGGCGCTCAGGTGCGGCCAGCCGATCAGCAGGGCAATCAGCAGGACGAAGCAGCCGCTGGCCGCGATCAGCGCGGCGTTGCGAGCCTGGCGCAGTTCGGCGTGGATGATCAGCGCGAATACCGCTGCCAGGCATGCCGCGACGACCCCGGCTTGCACCCAGAAACCTTCCGGCAAGGGCAGGTTCATGGCCGCGCCGGTCGCCCAGCCGGGTACCAGATAGGCGATGGACCAGCCGGCGGCGGCGACGACCGAGACCGCGAGGAAGCGGCCGAAGGGCATATCGAGCATACCGGCGATCATCGGCAGGAACGGCCGCAGCGCGCCGATGAAGCGGCCGACCAGCAGGCTGGCGATACCATAGCGGGCGAAGAAGCCTTCGGCGCCGGCCAGCCATTCCGGGTGATGGCGCAGCACCGGCAGGCGGCGGATGTCCTGGTGGAAGTGGCGGCCGATCCAGTAGGACGACACATCGCCCAGCAGGCCGCCGAAGAACGCCAGCGCCAGGGTTTCACCCAGGCCGAGGATGCCGCTGCCGGCCAGCACGGCGATGGCGAAGAGCATCACCACGCCGGGCAGGATGATGCCGATGATGGCGGCGCATTCGAGGAAGGCGACCAGGAACAGGACCCCGGCAAGCCATTGTGGGTGGGTGGCCATCCAGGTGTTGAAGGCGGCGAGGTCGATCATCGCAGTGGGGCGTCCTGAGTTCCGAGCAGGTGATAGTCGTGGCCTTCCACCTGTCCCCGGCGCAGCGGGTTGCGGGTGCAGAAGGGAGCGAAGGCGGCATCGACGAAACGGTAGTGCAGGTGTTCGTCGCGGCCGTGGGGTATGCCCAGGCGCGCGGCCTGGATGACTTGCGCGGGGCGCTCGCCGAGGTCGTCGACGAACAGCCGCTGCGGGTCGAAGCGCTGGGCGTCCCAGTCGGGGACTTTCAGGCCCATGGCGCGGCAGAGCAGGGTCTGGCCGGCGCAGAGCTTGCCGATCGGGCGTTCGCTGCCGTCGGCGGCCGGGTTGAACTGGCGCATGCGGGTCAGCGCGGCGTCGCCGGAGACGCGGTCCATCCAGGGATGTCCGGACTTGATCAGCACGGCGTTGCCGGCGCCGCCGGCGCTGAAGTTCAGCGAGTCGCCGCCGCGCGCGTAGTACATATAGATGTGTCCGCCGTCGAGGAACAGTGCCTTGCGCTTCTCGGTGTAGCCCAGCGAGGCATGGCTGCCTTTCTCGGCCAGGTAGTAGGCCTCGGTCTCGATGATCCGGGTGGACAGCCAGAGGTCGCCGACCCGGTGGCGGATCACCTTGCCCAGCAGTTCGCGGGCGACGGTCAGTGCGTCCCGGTTGAAGAAGGTGTCCGGCAGGGGATTGGCGTCGGGCCAGGGCAAACTTAGGTTGGGTTCGTCGGGCATCGGATTGTCGGGCCAGGAGGGCCGGTCTTAGGCTGGGGCATCATAACAACAAGATTCTTAAGCATGGCTGAACACGTCCGGGCCGACAGCGCCCACATCACTCCCAGCGCGCACTACACCGGCTACGTGTGGTATCGCCACCAACTGGCGGAGCCGGCCTTCGCCACGGCCTTCGGCCGCTGGGTGCATGGTTGCGTGGCGCCGATCAACTGGGGTGCGCGCATCGGTTTCGGCCTGAATATCGAAGACTTCCTGTTACAACGTCATCTGCTGATCGACGCCCGGCTGACCCAGGCCATCGAGCAGCGCGGCGTCACCCAGGTGGTGGAGATCGCCTGCGGGCTGTCGCCCCGTGGCCGGCGTTTCCGCCAGCGTTATCCACAGCTCACCTATCTCGAAGCCGACCTGCCGCCCATGGCCGCGCGCAAGTCGGCATTGCTCGAGGAGCAGGGCTGGCTGGACGGCAAGCACCGCGTGCGGCCTGTGGATATCCTCGCCGAGACTGGCGAGCAGAGCCTCGGTGCCTTGCTCGCAGGGCTCGACCCGGGCCGCCCCGTGGCGGTGATCACCGAGGGGCTGGTGAACTACTTTCCGCGCCCGGTGATCGAGGGCTTCTGGCGTCGGCTGGCGGAAGCCCTGCGGGTGTTTCCGGAGGCGACCTATCTGACCGAGCTCTATCCCGATCTACGTGAGCATCCGCGCTACCGGCAGATTCGTTGGGGAGTCGGATTGATTGGCCGGCTGACGCGGGGCGGCTATCCGCTGCATTACCGCAGTGCCGGGGAGATCGATGAGGCGTTTCGCGGTTGCGGATTCGGGCGGGTGGCGGTGCTCGATCCGCAGGTGGATGGCGCCGGTCTCGGCTTGTCGAAGGGGCGGATGCCGAGTCTGGTGCGGGTGATCGAAGCGCGGGTTTAGGTCCTGATCGGGGCTCGCGAACAGAGCCAATGCACGATTTCGGTGCTAGTGGGCTCCCTCTCCCTTCGGGGAGAGGGAGCAGCCGGAGGGACGGAGCTTCGACGCTCGCGCCATCAGGCCGCACACGCCCCCTGCTGCATCGGCACGACCATCGCCGCCAGCGCCGCGCTGGCCTGCGGATCGCCGTGGGCAAAAATGAAGGCCAGGCCATCGACCGTGCGCCGCAGCGGCAGGATATCCAGCTCCGGCAATCCAGCGGCGGCGAGCTTCCAGCCCCGCGTAGGACGATCGGCCGGCAGATCAACGCGAATCAGCCCGCCGAAATAACCCAGCTCCGCCACCTCGCAGCGCCATTCGCCACCCTCGCTATTGCGCAGCACGCCACGTGGATCGGGCGGCGCCAGGCGCGGCTCGAAGCGGCGCTCCAGGTGCAGCAACTGCTGGCGCTGGAAGCGCGTGCTGCCAGCGGCACCGCGGGGCAGGGCGTTGCCGAGCAGGAAGGGGTTGTACAGCCGGGCGCAGGCATCGCGGCGCTCGAATTGGGCCAGGTGGTCGGCGTTGTGGATCAGGGCGAACCGCGCGTCCGTACAGGCGTGGGCGAACTCGGCGTGCTCCCACGGCTGGGTGAAGTGGTCGTACTCGCCGGCCAGCACCAGGGTCGGGCACTGCGGGTGGCGGTCAAAACCGCCGAAGGCCAGCAGGCGCCGGCTGTTCTGCCGGTAACGCTCGATTTCCGCGGGAGTCAGGCGCTGCAACTGGCGTAGCAGGGCCTTGCGGAATACCGGCGAGACGCCGGTGTCGGCCAGCCGCAGCGGGTTGATCAGGCCGGTCAGCACGCCGTGGGCGAAGGGCGCCTGTTCGCCCAGTTCCAGGCGCGCCAGGGCCTCCTCCAGTAGCGCGCGGGCGCCGGGGCGGCCGAAGGCGGTGATGCCCGCCAGCAGCAGTCGGGCGCAGCGCCGGGGATGGCGGGCGGCGAACAGCGCCGCCAGCGCCGAGCCGTAGGACAGGCCGATGGGCATCAGCGGCGGCAGTTGCAGGGTTTCGGCGAAGGCGGCGATCAGGTCGGCCAGGTCTTCCAGGCTCAGCTGCGGTGCCAGTTGCAGGTTGCCGCCCTGGCTGGGCAGGTCGAGCAGGATCACCGGGTGGCCGGCGAGCAGTTCGGACACTTCGCTGGCGAAGGAGCGGAAGCTCTGGAACGCGCCGCCCAGCAGGAGCACGGGCGGGCGTGTGTCGTCTTCCCGCGAGGAGAAGGCCTGATAATGCAGTTGCCAACCGTCCAGAGCGAGCACCGCCGGGGTGGCGGTCAGCGCCTGGGCGCTGTAATCGGTGCGATAGCGCATGGCAGTTCTCCGGCGGTGGGCCGCCTCTTGTTGTTCTTCCCTGGCGCCGTGTGATGGAGGCACGGGGCATTTCGCCATGCTCGAAAAGTAAACAGTGGAAACGAATTTGTTTACCCAACCTTCGGGGGGCGATGCGGGAGGAGAGCTGCCTGGGTGTCACTGTTTCGCCGCCAGGCGCCTGGTGGCGCGCAGGGCTGGCGTTACCCGGACGGGCGCGAAACGCCCTGTTTACCGGCCGGCTGCTGTGGCTGGCCGGTAAGGGCGTGGTCCCGCTATAATCGCGCATTTCCCTCTCGCAGACGCGTTAGATCATGACCGAGTCCGTTCTCGACTATATGAGCCGCCTGGGCCGCGCCGCCCGTGAAGCGTCGCGCGTCGTCGCGCGCGCCACGACCGCGCAGAAGAACCAGGCCCTGCTCGCCGCTGCCGATGCCCTGGACGCCGCCCGCGCCCAGCTGACCGACGCCAACGAACAGGATCTGGCCAACGGCCGCGCCAATGGCCTGGAGCCAGCCATGCTCGACCGCCTGGCCCTGACCCCGGCGCGCATCGACGACATGATCGAAGGCCTGCGTCAGGTTGCCTCGCTGCCGGACCCCATCGGTGAGATCCGCGACATGCGCTACGTGCCGTCCGGCATCCAGATCGGCAAGATGCGCGTGCCCCTGGGCGTGGTCGGGATCATCTATGAGTCGCGTCCGAACGTGACCATCGACGCCGCCAGCCTGTGCCTGAAGTCGGGCAACGCGACCATCCTGCGCGGTGGCTCCGAGGCCATCCACTCCAACCAGGCCATCGCCGCCTGCATCCAGCAGGGCCTGGCCGCTGCCGGCCTGCCGGCGAGTGCCGTGCAGGTGGTGGAAACCACCGATCGCGCCGCTGTCGGTGCGCTGATCACCATGCCCGAGTTCGTCGACGTGATCGTCCCGCGCGGCGGCAAGAGCCTGATCGAGCGCATCAGCCGTGACGCCAAGGTCCCGGTGATCAAGCACCTGGACGGCATCTGCCACGTTTATATCGACGTCGCCGCCGACCTGGACAAGGCGATCCGCGTCGCCGACAACGCCAAGACCCAGCGCTACGCGCCGTGCAACACCATGGAAACGCTGCTGGTGCATTCCGGCATCGCCGACCGTGTGCTGCCGCCGCTGGCCGCTATCTACCGCGACAAGGGGGTGGAGCTGCGTGGCGACGCCGCCACCCGCGCGCTGCTGGGTGCCGACGTGCTGGAAGCCACCGAGGAAGACTGGCGCACCGAGTACAACGCGCCGATCCTGTCGATCCGCATCGTCGACAGCCTGGCCGCGGCCATCGAGCACATCAACACCTACGGCTCGCAGCACACCGACGCGATCATCACCGAGAACTTCACCGATGCCCGCCGCTTCCTTACCGAAGTGGACTCGGCCTCGGTCATGGTGAACGCTTCGACCCGCTTCGCCGACGGCTTCGAGTACGGCCTGGGCGCGGAGATCGGCATTTCCACCGACAAGCTGCACGCCCGTGGTCCGGTCGGCCTGGAAGGCCTGACCAGCGAGAAGTACGTGGTGTTCGGCGACGGGCACGTGCGCACCTGATGAAGAAGGCGCGTCCCCGGCGGATCGGCCTGTTCGGCGGCACCTTCGATCCGGTGCACATTGGCCACCTGCGTAGCGCGGTGGAGATGGTCGAACAGTTCGCATTCGACGAATTGCGCCTGATGCCCAACGCCCGTCCGCCGCACCGTGGCACCCCGCAGGTGTCCGCTGCGCAGCGGCTGGCGATGGTCGAGTTGGCGGTGGCCGGTGTGGCCCCGCTGGTGGTCGATGACCGCGAGCTCAAGCGTGACAAACCCTCCTACACCATCGACACCCTGGAGTCGCTGCGTGGGGAGCTGGATGAGCGGGACCAGTTGTTCCTGCTGGTCGGCTGGGACGCTTTCTGCGGCCTGCCGACCTGGCATCGCTGGGAAGAGTTGCTGGAGCACTGCCATGTCGTCGTGCTGCAGCGCCCCGATGCCGACAGCGAGCCGCCGGAAGACCTGCGCGACCTGCTGGCGGCGCGCAGTGTTGCCGATCCGAAGGCGATGACCGGCCCGGCCGGGCAGATCACCTTCGTCTGGCAGACGCCGCTGGCGGTTTCCGCCACCCAGATTCGCCAACTCCTGTCGCAGGGGCGCTCAGCGCGCTTCCTGGTGCCGGATGCGGTGTTGAACTATATCGAGGCACACGCCCTGTACCAGGCGCCTCACTGATCAAGTTACAGAGAGTCATACATGCAAACCGAACAACTGATCGAGCTGGCTATCGCCGCTCTGGAAGATCTCAAGGCGCAGGACATCGTCGTCATCGACGTGCGCGAGAAAACCAGCATCACCGACGCCATGGTTATCGCCACCGGCGCCTCCAGCCGTCAGGTCAAGTCCCTGGCCGACAACGTGCTGGAGAAGGTCAAGGAACAGGGCGTGAAGCCCATCGGCAGCGAAGGCCAGGAAGGCGGCGAGTGGGTCCTGATCGACCTCGCCAACGTCGTGGTCCACGTCATGCAGCCGGCCACCCGCCAGTTCTACGATCTGGAGCGACTGTGGCAGGGCGCCGAGCAGAGCCGCGCACACCACAGCGCCGAGTAAGTCCGCCGTGCGTCTGCGTCTGATCGCGGTCGGCTCGCGCATGCCGCGCTGGGTGGAAGAGGGCTGGGCCGAGTACGTCAAGCGCCTGCCCTCGGAGCTGTCCCTGGAACTGGTGGAAATCCCGCTCAACACGCGTGGCAAGAATGCCGACGTGGCGCGGCTGATCCGCCAGGAAGGCGAGGCCATGCTGGCCAAGGTTCAGCCCGGGGAACGCATCGTCACCCTCGAAGTCGAAGGCAAGCCCTGGAGTACCCCCCAGCTGGCGCAGGAGCTCGACCGCTGGCGCCTGGACGCGCGTACCGTCAACCTCATGGTCGGCGGGCCGGAAGGCCTGGCGCCAGAGGTTTGCGCGCGCAGCGAACAGCGCTGGTCGCTGTCGCCGCTGACCCTGCCGCACCCGCTGGTGCGGATCCTGGTCGGCGAACAGATCTACCGCGCCTGGACCGTGCTGTCCGGGCACCCCTACCACAAGTAGTCGTAGCCGTTTTCGATGCCGCAGCCGATACAGCTCAAGGACCACGAGAAGGACGCCCGTCTGGTCCGCGCCCGCGTCATCGTCGGCGGGGTGGCGATCTTCCTGCTCGCCCTGGTGCTGGTGGCGCGCATGTATCACCTGCAGGTGACGCAGTACGACTACCACTCGACGTTGTCGGAGAACAACCGCGTCCACGTGCAGCCGATTCCGCCCAATCGCGGGCTGATCTTCGACCGCAACGGCGTGATAATCGCCGACAACCGCCCCAGTTTCAGTCTGACCATCACCCGCGAGCGTACCGAGAACCTGCAGGACACGCTCAAGGCGCTGGTGGATATCCTCGGCCTCACCGAGGAAGACAAAGCCATCTTCGAGAAGCGCATGAAGCAGGGGCGCCGGCCGTTCGAGCCGGTGCCGATCATGTTCGAGCTGTCCGAGGAGCAGATCGCCCGCATCGCGGTGAACCAGTACCGCCTGCCTGGCGTCGACGTGACTGCGCAGTTCGTCCGTCATTACCCGCTGGGCGAGCATTTCGCCCACTCGGTCGGCTACGTCGGGCGGATCAACGAGGCGGAGCTCAAGAGGCTCGACCCGGTGGCCTATTCCGGCACCCACCACATCGGCAAGACCGGCGTGGAGAAGTTCTACGAGAACGAACTGCACGGCACCGTGGGCTATGAGGAAGTCGAGACCAACGCCCGTGGCCGCGTGCTGCGCGTGCTCAAACGCACCGAGCCGGTGTCCGGACGTGACATCGTCCTGAGCATCGACAGCAAGCTGCAAGCCAAGGCCGAGGAGGCCCTGGCCGGCCGTCGTGGTGCCATCGTGGCGATCCAGCCGTCGACCGGTGATGTGCTGGCGATGGTCAGCCAGCCGAGCTACGACCCCAACCTGTTCGTCACCGGCATCAGCTTCAAGGACTACTCCGCTCTGCGTGATTCCGAGGACCGACCGCTGTACAACCGCGTCCTGCGCGGCCTGTATCCACCGGGCTCGACGGTGAAGCCGGCGGTAGCCATCGCCGGCCTCGATTCCGGCGTGGTGACCCCCGCCACCCGGGTGTTCGACCCCGGTTACTACCAGTTGCCGAACTACGACCACAAGTACCGCAACTGGAACCGCACGGGTGACGGCTGGGTGAACCTGGAGACCGCGATCATGCGGTCCAACGACACCTACTTCTACGACCTTGCGCACAAGCTCGGCATCGACCGCCTGCACGACTACATGAGCGAATTCGGCTTCGGCCAGCGGGTGGCCCTGGACATGTACGGCGAGGCCGAAGGCCTGATGCCCTCGCGCCAGTGGAAGCGCACCCTGCGCAAGCAGGCCTGGTTCCCCGGGGAAACGCTGATCCTGGGTATCGGCCAGGGCTACATGCAGGCCACGCCGCTGCAGCTGGCGCAGATGACGTCGCTGATCGCCAACAGGGGCAAGTGGATTCGTCCGCACCTGGCCAAGACCATCGATGGCCAGCCGCCAGTGGACCCCGAGCCGATGCCGAATATCCTGCTCAAGGACCCGAACAACTGGAGCCTGGTCGACAATGGCATGCAGCAGGTGGTCCACGGTGCCCGCGGCACCGCGCACAAAGTTGGCGCCACCGCCGTCTATCGCATTGCCGGCAAGTCCGGTACCGCGCAGGTCGTGGCGATCCGGCAGGGTGAGAAGTACGACCGCTCCAAGCTGCTCGAACGCCATCGCGACCACGCCCTGTTCGTCGGTTTCGCCCCGGCGGACAACCCGCAGATCGCCGTGGCGGTGATGGTGGAGAACGGTGAGTCCGGCTCCGGTGTCGCCGCGCCCGTGCTCAAGCAGGTCATGGATGCCTGGCTGCTCGACGAAAACGGCAAGCTCAAGCCCGAATACGCGCCCCAGGCCACGGCGGAGACAGCCAAGCCATGACCAAGAACGGCAATTTCGACCGCACCCTTTCCAACGAAGACGTGATGAAACGGCGCTCCAGCCTGCTGCAGCGCCTGCACATCGACGGCCTGTTGCTCCTGCTGCTGGTGACCCTGGTGTCCGTCGGCCTGTTCGTCCTCTATTCGGCCAGCGGCAAGAGCTGGGACCTGCTGATCAAGCAGGCGTCCTCCTTTGGCCTGGGCCTGGGGGCGATGTTCGTCCTGGCGCAGATCGAGCCGCGCTTCCTCGCCCGCTGGGTGCCGCTGGGCTACCTGATCGGCGTGGCGCTGCTGGTCGTGGTGGACGTGATGGGCCACAACGCCATGGGCGCGACGCGCTGGATCAACATCCCCGGGGTGATCCGCTTCCAGCCGGCGGAGTTCATGAAGCTGCTGATGCCCATGACCATCGCCTGGTACCTGTCCAAGCGCGCCCTGCCGCCGGGCTTCAAGCACAGCGTGGTGGGTCTGGCGCTGATCGTGGTGCCCTTCGTGCTGATCCTCAAGCAGCCGGACCTGGGCACCGCCATGCTGGTGCTGGCGTCCGGCGCCTTCGTGCTGTTCGTCGGCGGGCTGCGCTGGCGCTGGATCATCATGGCGGTATCGGCGGCGGTGCCAGTGGCGGTGGCCATGTGGTACTTCGTCATGCACGATTACCAGAAGCAGCGCGTACTGACCTTCCTCGACCCGGAGAGCGATCCGCTGGGCACTGGCTGGAACATCATCCAGTCAAAAGCGGCCATCGGTTCGGGAGGCGTATTCGGCAAGGGCTGGCTGCTGGGGACGCAGTCCCATCTGGATTTTTTGCCCGAAAGCCACACGGACTTTATCATTGCCGTGCTCGGCGAAGAGTTCGGCCTGGTCGGGGTGTGCCTCCTGCTGGTGCTGTACCTGCTGGTGATCTACCGGGGGTTGTGGATCACCGCTCAGGCGCAGACGCTGTTCGGAAAACTGCTCGCCGGCAGTATCACTATGACCTTCTTCGTGTATGTGTTCGTCAACATTGGTATGGTCAGCGGGTTATTGCCAGTGGTGGGGGTTCCGCTGCCCTTCATTAGTTATGGCGGAACTTCACTGGTGACCCTGATGTCAGGGTTCGGGGTTTTGATGTCGATCCATACCCATCGCAAGTGGATCGCCCAGGTTTGATGACAAGAGTGAAGAAAGGGATGCAAGTATTGCGCGCCTGGGCTGCCAGGGGAGTGCATTGGGTCGGACTCGCGGGGGCGATCGGCATGTCCGGTGCCGCTCAGGCTGCGGGCGACTACGATGGCTCGCCCCAAGTGGCCGAGTTCGTCAGCGAAATGACCCGTGAGTACGGCTTCGCCGGTGAACAGCTCATGGCGTTGTTCCATGACGTGGAGCGCAAGCAATCGATCCTCGACGCCATCTCCCGTCCCGCCGAGCGGGTCAAGACCTGGAAGGAATACCGCCCGATCTTCGTCACCGACGCCCGCATCAACCGTGGCGTGGACTTCTGGAACCAGAATGCCGAGGCCCTGGCCCGCGCCGAGAAGGAATACGGCGTGCCGGCCCAGTACATCGTCGCGATCATCGGCGTCGAGACCTTCTTCGGCCGCAACACCGGTAACTTCAAGGTGATGGACGCGCTGTCCACCCTGGGCTTCGACTACCCGCCGCGCGCCGACTTCTTCCGCAAGGAACTCAAGCAGTTCCTGCTGCTGGCCCGCGAACAGCAGGTCGACCCGCTCAGCCTGACCGGCTCCTACGCCGGCGCCATGGGCCTGCCGCAGTTCATGCCGAGCAGCTTCCGCGCCTACGCCGTGGACTTCGACGGTGACGGCCACATCAATATCTGGAGCGACCCGACCGACGCCATCGGCAGCGTCGCCAACTACTTCAAGCAGCACGGCTGGCACACCGGTGAACCGGTGGTGTCGCAGGCCGAGCTGGGCACCTCCACCGCCGAGGATGCCATCACCCAGGGCCTTGAGCCGCAGATGAACCTTGCTCAGCTACGCTCTCAGGGCTGGCGCACCCATGACGTACTGCGCGACGACCTGATGGTCACCGCCATGCGCCTGGAAGGCGATCAGGGGCCCGAGTACTGGGTCGGCCTGCCGAACTTCTATGTGATCACCCGTTACAACCGCAGCGCCATGTACGCCATGGCGGTCCATCAGCTGGCCGGCGAGATCGCCCGGGCGCGAGGTGTCCATTGATCAAGCGAGTCGCACGTCCCGGCCTCTGGTCGCTGGCTGCCTGCGTTGGCCTGAGCAGCGTATTCCTCGCCAGCTGTACCGGTAACCGCGCGCCGCAGCAGCCAGCGGCGAGCGCCGGCATTTCCGGTCCCTACGACTACAACCGGCCGCATCGCGACGGCGCGCCCTGGTGGGACGTCGACGTCTCGCGCATCCCCGACGCCGTGCCGATGCGCCATAACGGGCCGCTGAAGAACAACCCCTACACCGTGCTGGGCAAGACCTACTACCCGATGAACGATGCGCGTACCTACAACGTTGTGGGCACCGCGTCCTGGTACGGCACCAAGTTCCACGGCCAGGCCACCGCCAACGGCGAACAGTACGACCTGTACGGCATGACCGCCGCGCACAAGACCCTGCCGCTTCCCAGCTACGTTCGCGTCACCAACCTGGACAACGGCAAGAGCGTGATCGTCCGGGTCAACGACCGTGGTCCGTTCTATTCCGACCGGGTGATCGACCTGTCCTTCGCCGCGGCGAAGAAGCTCGGTTACGCCGAGACCGGCACCGCGCGAGTCAAGGTCGAGGGCATCGACCCGGACCGCTGGTGGGCTTCCCAGGGCAAGACGCAGCCGATGATCATGGCGCTGCCGAAGATGGCTGCGCAGCAGCCCGCTGCCGCGCAACCCCAGGCCGTGGCCATGGCGCAACCGATCGAGACCTATACGCCGCCGCCCGCACAGCACGCAGAGCCCGTGGCGCCGGTCCAGATCGACTCAAAAAAAAACGCTTCATTACCAGCCGATGGCCTGTATCTCCAGGTGGGTGCCTTCGCCAACCCGGACGCTGCGGAGCTTCTCAAGGAGAAGGTCGGCAGCCTGACGGGGGCGAAATCCTTTATCAGCTCGGTCGTGGTCAACCAGCAGACCTTGTACCGAGTGCGCCTGGGACCGATCAACACGCAGGATGAAGCTAGCCGGATGCAGGACAGCATCCGCGTGGCCAACCTTGGCCAGCCCAAGCTCGTGCACCTGGACTGAGTTTCCACGGCACGAGCCGCAGTGGTCCGTAGAGACCGCGGCATGAGTTTCCCCGCAGAGGGGCTGTTTCTGGCCTGCGAGCTAGAGCGGAGCAAGGCGGAAACGGTAGAGGAAGCGGCGTTTACAACTGTAAATGAGCATTCCGAGACCGTTTCCAACGCAGCTCAGCCAACGCGCAGCAAGCCAGAAACAGGCCCGGGAAGGGATTGTTTGTTTGACCATTAGTAAACCCCAGAGAAACGGATGAACATCTTCAACATTGCCAAACGCCTGTCATTGCTTGTGCTGCTCAGCGCCCCCGTGGCCAGCTGGGCCGCTGAAGTCGTTCCCGCCGCGCCGCAACTGGCGGCCAAGGCCTGGGTCCTGATGGACGGCGCCAGCGGCCAGATCCTCGTCGAGAACGCTGCTGACGAGCGCCTGCCCCCGGCCAGCCTGACCAAGCTGATGACCGCCTACATCGCCACCAAGGAAATCGAAGGCGGCCGCATCGGTGAAAACGACCAGGTCACCGTCAGCGAGCACGCCTGGCGCACCGGTGGTTCGCGCATGTTCATCAAGGTCGGCTCCCAGGTATCGGTAAGCGACCTGCTGCACGGCATCATCATCCAGTCGGGCAACGACGCCTCCGTCGCCCTGGCCGAGCACATCGCCGGCAGCGAAGACGCCTTCGCCGACATGATGAACACCACCGCGCAGAAGCTGGGCATGAGCAACTCCCACTTCATGGACGCCACCGGCCTGCCCAACCCGGAGCACTACTCCTCCGCCAAGGACATGGCCCTGCTGGCCCGCGCCATCATCTACGGCGAGCCGACCCACTACGCCATCTACGCGCAGAAAGAGTTCCTCTGGAACAACATCAAGCAGCCCAACCGCAACCTGCTGCTGTGGCGCGACAAGACCGTCGACGGCCTGAAGACCGGCCACACCGACGAAGCCGGCTACTGCCTGGTGGCCTCCGCCGTGCGTGACGGCCAGCGCATGATCGCCGTGGTGTTCGGCACCAACAGCGAGCAGGCTCGCGCCGCCGAGACCCAGAAGCTGCTGACCTACGGCTTCCGCTTCTTCGAATCGCAGACCTTCTACAAGAAGGGCGCCGAGCTGACCAAAGCCATGGTCTGGAAAGGCTCCGAGCATGAAGTCAAAGCGGGCCTCTCCGAAGACCTGACCATGACCGTGCCGCGCGGCCAGCTCAAGCAGCTGCAGGCCAACATGGTCGTCGAGCCGAGCCTGATGGCCCCGATCCAGCAGGGCCAGGTGATCGGCAAGGTCGAGGTCAAACTGGGTGACAAGGTCGTCCGTACTTCCGACCTGGTCGCGCTGAACGCCGTCGAGGAAGGTGGCTTCTTCCGTCGCATGTGGGACAGCCTGCGCCTGTTCTTCTACGGCCTGTTCAACTGACCGCTTGTCCCGGCCTTGTACTTTTGTATACAAAGCCGGGATTGATCCTCACGCGCAGTCGCAAACTCGGGTAAAATGCCCGCCTGCGACTGCGCGGCCCCCCCGTGGCCCGGCAGCCGTCGTCCGATCCACCCGGAGCGTCCTCATCCAGGGCGCTCATGCGGAGGCGGGCCACCCGCCCGCGATTGCCATGACTGATACCCCCGATACTGTCGACACGACCGAACAGCCCGCGCCGAAGATCGAGTTCCCCTGCGAACGCTATCCGATCAAGGTCATCGGCGACGCCGGCGAAGGCTTCTCCGATCTGGTCGTCGAAATCATCCAGCGCCACGCGCCCGACCTCGACGTCACCACCCTGGTCACCCGTGACAGCCGCAACGGCCGCTTCCTGTCCGTGCAGGTGCTGATCACCGCCACCGGCGTCGACCAACTGCAGAACATCCATAAAGACCTGCGCGCCACCGGCCGCGTCCACATGGTGCTCTGATGGGCGAAACGCTGGGCTTTCGTGAGCTGGGAATCCTTCCTTACGAGCCGACCTGGCACGCCATGCAGCGCTTCACCGCCGAGCGTGGCATCGAAACCCCGGACGAAGTCTGGCTGCTGGAGCACGAACGCGTGTTCACCCAGGGCCAGGCTGGCAAGGCCGAGCACGTCCTGTTCCCCGGCGACATCCCGGTGGTCCAGGTCGACCGCGGCGGCCAGGTGACCTACCACGGCCCCGGCCAGCTGGTGGCCTACCTGCTGCTTGACGTGCGTCGCTCCGGCATCGGCGTGCGCGATCTGGTCTCGCGCATCGAACAGAGCCTCATCGGCCTGCTGGACAGTTATGGCGTGCAAGCTGTGTCCAAACCCGATGCTCCAGGCGTCTATGTCGACGGCGCGAAGATCGCATCCCTCGGCCTGCGCATCCGCAACGGCCGCTCCTTCCATGGCCTGGCCCTCAACGTGGACATGGACCTGGAACCCTTTCGACGCATCAATCCCTGCGGTTACGCAGGCATGGCCATGACCCAGCTGAGCCAGCTGGCGGGCCCCATCGCATTGGCCGATGTGCGCGAGCGCCTGCGTGGCGAACTCGTCGAACGCCTTGGCTACGCGGCACAGAAGACCCTAACGGGCGGGATCCAACCTAGATGAGCACTGTTGTGGATAACCCAGGTCAGGCTGCCTCGGCCGCCAAGCCGGGCAAGGTGGAAGTCGGCGTCAAGCTGCGCGGCGCGGAAAAGGTCGCGCGCATTCCGGTGAAGATCATTCCCACCGAGGAACTGCCGAAGAAGCCCGACTGGATTCGCGTGCGCATCCCGGTTTCCCCCGAGGTCGACCGCATCAAGCAACTGCTGCGCAAGCACAAGCTGCACAGCGTCTGCGAGGAAGCCTCCTGCCCGAACCTGGGCGAATGCTTCTCTGGCGGCACCGCCACCTTCATGATCATGGGCGACATCTGCACCCGTCGCTGCCCCTTCTGCGACGTCGGCCACGGCCGGCCGAAGCCGCTGGACGTCGACGAGCCGAAGAACCTCGCCATCGCCATCGCCGACCTGCGCCTGAAGTACGTGGTGATCACCTCGGTGGACCGCGACGACCTGCGTGACGGTGGCGCCCAGCACTTCGCCGACTGCCTGCGCGAGATCCGCCAGCTGTCCCCTGGCGTGCAGCTGGAAACCCTGGTCCCGGACTACCGTGGCCGTATGGACATCGCCCTGGACATCACCGCCCAGGAGCCGCCGGATGTGTTCAACCACAACCTGGAAACCGTCCCGCGCCTGTACAAGTCGTCGCGTCCGGGCTCGGACTTCGAGTGGTCGTTGGACCTTCTGCAGAAGTTCAAGCAAAGGGTTCCGCACGTACCGACCAAGTCCGGCCTGATGCTCGGCCTGGGCGAGACCGACGAGGAAGTCATCGAAGTCATGCAGCGCATGCGCGAGCACGACATCGACATGCTCACCCTCGGCCAGTACCTGCAGCCCTCGCGCAACCACCTGCCGGTGCAGCGCTTCGTCCACCCGGACACCTTCGCCTGGTTCGCCGAGGAAGGCGCGAAGATGGGCTTCAGGAACGTCGCCTCCGGTCCGCTGGTGCGTTCGTCCTATCACGCCGACCAGCAGGCGCACGGCACGAAGATCGGCTGATCCTGCCGGTCCGGCCTATAGGCCGGCCGCACGATTGCCCGACGAAAAAGGCCGCATCTCGCAAGAGGTGCGGCCTTTTTGCATTCCCCGAATTCGCCTGATTCCAGGGCTTTGGAGTCCTGATGCTTGCTGTCTTGAGACTCCTGGCATGTAGGAATTCTTCCCTTCCAATCGGAGTTTTCCCCAGCACATTAACGCCTCAGCCGACAGATTTGGCTTCTTTGTATCAGCAGAATTCCTAAGGTCGCTCGCCATCTCCCAGGGCAGCGCTAG
Source organism: Pseudomonas sp. SCB32 (assembly GCF_009189165.1). NCBI lineage: Bacteria > Pseudomonadati > Pseudomonadota > Gammaproteobacteria > Pseudomonadales > Pseudomonadaceae > Pseudomonas > Pseudomonas sp. SCB32. The sequence goes on from NZ_CP045118.1 coordinate 768,470, forward strand.
ATGCCACGGGGAACCTTGATGTGGCTTCAAACCGTTAGGAGCAAATCCCCAGCGCCCTAATCACACTGCTGAGTGATCCATATGAAAAAGCTGCTCGTCGCCGCAATCCTTTCCTCCGCTTCCGTTGGCGCATTCGCCTACGACGCCCAGGTCAACTTCAACGGTGAAGTACTGGACCAGACCTGCCAGGTGAATGGCACCACCCAGCCTGCCGTACTCGACGTCAACCTGCCGAAGGTCAACAAGAGCTCCCTTGCCGGTGCCGAGAGCTGGGCTGGCAACACCCCGTTCACCTTCAACCTGACCAACTGCCCGGTCAGCGCCACCAAGGCCAAGTGGGAAATCACCGGCCAGGTCGACAGCGCCGGCACCCTGACCAACACCGTCGCCGGCACCAACGCCACCATTCGCCTGATCGACCCGGCCAACAACTACATCAACATCAACACCGATGCAGGCTACAGCTTCACCCCGGCCGCTGACGGTAGCGCCACCCTGAAGTACATGGCCCAGTACTACTCCAAGGCCGGCTCCGCCACTGCAGGCCAGCTGAAGACCGTTGGCTACTGGACCCTGACCTACTAATCGGGGCGCGCCACCTCTGGCGCGTGTGGTTTGTTGCTGTACCCGGAGGGGGAGGGTTGCCACCTCACTCTTCCTCTCCGTTTTTCAAAGGTAATCGTGCTATGGCAAGTCTGAATTCAAAATCCCTGTGGTTCGCCGGCTGCTTGAGTGTGGCCATGCTCTGCTCGGGCTTGGCCCAGGCCGGCATCGTGATCCAAGGCTCTCGGGTGGTTTACCCCGCGAAAGAGCGTGAAGTGACCGTCAAGATGACCAATATTGGCGAGCAGCCTTCCCTGGTACAGGCCTGGGTCGACAAGGGCAATGAAAAGCTGACTGCCGACAAGGCCGATGGCCCTTTCCTGATCACCCCGCCCATCACCCGCGTCGAAGGCAAGAAGGGCCAGTCCCTGCGCCTGGTCTACACCGGAGATGACGCCGCTTCGAAGAAACAGGAAACCGTATTCTGGCTGAACGTCCTTGACGTTCCGCCCATGCCCAAGGATCAGGACGCCAACTTCCTCCAGGTGGCCGTGCGTTCGCGCCTGAAGATTTTCTACCGTCCCGAGGGGTTGCCCGGTAATCCGAACCAGGCGGCGGAAGGCCTGGGCTGGTCGGTCGTGCAGGCCGGCAACGGCTATGCGCTACGTGTCCGCAACAACGCTGCCTTCCATGTCTCCCTGGCCACTGTCCAGTTGGTCACCGGTAACAAGACATTCAGCGTCGGCAAGGACGACGTGAAGATGGTTGCTCCCGGTGCCAGTGTGGACCTCCCCGTGCCTGGGCTCGCTGGCCAGCCGGGTGCCGGCGCCAAGATCGACTATCAGTGGGTGACCGACTATGGCGCGCTGAGCCAGCGTGAGACTCCCCTCTAACGCCACTGCCTGAACCCGGCCGGAGTTGATCCGGTGGGGCGCATTCAACCGACCGTTTCCTGTCTGTGTGGATACCTGCACAACGTGGACTTGTTCGTCTGGAGAAAAGACGGACCCCTGGAGAAAAGATCATGGACATCGAGCAAGGCACCTTTTCCCTGCAGTTCAAGCGCTCGCCGTTGGCCACCGCGGTGGCATCCCGCGGGGCTCTGCCGGTGGTCATGGGCTGTGGTCTGATGGTCGGTGCCTTGCTGATGGCCGGCGGAGGTCTTGCCTTGGCTGACGAACCGGCTGGCAACGATCCGTCCTCCAGCCCGCAGACCTTCGCCGCATTCAACCCGAGCTTCTTCAATAACGGCGGCACCAGCCCCAGCGTCGATGTTTCCCGGTTCGAGAATGGCGCACCGGTAGAGCCGGGTGAATATCGCCTGGATGTCTACGTCAACGACGCCTGGATTGGCCGCATGCCGATCCGAGCAGTCTCCACGGGCAGCGGCAAGGACTCGACGTCGCGTTATTGCGTCAAAGCTTCGCAGTTCGGCGAACTAGGGGTTGATGTCACCAAGCTTCCGCCGGAAAAACAGCAGCAGATCACCGGCGACTGTGTTGACTTCTCCGCCGTGGTGCCCGATGGCAAGATCGACGTCGACCTCTCTGAACTGACCGCCCATGTTTCCATTCCGCAGCTCTATGTCGGTCGCCAGGTGCGCGGCTACGTGGACCCGTCGCAGTGGGATGGCGGCGTAACCGCCGGCTTCCTGAACTACGACACCAACCTGTACCGCACCGACAGTAATGGCAGCAATTCCACCCAGAAATACGTGGGCCTCAACGCCGGTATGAACCTGGCCGAGTGGCGCCTGCGTTACAACGGCACCTATAACCACAGCAAGAGCGATGGCAGCCCGGCACAGAGTGGCTACCAATCCCTCAGCACCTATGCCCAGCACGACGTCACCAGCCTGAAGTCCCAGTTCACCGCGGGCCAGTACTACACCCCCAGCGACCTGTTCGATTCCGTGCCCTTCACCGGTGTCCAACTGGCCAGTGACGACCGCATGCTGCCGGACTCCCAGCGCGGCTTCGCCCCGGACATCCGCGGCGTGGCGGATACCAACGCACGGGTACGGGTGAAGCAGGGCGAAAACGTCATCTACGAAACCACCGTGGCGCCTGGCCCGTTCGAAATCAACGACCTCTTCAACACCGGTTACGCCGGCGACCTGACGGTGGAAATCACCGAGGCCGATGGCCGGGTGAAGTCCTTCCTGGTGCCTTACGCCTCCATCAGCCAACTGGTGCGTCCGGGCGTATCCCGCTACAGCGCAACGGCGGGCCAGTATCATGACGACACCCTCGACCGTGAGCCCAATTTTGCCCAGGGCACTTACCAATACGGTCTCAACAATACCGTGACCGCCTACACCGGCGGCATCGTCGCCAACTCCTATCAGGCTGCCCAGGGCGGTCTCGCCTTCAGTACCCCGCTGGGTGCGCTGGCCGCGGATGTGACCCAATCCCATGCCACCAACCTGCCGACTGAGCGCTATGGCATCAAGCCCGACATGAGCGGGCAAAGCTACCGCGTAACCTACAGCAAGATGCTGGAGGCTACCTCCACCAACATGACCATCGCTGCCTACCGCTTCAACAGCGAGAACTTCCTGAGCTTGCAGGACTACGCTCAGGTCTGGGGGCGCCTGAGTGAGAAGTACGACTTCGACCGCCAGCGCAACCGCTACCAGCTCACCCTCAACCAGCCAGTGGGGGAGCGCAGCTCCTTTTACTTCAGCGGCTCCAAACAGGACTACTGGAATCGCAGCAACCAGGACACCAGCTTCCAGGCCGGCTACAGCACCGGCTTCAACTGGGGCACGGTCAACCTGAGCGCCGCGCGGACCAGCAACGGCTACACCGACGGCAATGGCAACAGCACCAGCGGCGACTACCAGAATACCTACATGGTCAGCGTTAACGTGCCCATCGGCGTGGACAGCGGCAATCCACTGTCGCTGACCACCAACGTCAACGTCTCCGACGACAAGAACAACACCGTCCAGAGCACCCTTAGCGGTACCGCGGGTGAGGAGCGTCAAGTCAGTTACGCCATATTCGGTTCGCGTAACAAGAGCGACGGCGACAAGACCTACAACAGTGGCGCCAACCTGACCTACAACTCGCCCCATGCCATCTACAACGCCAACGTGAGCGGCGGTGATGGCTACAAGCAGGCGGGCTTCGGCGCCCGAGGCTCGATCGTCGCCCACCCGGGCGGTATCAACTTCAGCCAGAACCAGGGCGAGACTCTGGCCATCCTCGAAGCCAAGGGTGCCGAGGGTGCGTCGATCAACTCCAACGTCGGCGCCAAGGTGGCCGGCAACGGCTATGCGGTGGTCGGTGGCTTGACGCCGTATCGACAGAACGACATCGAGATCGACCCCAAGGGCACTTCCAAGGATGTCGAACTGCAGGTGACTTCCCAGAGTGTCGCGCCTCGCTATGGCTCGATTGTGATGCTCAAGTACCCGACCACCACTGGCGCTCCGGTGCTGATGACCGTGAAGCGAGATGACGGCGAAGTGATTCCGCTGGGGGCCGAGGTGCTGGATGCCAAGGGCAACAGCCTGTCCATGGTGGGGCAGGGCGGTCGCATCTTCCTGCGTGGTCTGGCTTCCACGGGTGAACTGCAGGTCAAATGGGGAGAAGGATCAGGCCAACGGTGCCAGATCAATTACCAATTGCCTACCGAGGAAGACAAAAGAGCTTCGTTCTTGAAAACGGAGTCGACGTGTCGCGCAGTATTGGACAAGCCTGCAATTGCACAAAGATGAAATATAGCTAAAGGGATGTTGTGAAAGTCTTTCTGAATAGTCGCATTCTTAAGGTTTTTTATAATTTTAAGGATAACGCACGTCGAGCGAGTAGGCTGTGCAACGGCGGGAAGAGTCCCATCGTTCGGCTTCTTGCAACTTTCCTGTTTTTGGGGGCGATGGATTCTGCGAGCGCTGCCTGCACTATCGGCGCCCCAACTAACCAAGCGTCGAACGTGGCGTGGCACTGAACGGGAGTATTGCAGTGCCGGCTAATACCACCAGCGGGACGGTATTGGAAAGTTTTACCAGTAGCGGTGAAGTGAGCGGGAGTTATAACTGTACGGGCAGTAGCGGCACAGCATATCTTCAAATTGCCAGTTCGCCGTATCCCCTGACGTCAAACGGAATTTATTCTACAAGTGTTCCTGGTATTGGGGTTCGCGTGGTTCGGGCTACGAGTGGAGCCACCCTTCCGATTTCCGCCCAGTATTCGAATGCCTTTGGAGTTATTCCGGCTCCATTTATTCGGTATGAATTTGTCAAGATTGGTCCAATTGTAAGTGGTACAATTTCGAGCGCTGGTCTCCCGAATGCTTGGTATATATTTGATAATTCTTCAAATATTTTTTTCGTACGGTATTGTCGGGGAGTGTAAGATTTGTCGTTCCTGGGTGCGCTATATCAATACCCAATGTTGAGCTTGGCAAGCATCTGGTTAGCGAGTTCAAAGGGATAAATACCTATAGCGCTAACCCTGCCACTGTTAATGTGTCGCTTACCAATTGTCCGCAAATTATTCCGATTCGTTATCAAATTGACCAGTTAACAGGCTATGCGAATCAATCTCAATCGGCTGTCAATGTTACCGGGGGACTTCGGGGATAGGGGGTCAGTTACTGAACGCAACAGGAACGGCCGCTTCTCCCATGGCGACTCAGCAATTGATCGGAACCGGCCAGCTCAATTACACACTGAATTTAAAGGCCCGTTACTACCAGACGGCAGCCATTGTAGGGGCCGGTAAGGCAAACGCTATTATGGGGTTGATCCTGCTGTACCAATAGAAAGGATGTAGTGCGTCTGTTACTTAAGATATCGGGGGAAGTGGAATAGGGGACGGGTTTATTTTCTGTGCCGTGGGGAAACATAGGGCGGGCGCCACCGGCGCCCGTTTCGTATTTCTTCAATGCATCACGTAAATATGAGCAATTGCAGCATTGGATATCCATCCGCCGGTAATTCGATGGACTTCTGTTGGGCGTGAATGGCCTGCCTCGCAGTGGTGCCGATGATGCCGTTTGCCGTACCGGGCGAAAGCCGCGCGTGCGGAGGAGCTGTTTCAGCTCGATGCTCTCGGCGCAGGCACAGGGACGTCTTCCGCTGACGAACGTTCGAGCCGTTGTCGGAAGCTGCTGCTCGCTAGTAGGTGGGCCTGATTGTCTATGGGTGAAACATAGCGCTGGGCATGAAAAGGACTACAAGCAATTCCAGCCAATTCCCTTGAATCAGGGTGCCGCCTGATAGTTGCGAATAACCGAGCGCCTTAATTTCTTCTCTGCTCGCACCCATCCTTTAGCGGTGCCGAGTCCCGGAAGGAAAAGCCTTCCGGCGTCGAACTCAGAGGATTCAAAGGAATGCCCAAGATGAAAAAACTGCTGACAGCAGGACTGCTGTCTTCCCTGGCTACCAGCGCCTTCGCCTATGACGCTGAAGTAGACATTAACGGCGAGGTGGTCACTGAAAGTTGCACCATCAACAACTCTTCGGTAGCCCCGACGGTCATCAACGTGGACATGCCTAAGATCAACATCAGTGCGTTGCCCTCGGCAGGCAGTTGGGCGATGAACACCCCGTTTACCGTGGCGCTGACCAATTGCCCGGACCCGGTCAAAGTTTCCTGGGAGAAGTCCAGCACGGTAGACGCTGAAAGCGGTGCCCTGGTCAACACCATTGCCGGGACCAACGCCCAGATTCGTGTGCTGGACGGCAATGCCCAGCCGATCAACCTGAACTCGGACGCGGGGCAGGTCGTGACGGGCGGCAGCGCCAACCTGCGCTATTTCGGTCAGTACTACGCCAAGACGGCACCGGTCACGCCGGGCAAGATCTCGACTTACGGGTACATCACCCTGACGTATTGAGGGGGACGGGTTGATCGGCACCTGCCGTGGGTAGGTTGGTCGAGGCCAGGCGGCGCCTTCGGGCGCCGCTTTCGTTTTTGCGCGGTGTCATTGCGTGGCGCGCAGTTGCTTGAGCAGGGCCTGGGTCGGATAACCGTCCGCGGGCTCGCCGAGGGATTGCTGGTAGGCACGGACGGCCTTGCGCGTGTTGGCACCGATGATACCGTCCGCGGTGCCGAGGGACTGGCCACGGGCAGTGAGTCGTTGCTGTAGCTCGATGCGCTCCGAACGGCTGAGCGGCGTATCCTCCACGGGCCAATTCCCCACCAGCTGTCCGTCACCCTTGAAACCGTCTGCCAGCAGGCCCACGGCCAGGGCGTAGGAGGTGGAGTTGTTGTACTTGAGAATGGCGCGGAAGTTGTCCGTCACCAGGAAGGCCGGGCCGCGGTAGCCGGCTGGCAGCAGCAGCGATGCGCTGGTCTGCGGGTTGTCCGGCAGGTTCCCGGTTGCTGTCTGCACGCCCAGGCGTTGCCATTCGCTGATGGGTTTGCGGATATCCATGTCCGCCAGGGCATAGTCGAAGCCCTGTGGCAGTCGCACTTCGAAGCCCCAGCCTTGCCCGAGCTGCCAGCCGGACGTGCTCAGGTAATTCGCCGTAGACGCCAGGGCATCGGTGGACGAGCCCCAGATGTCGCGCCGACCGTCGCCGTCGAAGTCCACCGCGTGGCGGTTGTAGGTAGTGGGGATGAACTGGGTCTGGCCCATGGCGCCGGCCCAGGAGCCAACCATGTTGCTCGCCGGCACATCGCCGTGCTGGATGATCTGCAGGGCGGCGATCAGCTGGTCGCGGCCGAAGTCCGGGCGGCGACCCTCGTAGGCCAGGGTGGCCAGCGAGCGGATCACGTTCTTGCTGCCCATCTGCTGGCCGAAGTTGCTCTCCATGCCCCAGATGGCGACCACGGCTTCGCGGTCGACACCGTAGGTGCCGTCGATGCGTTGCAGCGCCTCGGCGTTCTGTAGCAGTTGGCCCTGGCCATTGCGCACCCGTGCTGGGGATACGGCACTTTCCAGGTACTGCCAGACCGGCCGGGTGAACTCGGGCTGGCTGCGGTCGGCGGTTATCACCGATTCGTCCGGCTCTACGCCTTCGAACGCGGTGTCGAAGGTCTGAGGGCTGATGCCGGCGGCCAGCGCCTGGACGCGGAAAGTGTCGCGCCACTGGCTGAAGCTCTGCACAGGTTGTGCGTGTTCGGCTGCGGCGCCCTTGGGCGGCGGCTCCGTGCAGGAGGTCAGCAGACCGAACGAGACCAGCGACAGTGCGGCGACGAGCAGGCAGCGTTGGCCGACAACAGATGGAACGGGCTTGCGCATTGCTCTCCTCGAGTACGTGCAGGGGAGCGGCCACCATAGCATGGCCACTGTGACGCGTCTGCGGCGGGCAGAAGCGGGGATTGTAGGCTTCGATGACAGCGCGAGGCGAAAATTCCAAATGCCGAGGTGGTATCCGTCGGACTGCGGGTATGGATTCCACGGGCACGGCGTGCCCAGCTGTTGTAGGAGCGCCCCATGGGCGCAAATCGCGGGCATGGCCCGCTCCTACAGGGGACGTGCGACTGCTGCGGCTTCGCGCCGGTTTCCTGGTCGACCTGGGGTGCGCTCTGGCTCAGCTCCTTGAGCATCTCATCGTAGGCGGCGCAGTCGTCCGGACGCTCTTCACTGGAGCGGGACTTCTTCATTTCGGCGAGTTTTTCGTTGAGCTTCTGTGCCCGCTGGGGATCGCGGCGAGTGACTTCGGTGACCTTGGCGGCGACCTGCTTGCCCTTGGCCTCGGCTTCCTGGTCGGAGCAGACGGCGTGGGCGTGAAGGCTGAAGGCTGAAGGGCAGGATAAGGATGGCGGCGATGAGCGGGGCCTTCATTACAGGACTTCCAGGGGCGTGGCTGTCCGGTTGAAAGCGGGATGGCGGGGTGGTTCAGCTTTTCCGACGTTTCAGGCCGCCAGAAGCGAAGAAGCCTCCCAATTGTGGGAGGCTTCGCGGCGGTAGCTGCCTTTGCCTTTGAGGGGTGTTTCCTGGCGGCTGCGGAGCAGTGGTTGCGCCACCAGAGATTTGGCCTTGTTCGGCCGTTTGGATTTTTTCGCCATCATGATGTCCTCATTGATACCGGCCCCGTGCCGGCGCGCGCATCTTCTGCCTATTGGGTACGCCTGTCCAATGCCTTTGGTCAGTCGGTGGATGGGCCAAGGCCAGCGGGAGGTTTTCAGGGCTACTCTGGCTGCGGTGAGCTTTTTTGACGCCACGGACAAGAACGAGGACAAGGGCGATGAAGTTTCTCTGCATGATCTACTTCGACGAGCGCAAGGCGGCCGAACGGCCGGAGGCCGAGCTGCGCGGCATCGTCGACGAGTGCATGACCTATAGCGAACAACTGCGGCGCAGCGGCAACTACATCGCCGCCCATGCTCTGCTGCCCACGGCTACCGGCAATACCCTGCGTGGTCAGGGCGACCGGCTGGCGATCACCGACGGCCCCTTCGCGGAGACCAAGGAGCAGCTCGGCGGCTTCTACCTGATCGAGGCCAAGGACATGGAAGAAGCCCAGCGCATCGCCGCGAAGATTCCGCCGGGACGCCTGGGCTGCGTGGAGGTGCGGCAGGTGCGCGAGTGGGAGTGATCAGGCCGACGGCAGGCTGATGCGTTGCCCTGCGACCAGCAGGGCGAGGCGGGCGAGGCTGCTCCAGGGATCGCCTGGCGCCTGTCCCTTGATCTGCGCGTCGATCAACTGGGCGTCCTGCAGCATCTGGTTCCAGCGGCTGCCGGTGTGGCGTTGCAGGGCGCGGGTCATCAGCGGGCGGCGCTTGTCCCAGATGGGCGGGCGGGCCTGGCTGAAGGCCTTGTCCAGCGGTACACCCTGGCCGAACTGTTGCGCCAGGGCTGCCAGCACGCGGATTTCCCGGGCCAGGGCCCAGAGAATCACCGGCGGCTCCACGCCCTCGCCGCGCAGACCTTCGAGCATGCGCAGGCAGTGGGCTGCCTCACCGCCGAGGGCGGCGTCGATCAGGCCGAACACGTCGAAGCGTGCGCTGTCGGCCACCGCCGCCTGCACGGTGGCGGCGTCAATCTGCTGACCGTCGGCGAGCAGCTTGAGCTTTTCGATTTCCTGGGCGGCAGCCAGCAGGTTGCCTTCCACCCGTGCGGCGATCAGGTCCACCGCTTCCTGGCTGGCGGCGAGGCCGGCCTGGGACAGGCGCTGGCGAATCCACTGTGGCAGCTGGTGTGCGTCGATCGGCCAGATCTGGATGAACTGGGCGCCGTCGCCGTCGATCAGGGCCTTGGCCCACTTGGTCTTCTGCGTGCTGCCGTCGAGCTTGGGCAGGCTGACCAAAAGGACGGTGTCCTCCGGCGGGCGTTGCAGGTATTCCAGCAGGATGGCTGCGCCCTTGTCACCGGGTTTGCCGGAGGGCAGGCGCAGCTCGATCAGGCGTTTCTCGGCGAACAGCGAGAGGCTGGCGCCGGCTTCGAGCAGCTGGCCCCAGTCGAAGTTGGCTTCGGCGTTGAATACCTGGCGTTCGCCGAAATCGCGCTGGCGGCAGGCCACGCGAATGGCGTCGCAGGCTTCCTGGCAGAGCAGCGGTTCGTCGCCGCTGATCACGTAGACGGGGGCCAGGTTGCCCTGAAGGTGTTTGGCGAGTTGTCCGGGATTGAGCTTCATGATGAAGAAGGGGCCGGTGGTTGCCGGCCCCTGTCTGTCACTGTTTCTGGAATTCGATCGGCGACTGCTGCGGCTGTGCCTTGGCGGCCTCGTCCGCGGCCTTCATAGCGTCAGCTTCGGCCTTGGCCTTGGCTTCCGCCTTGCGCTGCAGATCATCCAGTTGGGCTGGGGTGATGAGCTGCAGGCGCATGGCCATTTGCTGGACCAGGTCACGGCGCATTTCTTCGCGGATCTGCGCGGCTTCCTGGTCGGAGCCGACCAGGTTGTTCTCGTCCTGTACGTAGACCTTGCGTACCTGGACCTGGCCGCTCAGCAGCAGCAGGTCATTGGTGCCGCGGATTTCATAGTCCAGGGTGTTGGTCAGCTGGTTTTCCGCGCTGCGTGCCGAGCTGGTGTAGCTGACGGTACGGGTGCTCACGTCCTCGCGGGCGAGGATGACGTGGTAGGGCGCGCGGGAGACGACTTTCACGCCGCTGCCTTCGAGTACCTGTTGGAGATCCTTGACCGTTTCGCCGTAGGCGTTGCGGGCGGTCAGGTCGACTTCCTTGAGCGCAAAGGTCGTATCGCCCAGGCCGCGCAGTTGGAAACCGCAGGCGGTCAGCACGCTGGCCAGGCCGATCAGCGCGAGGCTGGTCAGGATACGTTTCATCAAGCTTCCCTCACTCCTGTTGATCCGGTATGCCCGTGGCGAAGGTGCCACGGGCGAATAGGTCTTTTCCAGCGTTGCTTTAGTTGGCGACGATATTGACCAGCTTGCCCGGAACCACGATCACCTTGCGGATGGTCAGGCCGTCGGTGAAGCGCAGTACGTTCTCGTTGGCGCGTGCCAGGGCTTCCACCTCTTCGCGGCTGGCGCTGGCCGCCACTTCGATGTGGCCGCGCAGCTTGCCGTTGACTTGTACCACCAATTGCAGGCTGTCCTGAACCAGGGCGGCTTCGTCGACCTGCGGCCAGCTGGCGTCGATCACCGCGCCGTCCTTACCCAGCTCCTGCCAGACCACGTGGCAGATGTGCGGGGTGATCGGGGCGAGCAGCAGGGCGACGCTTTCCAGGCCTTCCTGCAGCAGGGCGCGGTCGGCGGCGGATTCGGTCGGGGCTTTCTCCAGCACGTTCATCAGGGTCATCACGGCGGCGATGGCGGTGTTGAACTTGTGGTGCTGGCCCACGTCCTGGCTGGCCTGGCGGATGGCCAGGTGGATGGAGCGGTGGATGGCCTTCTGTGCATCGTCCAGGGCCGACTTGTCCACGGCGCCGGCAGGGCCTGCGTTGACGTGGGACTGGGCCAGGCGCCAGACGCGGCGCAGGAAGCGGCTCGCGCCTTCGACGCCGGAGTCGGACCACTCCAGGCTCATGTCCGGCGGCGAGGCGAACATCATGAACAGGCGGCAGGTGTCGGCGCCGTAGGCGTCGATCATGGCCTGCGGGTCCACGCCGTTGTTCTTGGACTTGGACATCTTCTCGGTGCCGCCGATTTCCACCGGCTGGCCGTCGGTCTTCAGGCGCGCGCCGATGACCTTGGCCTTGGCATCCCGCTCGACTTCGACGTCGGCCGGGTTGAACCAGTCCTTGCTGCCGTTCGGGTTGGTGCGGTAGTAGGTCTCGGCGACCACCATGCCTTGGGTCAGCAGGTTCTTGAATGGCTCGTCGGAGTCGATCAGGCCTTCGTCGCGCATCAGCTTGTGGAAGAAGCGCGCGTAGAGCAGGTGGAGAATGGCGTGCTCGATGCCGCCGATGTACTGATCGACCGGCAGCCAGTAGTTGGCGGCCTTCTTGTCCAGCATGCCGTCTTCGAACTGCGGGCAGGCGTAGCGGGCGAAGTACCAGGACGACTCGACGAAGGTGTCCATGGTGTCGGTTTCACGCTTGGCCGGCTGGCCGCACTTCGGGCAGCTGCACGAGTAGAATTCGGGCAGCTTGGCCAGGGGCGAACCGGCGCCGTCCGGCACCACGTCCTCGGGCAGGACCACCGGCAGTTGGTCGGCCGGGACCGGCACATCGCCGCAGGCGTCACAGTGGATGATCGGGATCGGGCAGCCCCAGTAGCGCTGGCGGCTGATGCCCCAGTCGCGCAGGCGGAACTGGGTGCGTGCCTGGCCCAGGCCCTTGGCGGCGAGGTCGGCGCCAATGGCGTCGAACGCGGCCTGGTAGCCGAGGTTGTCGTATTTGCCGGAGTTGACGGTGACAACGCTCTCGTCCTTCAGGCCGTACCACTCTTTCCAGACGGTCGGCTCGAAGTCGTTGTCGGCGCCTACCTGGGCGATCACCTGCTGGATCGGCAGGGCGTACTTGTTGGCGAACTCGAAGTCACGCTCATCGTGGCCCGGAACCGCCATCACGGCGCCTTCGCCGTAGGTCATCAGCACGTAGTTGGCGATCCACACCGGCAGCTTCTCGCCGGTCAGCGGATGCTCGACGAACAGGGAAGTGGCGACGCCTTTCTTCTCCTGGGTGGCGATGTCGGCTTCGGCGACGCCACCGCGCTTGCACTCGTCGATGAACGCCTGCAGCGACGGATCGCGCTGGGCGGCCAGGGTAGCCAGATGGTGTTCGGCCGCTACGGCGACGTAGGTGGCGCCCATCAGGGTGTCAGGACGGGTGGTGAAGACCTTCATCTGGCCGGCTTCGCCGATGGAAGCCTGGTCATAGGGGAAGGCGATCTCCATGCCGCGCGACTTGCCGATCCAGTTGCGCTGCATGGTCTTGACCTGTTCCGGCCAGCCGGGCAGGTGGTCGAGGCTTTCCAGCAGCTCTTCGGCGTAGGCAGTGATCTTGAAGTAGTACATCGGGATTTCGCGCTTCTCGATCAGCGCGCCCGAACGCCAGCCACGGCCGTCGATGACCTGCTCATTGGCCAGTACGGTCTGGTCAACCGGGTCCCAGTTCACGGTGCCGTTCTTGCGGTAGATCACGCCCTTCTCGAACAGGCGGGTGAACAGCCACTGTTCCCAGCGGTAGTAGTCCGGCTTGCAGGTGGTGACTTCGCGGGACCAGTCGATCGCCAGGCCCAGGCTGTTCAGCTGGGACTTCATGTAGGCGATGTTGTCGTAGGTCCAGGCCGCCGGTGCGACGTTGTTCTTCATCGCGGCGTTTTCCGCTGGCATGCCGAACGCGTCCCAGCCCATCGGCTGCAGGACGTTCTTGCCCTGCATGCGATGGTAGCGGCTGATCACGTCGCCGATGGTGTAGTTGCGCACGTGCCCCATGTGCAGCTTGCCGCTCGGATACGGGAACATCGACAGGCAGTAGAACTTCTCCTTGTTGGCGACTTCGTCGACGCGGAAGGAGTTGTGTTCGTTCCAGAAGTTCTGGGCCTGGGATTCGATCTCGAGAGGCTGATATTGCTCGTGCATGGCGCGATTTGAACCTGTACGGAAAAGAAGTATGCGGCCGGGGGAGGTCGAGTGGCCCTCCGCTCAACCGACCCCTGAGAAGACACGGGTCGGGCGGCTACAGAAAGCCTCGTAGCATACATGACCCCTCCCCGAGCCGGTAGCCCGCGCCGTTTGTCGCACGCTCGGTGTGGCGCGGGGTGGGCCGCTAAGCTTTGCCTGAAGGCGGGAGGTTTCCGCCTGTCTTGAGGTGACTGATGGCTGAGTTGCATCGCGCAAGTGCTTCGGGTTCCGGTCTGTATGAACGGTTGTTGCAACGACTGGCGCTGGCTCTGGATGAGGCCGATACCGCCGAGCGATTACGAGACGAATGCCCGGTCGAGCTGGAATTACGGGGTTTGAGCAGTGCGGAAATGGAGTTGATCCGGGCCTATCTCGATCAGGATGTGAACTGGCTGCGCGGCTGGCATGCCGCTGCAGAGGAGCTGGCGCTGCTGGAGCAGGGCCCCGCGAGGGCGTCGCGGCCGCCGCGCCACGTCACGCCGCCCAGTCGCCCACGCTTGATAGGGCGCCCGCATCCGCAACAGTTGCAGTGCGCGCTGTGCGGCTCGCCGGTGGCCTGGAGTCGCAGTCTGGGTGTGCTGCCCTGCACGTCCTGTGGTTCCCAGTTGTTCCGCAATGCGAAGGCGCGCTGATAGCACGGTGATCCGTTAGGCTTGGCACTCGACAAGGAGTCGCCGATGCCGCTTCGTTACATCCTCAAACAGATTCTGATGCCGCCAGGGCTGCTGCTTCTGCTGCTGCTCCTGGCGTTTGTCCTGCGCCGACGTTTTCCCCGATTCTCGATCCTGTGCTTTTTCACCGGTTTCCTTGGCCTGTTGGTGATGAGCCTGCCAGTGGCCGTGGAGTGGGGCGCGCGCCAGCTGGAACCGCAGGCGCCGCTGAAACAGGCGGCCTGGGCGGGGCTTGCCCAGCGCGCCGATGCCATCGTCGTGCTGGGCGCTGGCCGAGTGCGCGGCGACCGCGCCTGGGACGAGGACCAGCCCGGCCTGATGGCGCGCGAACGGCTGCGCTACGCCGCCCGCCTGGCCAAGGCCAGCGGCTTGCCGGTGCTGACCTCCGGCGGCCTGCACTACGGCACGCCGCCTTCGGAGGCTTACATCATGGCGCGCAGCCTGAACGATGATTACGGCGTCGAGGTGCGCTGGCAGGAAGGCGCGAGCCGTACGACTTGGGAGAACGCCCAGCTCAGCGCGTCGATTCTTCATGCGGCCGGTATCCGGCGTGTGGTCCTGGTGACCCAGGCGGTGCACATGCCGCGTGCAGTGTGGAGCTTCGAGCAGGCGGGATTCGAGGTGGTGCCGGCACCGGTCGGCTACATCGGCGTGGACAATGCCCGGCCGTTGGGCGGTTGGCTGCCGGAAGGGCGGGCCATCTGGCAGAGCGAGCAGTTGTTCAATGAGGCGATCGGACTGGTGGGGTACCGGTTGTTCTATCGATAGGCTGGGCTCGCGAACCGCCTGCGCTCCCCAAAAGCCGGGTTTCCGGCACTCGTAGGAGCGGACTCCGTCCGCGATCAATTTCGCGCGCGTGGCTATCGCCGACGAAGTCCGCTCCTACGTGGTGCCCAGTTACGTGGCGCCCAGTAATGAAAAAGGGCCTCGTCCGAGGCCCTTTTTCGTCCAATCAGCGGAACAATCGACGCTCTTCCGGATGCGTCCGTCGGCGTACCAGCGCCCACCCCAGCAGCGCCGCCCCGACGATCACCAGCGGCCAGATGCGCCACTTCAGGTAGGGCGTCAGGCCCTGCATCGGCACCACTTCGCCGTGCAGTACGCCTTGCTGGAACTGCGGGATCTGCACGGCCAGCTTGCCGAACGGGTCGATCAGCGCGGTGACGCCGTTGTTGGTGCCGCGCACCATCCAGCGGCCGGCTTCCAGTGCCCGCATCTGCGCCATCTGCAGGTGCTGCAGCGGGCCGATGGAGGTGCCGAACCAGGTGTCGTTGCTGATGGTCAGCAGCAGCTGGCTCTGCGCCGCCAGTTCGGCGGCGAATTCCGGGTAGACCACTTCGTAGCAGATGTAGGATGCCACGCTGTAGCCCTTGGCCTTGAGCAGCGGCTGATCGGCCGGGCCACGGGCGAAGTCGGACATCGGCAGGTCGAAGAAGGCGATCAGGCCGCGCAGCAGGTCCTGCAGGGGCACGTACTCGCCGAAGGGCACCAGCTTCTGCTTGAGGTAGTCGCCGCTGCCGTCGCCAACCACGGTGATGCCGTTGTAATAGCGCACGCCGTCGGCGGTCTTCTGGCGCACCGGAACCCCGGTGATCAGCGCCGCCTTCTTGGCGGTGGCGACCTCATTCATCATCGCCAGGAAGCCAGTGGCCTGGTCCTTGAGCATGGGCACCGCGGTCTCCGGCCAGACGATCAGGTCGAAGCCATTCTGTTCGGCGGTCAGGTCGCGGTACAACTCCAGCTGGTGGGTGATGGCCTTCGGGTCCCATTTCATTTCCTGGGCGATGTTGCCCTGCAGCGCGGCGACCTTCAGCGCCGCGCCGGCCGGCGTGGTCCAGGCGTGGCCCTTGTAGGCGATACCGACGGCCCAGGGCGCGATCAGCAGGATCAGGCCGGCGACCAGGCGCGCGGGGCGCTGGGTCAGGGCTGGGATGTTGATTATCAGCGCGCCGGTGAGGGCGATGCTGAACGACACCAGCCAGACGCCGCCGATGGGTGCGAGCCCCGCCAGCGGGCCCTCCAGTTGGCTGTAGCCGGCGTAGAGCCAGGGGAATCCGGTGAGGAACCAGCTGCGGAACAGCTCCAGCACCACCCACAGCGCGGCAAAGGCCAGCGCATCGCTGACTGGGGCGTTGTTGCGGCGGAACAGGCGTGCCCAGGCCCAGGCGGGCAGGGCGAAGAAGAAGGCCACGCCGGCGCTGAAGCCGATCACCAGGAAGGCGGCCAGTGGCCCTGAGGCGCCGCCGAAGTCGTGGATGCTGAAGTAGATCCAGCTGGTGCCGGCGATGAAGGCGCCGAAGCCGTACCACCAGCCGCGCCACAGCGCGGAACCTGCGGTGGTGCCGCGCAGACCGAGGTAGAACAGGGCGAGTGACAGCAGCGCCAGCGGCCAGTAGCCGAACGGAGCCAGGGCCAGCGGGGTGAGCGCGCCGGCGGCCAGGGCGAGCAGATGGCCTGGCAGGCCGGGGCGGGTGATCCAGCGCATCGGAAATCCTTGTTGCGGTTAAGCGATGCGCAAGAGTAATGGAGAGACGAACGGTAGGCTATGGGGGGGGGCAGCCAAAAGCCATGAGCTGACTGCGGCGGGATGTTGCGGGAGGAGGGGGTGTCTGTAGGGATTGGCCGGGGAAGATCGCGCGTCCCTGTAGGAGCGGACTTTGTCCGCGATCGCGGGCATGGCCCGCTCCTGCAGGTATTTCGGAGGCTCGGCCTCGGCGCGTAGGGCGCATAACGCTCGATGTTATACGCCGTTTGGCCTTGGTTTCCCTGCACTTCGAACTTGGTCGTGGCGCTGGCGATGGGGCGAGGTGTATCGGCGTACAGCCGCGAACGGTTGTACGCCCTACCGTGTCGCTCAGTCCTGCAGCGGGGTCAGGCGCAGCAGGTGCAGCCGGCGGCTGTCCGCGTTGAGCACGCGGAAGCGGAAGCCGCCCAGTTCAGTGGTCTCGTTGCGCTTGGGCAGGTGGCCGAAGGCGCTCATCACCACGCCGCCAACGGTGTCGAATTCATCGTCGGAGAACTCCGCGCCGAAGAAGTCGTTGAAGGCTTCCACCGGGGTCAGCGCCTTGACGATGAAGTCGCCGCTGGGTAGTGGCTTGATGTAGCTGTCTTCCTCGACGTCGTGCTCGTCCTCGATGTCGCCGACGATCTGCTCCAGCACGTCCTCGATGGTCACCAGTCCCGCCACGCCGCCGTACTCGTCGATGACGATGGCCATGTGGTTGCGGTTGGCGCGGAACTCGCGCAGCAGCACATTCAGGCGCTTGGACTCGGGCACGAAGGTGGCCGGGCGCAGCAGGTCCTTGATGTTGAAGGTGTGGTTCTGGTCATGGAGAATCAGCGGCAGCAGGTCCTTGGCCAGCAGGACGCCCATGATGTCGTCCAGGCTCTCGCCGATCACCGGGTAGCGCGAGTGCGCCGCCTCGATGATGGCGGGAAGGAAGTCGGCGGGCTTGTGCGTCGACTTGATGGAGATCATCTGCGAGCGCGGGATCATGATGTCGCGGACCTGGAGGTCCGCCACCTGGATCGCGCCTTCGACGATGGACAACGCCTCGCTGTCGAGCAGCTTGTTGTCGTGGGCTTCGCGCAGGAGCTCAAGCAGCTCCTGGCGGTTTCTCGGCTCATGGGCAAAAGCCTGGGTGATCTTGTCCAACCACGACTTGTGCCCATTGCTCGATCGGTCTTCGCTCATCTTTCCTTGCTCGGTGGCGTTTATTCTTCGTCGGCCGCGTACGGGTCCGGATGACCCAGTTCGGCCAGCAACTCCCGCTCCAGGCCTTCCATTTCCTCGGCCTCGGCATCTTCGATGTGATCGTAGCCGAGCAGGTGCAGGCAACCATGGATGACGAGGTGGGCCCAGTGGGCCTCGGCGGACTTGCCCTGTTCGGCGGCCTCGCGCTGCACCACGGGGGCGCAGATCACCAAGTCGCCGAGCAGCGGGATGTCCAGCAGCTCGTCGGGAACGTCGGCGGGGAAGGATAGTACGTTGGTGGCGTAGTCCTTGTGTCGCCAGGTGCGGTTCAGTTCGCGGCCTTCGCCTTCATCCACCAGGCGGATGGTCAGTTCGGAATCGTTCTGGCGCTGGCGCAGGGCCAGTTCGCACCAGCGGCGGAAGTCGGCTTCGCTCGGCAGGCCGGGCGCTTCGGAAGCGACCTGCAGGTCCAGTTCAAGCATGCTTGCCGCCTTGGCCTTCGATGCCGGTCAGGCGATTCTCGTAGGCGTCGTAGGCATCGACGATGCGCTGCACCAGCGGGTGGCGCACCACGTCCTTGGACTTGAAGTGGGTGAAGCTGATGCCCGGCACGTCGCGCAGGACTTCCATCACGTGCTTGAGGCCCGAGCGGGTGCCGCGCGGCAGGTCGACCTGGGTGACGTCGCCGGTGATCACCGCGGTGGAGCCGAAGCCGATACGGGTGAGGAACATCTTCATCTGTTCCATCGTCGTGTTCTGGCTTTCGTCGAGGATGATGAAACTGTTGTTCAGCGTACGGCCGCGCATGTAGGCCAGTGGCGCGACTTCGATCACCTGGCGCTCGATCAGCTTGGCCACGGTCTCGAAGCCGAGCATCTCGTACAGCGCGTCATAGAGCGGGCGCAGGTACGGGTCGATCTTCTGCGACAGGTCGCCGGGCAGGAAGCCGAGCTTCTCGCCGGCCTCGACCGCCGGGCGCACCAGCAGGATGCGGCGGATCTGCTCGCGCTCCAGGGCATCCACGGCGCAGGCCACTGCGAGGTAGGTCTTGCCGGTACCGGCCGGACCGATGCCGAAGTTGATGTCGTGATCGAGGATGGCCTTCACGTAGCGCTGCTGGTTGGCGCCGCGCGGGCGGATGTGCGCCTTGCGCGTCTTGAGCGTCACCAGGGGCGCTTCGGGCGCATTGGCCAGCTCTTCCAGACCGGATTCCTGCAGGAACAGGTGGACCATGTTCGGGGTCAGTTCGGTGCCGTTCTGGGCCTCGCGGTAGAGGCGCTGCAGAAGGTGCTCGGCCGCTTGGGTGCGGTCCGGCTCGCCGACCAGTTCGAACTGGTTGCCACGGTTGCGGATCTCGATGTCGAGGCGCTTCTCGATCTGATGCAGATGCTCGTCGAACTGCCCGCACAGGTTGGCGAAGCTGCGGGCCTCGAAGGGTTCGAGCATGAAACGATGGATATCCAGAGGGGCGTTCAAGGTGTTGTCTAAGTCGCCGTGTTGCGAAGGGGAATGGTCGAAGAATAACTCCAGGCGACCGAGTACGAAAGTTCGGACGCCATCGAGATATTCAACGGTTGATGATCAGTGATGTGCTTCCACGAGGGTGGCGCGCAGGGAATTGGGCAGCGCCTCGTAGATTTCCACGTCGACGAACTGGCCGATCAGGCGCGGGTTGTCGCTGCGGAAATTCACCACGCGGTTGTTCTCGGTACGGCCTTGCAGCTGGCCGGGGTCGCGCTTGGCGTAGTCGGTGACGAGGATGCGCTGGATGGTTCCGACCATCCGTCGGCTGATCTCGAAGCCTTGCTGGTTGAGGCGGCTGTTGAGGATCAGCAGGCGCTGCTTCTTCACTTCGTCCGGCGTGTCGTCGGCCAGGTCGGCGGCCGGGGTGCCCGGGCGCGGGCTGTAGATGAAGGAGAAGGAGAAGTCGAAGCCAACGTCCTCCACCAGCTTCATGGTCTGCTCGAAGTCCTGCTCGGTCTCGCCGGGGAAGCCGATGATGAAGTCCGAACTGATGCAGATGTCCGGCACCGCCGCCTTCAGCTTGCGGATGCGCGACTTGTATTCCAGCGCGGTGTGGTTGCGTTTCATCGCCGCGAGAATGCGGTCGGAACCAGCCTGCACCGGCAGGTGGACGAACTTCACGAGCTGCGGCACTTCGGCGTGGGCGGCGATCAGCGCGTCGGAGAATTCCAGCGGGTGCGAGGTGGTGTAGCGGATGCGCTCGATGCCATCGACCTCGGCGACCACGCGGATCAGCTCGGCGAAGTCGGCGATGCGGCCGTCGTGGGTCTGGCCACGGTAGCCATTGACGTTCTGCCCCAGCAGGGTGACTTCCTTCACGCCGTTCTCGGCCAGGTGGATCACCTCGGCCAGCACGTCGTCGAACGGGCGGCTGACTTCCTCGCCGCGGGTGTAGGGCACCACGCAGAAGGTGCAGTACTTGCTGCAGCCTTCCATCACCGAGACGAAGGCGGTGGGGCCATTGACCTGCGGCTCGGGCAGGCGGTCGAACTTCTCGATTTCCGGGAAGGACACATCCACCTGCGGTTTGCGGGTGGTGCGGGCGGCATCGATCATCTCCGGCAGGCGGTGCAGGGTCTGCGGACCGAAGACCACGTCGACGTACGGTGCGCGCTCGCGGATCGCCGCGCCTTCCTGGCTGGCCACGCAACCGCCGACGCCGATCACCAGGTTCGGGTTCTGCTGCTTGAGTGTGCGCCAGGCGCCCAGCTCGGAGAACACCTTTTCCTGGGCCTTCTCGCGGATCGAGCAGGTATTGAGCAGGATGACGTCGGCTTCTTCTGCCTTCTCGGTGATTTCCAGGGCCTGGTGTTCACCCAGCAGATCGGCCATGCGCGAGCTGTCGTACTCGTTCATCTGGCAACCGTGGGTCTGGATGAATAGCTTCTTGGCCATGGAATCGTTCTTGAGCTGGTTAAAAAATGACCGCGTATTATATGCCTCGGCGCGGGTGTCTGCCACCGCTGGCTGAGCGGGGAGGGCGCGACTGTGCTATGCTGCGTGCCCATTTTGCAAAGCTGTCATCCTTCGTTCATGAGCAAGCGCGAGAACCCGATCTACAAGGTGGTCTTCCTCAACCAGGGCCAGGTGTACGAGATGTACGCCAAGCAGATCTATCAAAGCGATCTGTGGGGCTTCCTGGAGATCGAGGAGTTCGTCTTCGGCGAGCGCACCCAGGTGGTGGTGGACCCCAGCGAGGAGAAGCTCAAGGCGCAGTTCGACGGCGTCATCCGCAGCTTCGTGCCGCTGCATTCGATCATCCGCATCGATGAAGTAGAGCGCCTGGGCACCGCGAAGATCAGCGACGCCAAGATCACCGGCAACGTGATGCCGTTCCCCATGCCGATGCCGGGCAAGGACAGCTGACGCTCAGCTTTTCGCTTTTCGTAGGAGCGAGCTTGCTCGCGAACCGCCCAGCACCGATGTCGCCCGGAACCCTGTTCGCGAGCAAGCTCGCTCCTACAGCGTTTGGGGGCCTTGGCGTGTTTCAGGGCAGCGGCGAGAACGGCGAGTTGCCGGCGGTCTGCAGTTCGATCAGGTAGTTGCGGAAGATCTGCCCGAGCACCTTGGTGGCGATGTCCAGTTCGTCCTTGTTCATCTGCTCGGCTACCAGGTCGGCGCTGTCCATCGCGTCTTCGGCGCCGTTCACCGCAGCCATCTTCAGCACGATGTAGGCCTGCACGTTGTTGGCCTTCACCCCTTCGCCACGGAAGAACATGGTGCCCAGGCGCAGCTGGGCATTGGCGTGGCCTTGCAGCGAGGCTTTCTCGAACCAGTGCAATGCGGCCTGGAAGTCGCGCGGAGCGAGGTCGCCGGTGTAGTAGAACTCGCCCAACTCGTATTGCGCTTGCGCATCACCGCCGTTGGCAGCTTGCTGGCAGCTGGCCAGTGCCTGCTGCAACTGTTCAGGGACGGTATTGAGGACGCAGCGGCCGGTCGCCGGAATCAGCAGCGAGTTACCGCCCGCCTGGGTCAGC
The DNA here is from genome assembly GCF_009189165.1 of Pseudomonas sp. SCB32. NCBI lineage: Bacteria > Pseudomonadati > Pseudomonadota > Gammaproteobacteria > Pseudomonadales > Pseudomonadaceae > Pseudomonas > Pseudomonas sp. SCB32. Next base: position 790,306 of record NZ_CP045118.1, read on the forward strand.
AGGGGGAAGGCGAGCAACAGGCAACCCAGTAGCAGGGTACGACCGGAGCGGTACATGGGGAGAAACGGCCTCCAGAATCGGGGCGGGAAAAACCCGGCCAGCGAATTGCGCCGGCTTTCACATTATGAAATAAGGCGGCGCCTCCTTACAAAGTCTTTACCTTCTTTTCTGTTTTTTCTGCCGAAGCGGCATGGAAGGCGGGGAGGAGTGTAACGCGGAGATAACGGCGGGGGGAGCGGAAGGCGCCCCAGCGGGCGCCTTCGCAAGGGACTTACTTGAGTGCGGCGAAAGCGCGCTCGGCAGCGTCCAGGGTCAGCTTCAGCTCGGTTTCGCCGTGGGCGATGGAGGTGAAACCGGCCTCGAAGGCGCTCGGTGCCAGGTATACGCCGGCATTCAGCATCAGGTGGAAGAAGCGCTTGAAACGCTCCGCGTCGCTGGTCATCACGTCATCGAAGGTGACGATGTCGTCGGCGCCGGTGAAGTACAGGCCGAACATCGCGGCACCCGCCTGGGTGGTCACGAAGGGGATGCCAGCGGCGTCGGCGCGCTCCTGCAGGCCTTGCAGCATGCGGGTGGTGTAGGTGGTCAGTTCGTCGTGGAAGCCCGAACGGCTGATCAGGCGCAGGGTGGTCAGGCCGGCGGCCATGGCCAGCGGGTTACCCGACAGGGTGCCGGCCTGGTAGACCGGGCCGAGCGGGGAAATCTGCTCCATGATCTCGCGCTTGCCGCCGAAGGCGCCCACCGGCATGCCGCCGCCGATGATCTTGCCGAAGGTCGACAGGTCCGGGGTGATGCCGTAGTGCGCCTGGGCGCCGCCCAGGGCGACGCGGAAGCCGGTCATCACTTCGTCGAAGATCAGTACCACGCCGTGCTGGTCGCACAGGCTGCGCAGGCCTTCGAGGAAGCCCGGCGCCGGCGGTACGCAGTTCATGTTGCCGGCGACCGGTTCGACGATGATGCACGCCACTTCCTTGCCGACTTCGCTCAGGGTCTTCTCTACCGCGGCGATGTCGTTGAACGGCAGGGTCAGGGTGTGCTTGGCGAAGGCCGCCGGCACGCCCGGGGAGTTCGGCACGCCGAAGGTCAGGGCGCCGGAGCCGGCTTTTACCAGCAGGCTGTCGGAGTGGCCGTGGTAGCAGCCTTCGAACTTGATGATGCTGTCGCGGCCGGTATAGCCACGGGCCAGGCGAATGGCGCTCATGGTGGCTTCGGTGCCGGAGCTGACCATGCGGACCATGTCCATGGACGGAACCAGGGAGCAGACCAGGTCGGCCATTTCCACTTCCAGCGCAGTCGGTGCGCCGTAGGACAGGCCGTGGTCGAGCTGCTTGCGTACCGCGTCGAGCACGTCCGGGTGGCTGTGGCCGAGGATCATCGGGCCCCAGGAACCGACGTAGTCGACGTAGCGCTTGTCATCCTCGTCCACCACGTAGGCGCCTTCCGCGTGCTTGAAGAATAGCGGGGTGCCGCCGACGCTCTTGAACGCGCGCACCGGCGAGTTCACGCCACCGGGGATGTGTTTCTGGGCATTGGCGAAAAGCGTTTCGGAACGGGACATGGTGTACCTCGCGAAGCTGTCGGGTGCCGAGCGCGCGCGTGGCGCTCAGCGGGTTTCGAAGAGTTGGCTGAAGGCGCGGGCGCGCTGCTCGACCTCGGCCGAGGAGTCGGCGGCGAACAGCGCGTGGATCACGGCAATCATGTCGGCGCCGTGGGCGATCAGCTCCGGCGCGTTGTCCAGGGTCACGCCGCCGATGGCCACCAGCGGCACGTTGAAACGGGTCTTGGCCTGCTCCAGCAGTTCGACGCTGGCGGCCGGGGCGCCCGGCTTGGTCTGGGAATTGAAGAAGCGGCCGAAGGCGACGTAACTGGCGCCTTCGGTGATGGCCTGTTCGGCCAGTTCGAGGCTGGCGTGGCAGGTGCCGCCGATCACGGCGTCGCGGCCGAGCAGGGCGCGGGCGGCGGCCAGCGAGCCGTCGGTCTGCCCCAGGTGCACGCTGACGCCCAGGCGCGCGGCCAGTTCGGCGTCATCATTGATCAGCAGCGTGGCGCCGTAACGCGCGCAGAGTTCGCGCAGCGCTTCGGCTTCGCGCAGGCGGTGCGAGGCGTCGGTGGACTTGTCGCGGTACTGCAGCAGGCGCGCGCCGCCCTTCAGGGCGGCCTCGACGTAGGGCAGCAGGCGGCCGCCGTCGAGCAGCTGGCTGTCGGTGATGGCGTAGAGTCCGCGCAGTTTCATCGGTGCCTCGATCATTGGAACGGTTGAATCAGTTGCAGTAGTCCAGCGGCAGGCGGCGCGGTACGTACTGGCCGTGGCCAGGCGCTTCCGCATCGCGCAGGGTGCGCCAGGTGTAGTCGAGGGCGCTGCGCACCGCGCTCACCAGTTCCTCGCCCAGGGCCAGGCGGCCGGCGAGGGTGCTTGCCAGGGTGCAGCCCGAGCCGTGGTAGCTGCCCGGCAAGCGCTGGCAGGTAAAGGTGTGGCGCTGGCCGTCGCGGGTGTACAGGCGGTTGTGCACTTCCGATTCGTCGCCATGGCCGCCGGTGATCAGCAGGTGCTGAATGAACGGCAGAAGCTTTTCCGCGCACTCATCCGCCGTGCCTTCGGGCAGTTCGGCGAGGATGCGTGCCTCGGGCAGGTTCGGCGTGGCAATGGCGGCGATCGGCAGCAGCCGCTCGCGCATGGCGTAGCCGACGTCGTCCTTGCCCAGCGAACCACCGCCGCCGGCGCGCAGCACCGGGTCGCAGACCAGCGGTACGCCCGGCAGGGACTGCATGATCTCGACTACGGTGTCGACCATCTGCACCGAGCCGAGCATGCCCAGCTTGACCGCGGCCACCGGCATGTCGGCGATCACGGCGTTGGCCTGGGCCAGCACCCACTCGCGGTCGAGCACGCGGAAGTCGGAAACGTTGACGGTATCCTGAACGGTCAGTGCGGTGACGGTCGGCGCCGCGTGGCAGCCTTGTGCAATCAGGGCTTCGATATCGGCCTGCAGGCCGGCACCGCCACTGGGGTCGTGGCCGGACAGGCAGAGCACTACGGGACGGGAGGTTGGCGTTTTCATGACGCGGGAGCTTATCACCAAAATGTGGCCTTGAGCTGACCGAACGGTCCGATCCGCATCGCCCGGCCGAAGCCTGGCTGTATGGTCGAATGCCACGTGGCACAAGGCCTGTGCTAGAGTTCGCCGATTCCAACACAACGCCTCCACGGCGCGCCAAAGCGGGAGATGGGGCTCCCAGGTGCGGCAGTCGGCGGCACTGCGGGGCACCATGCGGCATTGGCTGATCTTCCTGATCCTTCTCATCCTCTCGCCGCTGGCGAGCGCTATCAGCTTCGACGAGCATGTCGGGCAATTGCCGCTGGGCCGGGCAATGGATGTCTTCGAAGACGTGCGCGGCACCGCTGATATCTCGGAGATCAGCTCTCCGGCGCTGGCCGCCAGCTTCCGTCGGCACGAGCGCGATGTGCTCAACGCCGGCTACTCGCGATCGGTTTTCTGGCTGCGCCTGGACCTCGACTACCAGCCCAAGGCTTCCCATGATCCGGCCAGCTGGCTGCTGGAACTGGCCTACCCGCCGCTGGACAAGCTCGACCTCTACCTGCCCGACGGCAAGGGCGGCTACCGGCTGGCCCAGCGCACCGGCGATACCCTGCCGTTCTCCAGTCGGCCGATCCGCCAGAACAACTACCTGTTCGATCTCAAGCTGGAGCCCGGCGAGCCGTTGCGGGTGTACCTGCGCCTGGAGAGCCAGGGTTCGATCCAGGCGCCGCTGACGCTCTGGTCACCCAAGGCCTATCTGGAAGAACAGCCGGGGCGTATCTACGTGCTGGGCATCATCTACGGCGTGCTGCTGGTGATGATGATCTACAACCTGTTCATCTTCCTCAGCGTCCGCGATACCAGCTACCTCTATTACATCCTCTATATCGCCTCGTTCGGCTTCTACCAGATCTCGGTCAACGGTGCCGGCATCGAGTACTTCTGGCCCAACAACCCCTGGTGGGCCAACGCCTCCACACCCTTCCTGATCGGTTCGGCCGGCCTGTTCGGCTGCCAGTTCGCCCGCAGCTTCCTGCATACCCGCGAGCACAGCCTGTGGATCGACCGCATCCTGCGCGTGCTGATGGGCGTCGGCGCGCTTGTAATGGTGCTGGCGCTGACCGTCAGCTACGCCATCGCCCTGCGCCTGGCCACCTACCTGGCGCTGGCCTTCACTGTGGTGATCTTCAGCGCCGGCATCCTCGCCTGGCTACGCGGCATGCGCGTGGCGCGCTACTTCATCTTCGCCTGGACCGCCTTCCTGCTCGGTGGCGTGGTCAACACACTGATGGTGCTGGGCCTGCTGCCCAACGTCTTCCTTACCATGTACGCCAGCCAGATCGGTTCGGCGCTGGAGGTGGGCCTGCTGTCCCTGGCCCTGGCTGACCGCATCAACGCCATGAAGGAAGAGCGCACCCGCATCCTCCAGGAAACCAGCCGCAAGCTGGAACAGCTGAACCTCGAACTGGCCAGCAGCAACCGCCTGAAGGACGAGTTCCTCGCCACTGTCACCCACGAGCTGCGCACGCCGATGAGCGGGGTGATCGGTTCGCTGGAGCTGATGCAGACGGTGCCGATGGACGTCGAACTGGCCCAGTACCACAAGACCGCGAACGGCTCGGCGCGGGACATGATGCGCATGGTCAACGACATCCTCGCGCTGCTCGAACTGCAGGCCGGCAAGCTCTATCCGCGTCGCGAACCGTTCAGCCTGCGCGGCCTGTGCGACGGCCTGCGCGCCCAGTACGCGCCGCGTGCCGAAGAGCGTGGCCTGCGCTTCGTCCTGCAACTGGATGAGAGCCTGCCCGACACCCTCGAAGGCGATGCCGGCAAGCTGGCCCAGGCGCTGGGCTACTTGATCGATAACGCCATCAAGTTCACCCACCACGGCGGTGTCAGCCTGCGCGTCAGCGGTGCGCCCAGCACCGAAGGGTTGGCGCTGCGCCTGGAAATCCAGGACAGCGGAATAGGTTTCGCCACGCCGTCGGACGGCGCGCTCTACCAGCGCTTCTATCAGCTCGACGGCTCGCTGACCCGCGAATACGGTGGGCTCGGCATCGGCCTTGCGCTGTGCCGCAAGCTGGTCTCGCTGCTGGGCGGTGAGCTGTCGCACGAATCCGCACCCGGGCAGGGCAGCTGCTTCAGCCTGACCCTGCAGGTCGGCCAGCCGGTGCAGAGCATCGCGCCGCCGCCGCGCCGTGCGGGTGGCCAGGCGCTGCGCAGCCCGGACCAGTGCACCGTGCTGGTGGTGGAGGACAACGCCATCAACCAGCTGGTGATCCGCGGCATGCTGTTAAAGCTCGGCTATCGCGTGCGTACCGCTGACAACGGTGCCGAGGCCATCGACCTGCTGCGCCGCGAAGACGTTGATGCGGTGCTGCTCGACTGCCAGATGCCGGTGATGGACGGCTTCGCCACCTGCCGAGCCTTGCGCACCCTGCCGCGCTGTGGCGACCTGCCGGTGCTGGCAATCACCGCCCACAGCCACAGCGGCGACCGCGAGCGCTGCCTGGCCGCCGGGATGAGCGACTACCTGCCCAAGCCGGTCAAATTCGAGGAATTGCAGACGTTGCTGCACGACTGGCTGCTGTGCCAGCCGGCGCTGCCGAGTCCGGCCTAACGAAAAGGGAGGCGTCCCCTGTAGGGGCGGGCCATGCCCGCGATCGCGCGCATGGCGCGCTCCTAGAGGATCAAGTCCGTTATCCGGCCCAAAGAAAAACGCCGTGATACCATCAGGCATCGCGGCGTTCTTCGTTAACGAGCAGTCAGGCTCAGACCTTGACGACCCAGCCTTCCGGGCCTTCGACGTCGCCAGTCTGGATGCCGGTCAGCTCTTCATAGAGGCGACGGGTCACCGGGCCGACTTCATCGCGGCTGTAGAACACGTGCAGCTTGTCCTGGTACTGGATGCCGCCGATCGGAGTGATCACCGCGGCGGTACCGCAGGCGCCGGCTTCCTTGAAGCGCGCCAGATCGTTGATCTCGACGTCGCCCTCGATCACCTTCAGGCCCAGGCGCTGGGCGGCCAGCTCCATCAGCGACAGACGGGTGATGCCCGGCAGCACGGAGGCGGAACGCGGAGTGATGAACTCGTTGTCGTGGGTGATGGCGAAGAAGTTGGCCGAACCCACTTCCTCGATGCGGCTGTGGGTGGCCGGGTCGAGGTAGATGCAGTCGGCGAAGCCGGCTTTCTTGGCCTGGGAGCCTGGCAGCAGGCTGGCGGCGTAGTTGCCACCGACCTTGGCGGCGCCGGTGCCCTGGGGCGCGGCGCGGTCGTAGGTGGAGATCATGAAGTCATGGGGCTTCATGCCGCCTTTGAAGTAGGCGCCAACCGGGATGCAGAACACCGAGAAGATGAACTCCGGAGCCGGGCGCACGCCGATGTTGTCGCCAACGCCGATCACGAACGGACGCAGGTACAGGGCGCCGCCGGAGCCGTACGGGGGAATGAAGCGCTCGTTGGCGCGGACGACCTGCTTGCAGGCGTCGATGAACTGCTCTTCGGACACCTGCGGCATCAGCACGCGGGCGCAGCTGCGCGCCATGCGCATGGCGTTCTGGTTCGGGCGGAACAGGTTGATCGAGCCGTCCTTGCAGCGGTAGGCCTTCAGGCCTTCGAAGCACTGCTGGCCGTAGTGCAGCGCCGTGGACCCCTCGCTGATGTGCAGGGTGTTGTCCTCGGTCAGCTTGCCGTCGTCCCACAGACCATCGCGCCAGTGGGAGATGTAGCGGAAGTCGGTCTTGATGTAATCGAATCCGAGCGAGCCCCAATCGATGTCTTTTTGTTCCATGGTTGCCTCATTCAATGGGATTACCGGCGGCTTTCGTTTGCCTGGAACGGCAGGCGAGCATCCGGACAGATGATTTCGGGACCCTGGCGGCGGGCGCGGCCTGAATCGACCAGGATTCGGCTGCGCGGCGGGAACGGCGTTCTCCGCTTGATGGTCACCACCAGGACTCCACCAGGACTTGCCATGATACCGGCGATAATCGCGGCTGTGGGCACTCGCAGGCGAATATCCCTGCCATCAGTCGCATCGGGAACCGAGCGACACCCCCGAATGGACGTTGCACAGTCTTGCCCTGATAGCCCCTGCCGCTGGCGCTTTTGCCCCTTTGGCCAGGCAATGAAGCATGGTTCACTGCTTGAAAGTCCTGAATCTGGATTCAGAGCATGGCCTACCGTGTCACCGAAGCGCGCCTGCGCCGAGACGTCGAGGAACGCGAGCGGATACTTTCCCTGGCGCTGGCCCGCGTGGCCGACGGTGGTTTCGCCGCGCTGACCATGCAGAACCTGGCCGACGACGCCGGAATCGCCACCGGCAGCCTGTACCGGCACTTTCGTGGCAAGGGCGAACTGGCCGCCGAAGTCTTCGCCCGTGCCAGCCAGCACGAAGTCGATGCCCTTGCCGAGGTGCTGCATGCGCCCGGCAGCGCCACCGAGCGCCTGACGCGCGGCCTGCGCCAGTTTGCCGCGCGCGCCTGGGGCAGTCGCCAACTGGCCTTCGCCCTGATCGCCGAACCGGTCGACCCTGAAGTCGACGAGCAGCGCCTGGTTTACCGCGAAGCCTACGCGGCGCTGTTCGTGCAACTGCTGGAGCAGGGCATCGCCCGTGGTGAATTCCCGGTCCAGCCCGTCCATCTGGTCGCCGCCTGCCTGGTTGGCGCCATCGCCGAAGCCCTGGTCGGGCCGCTCTCGCCGCCGGCGCGCGCCGCGCGGGATGCCGGCCAGCCTGGTGCGTCGCTGGCGGATGTCAGCGATGCCCTCGTCCATTTCTGCCTGCGCGCCGTCGGTGCGTCTCTTTCCGCCATGCCAATGCTTGCCAAGGAGGATCAGCCATGAGCCTGCACCAGTACGCCGAGACCCACGAAGTGACCAACCAGGTGCCGCCGTTGGACGGTGCCAACCTCTATCGCATCGACCTGCCACTGCAGGAGTGGGTGCGCCGCCACGAGGGCGGCTGGGCTGAGCAGAAGCTCGACGCCTATGGCGCGCTGGCCGGCGGTCCGCTGATGGCGGCGGGCTTCCTGGCCAACGAGAACAAGCCGGTATTCAAGTCCCACGACCGCTACGGCCACCGCATTGACCTGGTGGAGTTCCACCCGGCCTACCATGAGCTGATGCGCGCCTCGATCGAAGCCGGCATCCCGTCCATGCCCTGGACCGACCCTCGCGCCGGCGCCCAGGTGGCCCGTGCCGGCCTGAGCTACCTGCACAGCCAGGCCGAAGCCGGCACCGGCTGCCCACTGACCATGACCTTCGCCAGTGTGCCCGCCCTGCGCCTGCAGCCGGACATCGCCGAGAAGTGGCTGCCGAAAATCCTCTCCACCCAGTACGACCCGCGCAACCTGCCCATCGAGCAGAAGACCGGCGCCACCATCGGCATGGCCATGACCGAGAAGCAGGGCGGCACCGACGTGCGCGCCAACACCACCCGCGCCTACCCGGTGGGCATCCCCGGGCCCGGCCAGGCTTATGAACTGGTTGGCCACAAGTGGTTCTGCTCTGCGCCCATGTGCGACGCCTTCCTCACCCTGGCTTACACCGACAAGGGCCTGACCTGCTTCCTGCTGCCGCGCCACCGTCCGGACGGCAGTCGCAACGAGTTCTACATCCAGCGCCTGAAGAACAAGCTGGGCAACTGGTCCAACGCCTCCAGCGAAGTGGAATACCGCGGCGCGCTTGCCTGGATGATCGGCGAGGAGGGGCGAGGGGTTCCGACCATCATCGAAATGGTCGCCATGACCCGCTTCGACTGCATGATCGGCTCCAGCTCGCTGATGCGTCAGGCACTGACCCAGGCTGCGCACCACTGCGCCTACCGTCAGGTCGGCGGCCGCGTGCTGGCCGAGCAGCCGCTGATGCAGAACGTGCTGGCCGACCTCGCCCTGGAAAGCGAAGCCGCACTGGCCCTGACGATGCGCATGGGCCGCGCCCTGGACCGCCTGCACGACGAGCAGGAAGACAAGTTCGCCCGCCTGGTCACCGCCGTGGGCAAGTACTGGATCTGCAAGCGCGCCCCCGCGATGATCAACGAGGCCGCTGAATGCCTGGGCGGCGCCGGCTACGTCGAGGACACCATACTCCCGCGCTTGTACCGCGAAGCACCGGTCAACTCCACCTGGGAAGGCTCGGGCAACGTGCAGTGCCTGGACGTGCTGCGCGCACTGTCCAAGGAGCCCGGCGTGCTCGACGCGCTGTTTGCCGAACTGGGCGACGGCCACGGCGATGCTCGACTGGCTTCCTTTATCGGCAATCTCAAGGCGTCCTTCGCCGACACCCACGACATCCAGTACCGCGCCCGTCAGCTCACTGAAAACGTGGCGGTCGCGCTGCAGGCCAAGCTGTTGCTGGAAGCGGGTAACGCGACGGTTTCCGACGCCTTTATCGCCAGCCGGCTGGCTGACGGTGGCCGCGTCTACGGCACCCTACCGCGCGGGGTGGATGTGGAGGCGCTGGTGACGCGCTCGACACCGCATCTGGCGTGAGGAAAAATCCCCGCACAGGCGGGGGTGGCTCCTACAGCCGTATCAGTTGCGTCAGCTCTCCAAATTGACCAGAATAAAGACCTGTTTGGAGACTGATTTTATGCAAAATATTCTCGCCAATGTTGCCGTCAGCGTCTCGGAGCTGAAGAAGAACCCGTCCGCCGTACTCAGTGGCGCGGACGGGGAGGCCGTGGCCGTGCTCAACCATAACCGGGTGATGGGCTACATGGTCCCAGCCGAGCGCTACGAGGCCATGCTCGACTACATCGAAGATCTGGAGTTGGCCAAGCTCGCTCGCGAGCGCATCGAGGCTGGCGTACCCGCCATTAAGGCGAGAATCGAAGGCGACGACATCGTATTCGAGGATGCGGATGCCTGAGTTCCGCCTGGAGTTCGAGACTTCAGCTCAGCGCGAGTGGAAGAAGCTCGATCAGGACATTCGCCGTCAGTTCACTCGCAAGCTGGCTGAGCGACTGGTTCATCCCCGTGTGCAGGCCGACAAGCTGCATGGCATGAAGGACTGTTACAAGATCAAGCTCAGTTCGGCGGGCTATCGGCTTGTTTATCGGGTCGAGGATGATCGGGTGGTGGTGCTTGTCCTGGCTATCGGCAAGCGCGAGCGCTCCGCGGTGTATGACGCTGCGAAGAAGCGTTGAGCACCTTTACCGCTCGCGTGCTATCCACGCTGTGATTGTGGCGAACTTTCCCTGTGCACATGGGGATGATTTTCTGCCGGACTTGAAACCAGCTCCGTAGGGCGAATAGCGCGTCAGCGTTATCCGCCGTGGAGGCTCCGGCGGATAACCTGTTCCAGGTTATGCGCCCTACGGGAGCGTCAGACGCCAGCGCAAGGAGCGCCACCAGCCGGTGAGTGAGCGCGTGTCAGGTTTGGGTTGCAGGAGCTGCGGCACGTCGCTGTAGCGGACCCAGAGCTGGTCATTCCATTCCAGCAGGGCGATGTCGCGGCTTTCCCAACGCAGCAGGGAGCGGCGCGGGTGTTGGGCGGGGAGGGTGGGGCCGCGCAGGGCGGGGATGACTTCGTCGGTGATCCACTGGCGCAGGCTGCGGTTTTCCGGGTGGCGGTAGCGGGTGAGGAGGGCAAAGAAACCGGCTTCGCTGACCAGCCAGGTGTCTTCCTCGCCGCTGTGGGTTTGCAGCCGCACCTGTCGCCGAAGGTCGGCATCGAGACGGTGTTGGATGAAGTGTTCCGCCGGGCAGCCCATCAGGCCTCCCAGGTCGCGGGCGGCAAACCAGGGCTGGTCTTCCAGCATCAAGGCGCGGAGGGAACGTTGGTGACGCGTGAAAACAGTGGGTATATGAACTTCATTGTCCATCAGCAGTACTCCAAAAATGATTGGGAGCAGCTGCACCCCATCGCCGTCAATCGAAGGGAGGCAAACCGCGCGGGGTTGACGGACCGGCCCACTGATACCGGCAGACCTCGATGTTCAGAAGGTCTCCCTGCGCGATTTGCCATTGAGCGTCGCGATCGTTTATCGCGGGCACAAGCAACCTGCAAAAGCGTTCGTCGCTTTCGCGTACGTCCAAAAACGCAATCGCACCAGATGGGCTCGGGCCGTCAAACCCGGCTGCGGGATTGACCGCAGCGCTGGTCAATCTACTGATGGCACCTGGGCAAACAAGGCACCGTCGGCAGGTTGGGACGACCCGTCACGCGATATACGAAAACGGAACAGGCAGCGGTTCACTGGCGCTGTCATCCGCACGTGCAGGCGCGGATTCTGTCATAAGGTTTGTTCAACCTTTCCGCTCATCCTGCCGGTATGGAATCTGTCATCCCTTTCTGTGACGGAAGCAGGCAAGATGGGTTTGATCGTTCAGACAGGATGCCCACCATGACGCTTTCGACTGGCGACGAATGCTTCGTCGCCCAGACCGCCGAAGAGGCCGTCGATCAACTGGCCGTGCTCCACGAGCGAGCCACCGGCGCCCTGAACCAGGCGCTCAAGCGCTACCTGAAGGAGCGCACGGTGCCTGACGCCGAGCAGCGCAGCCTGTTCCGCTACCCGGAATTACGGGTGGTCTACCTGTGCCAGGGCGAGGTGCCGTCCACCACCCGCGCCTACGCCAAGGTCCAGGTGCCGGGCACCTACGCGGTGACCATCACCCAGCCCAAGGCCTTCCGCAAATACCTGCTGGAGCAGCTGCGCCCGCTGATGGATGACTTCACCGTGCGGGTGGAGGTCGGTGTCAGCGACCAGAACATTCCCTACCCCTACGTGGTGGAGCAGGGCGACGAGCTGGGCGGCTCGGGCGTGACCGCTGCCGAACTGGCGCGAGTCTTCCCCAGTACCGACCTGTCCGCCACCTCCGATGGCATCGCCGACGGCCTCTATGAATGGGAAAACGCCGACCCGATGCCGCTGTCGCTGTTCCATGCCGCGCGCACCGACTTCTCCCTGCGCCGCCTGGTGCACTACACCGGCAGCGACTGGCGCCATGTGCAGCCGTGGATCCTGCTGACCAACTACCACCGCTACGTCGACCAGTTCATCCACCTGGGCATTGAGCGCCTGCGCGATGACCCGCGCTTCGTGCGCATGGTCCTGCCGGGCAACGTGATCATCGAGCGCGGCATGGACGAGGGCGAGGCCAATGCCATCGTTGCCAGCGTCGAGTGGCACCGTTTCCAGATGCCGGCCTACCACCTGATCGCCGAGGACGGCGACGGCGTGACCCTGGTGAACATCGGCGTCGGCCCGTCCAACGCGAAGAACATCACCGACCACCTGGCCGTGCTGCGTCCGCATTGCTGGCTGATGGTCGGCCACTGTGGCGGCCTGCGGCAGTCGCAGACCATCGGCGACTACGTGCTGGCCCACGCCTACATGCGTCGCGATGGCATCCTCGACCGCGTGCTGCCGCCGCACATTCCGATCCCGGCGCTGGCGGAGGTACAGGTGGCGCTGCAGGAGGCCGCAGCTCTGGTGACTGGCGAACGCGGCGAGCAGCTCAAACGTCGCCTGCGTACCGGCACCGTGCTGACCTACGACGACCGCAACTGGGAGCTGCACTGGGCCCAGGAACGCCCGCTGATCAACCTGGCGCGGGCCATTGCGGTGGACATGGAGAGCGGCACCATCGCCGCCCAGGGTTACCGCTTGCGGGTGCCCTACGGCACGTTGCTGTGCGTCTCGGACAAGCCGCTGCACAGCGAGATCAAGCTGCCCGGCGCGGCCACGGCGTTCTACCAGCGTGCGGTGACCCAGCACCTGTCGATCGGCATCGCCGCCGTCGACTTGCTGCGCACCCAGCTCAACTCGCTGCACTCGCGCAAGCTGCGCAGCTTCGACGAGCCGCCATTCCGCTGATCCACGACAAGGCGCGGGGCGACCGCCAGGGCGATGGTGGTCGCCCTACGGGCCTTGATGGCTTTCAGCGCGGTGCTGGTGATGTGCTCCCCGCTCAGGCGGGGATGAACCGAAAGCCGATGGAGAGTGCTGCCGATGACCGATCCTCGCATGACTCCGGCGGGCCGCGTGCTCGCTCTGCTGGACCTGACCTCGCTGAACGATGGCGATGACCTGCAGACTACCGTCGACCTCTGCCGTCGGGCCTTGACGCCCTATGGAGAGGCGGCGGCGGTGTGCGTATGGCCGAAGCTGGTGCATGTCGCCCGGCGCACCCTGAATACCCTGGGTGGACGCGACGTGAAGGTCGCCAGTGTGTGCAACTTCCCCGCCGGCAGCGCACCGCTGGCCGACGTAGTGGATGAGGTGCGCAAGACACTGGCCGAAGGCGCCGACGAAATCGATCTGGTCTACCCGTGGCGCCGGCTCAAGGCGGGTGGCCCGTCCGGCGCGGTGGAACTGATCCGCGCCTGCAAGACGCTGTGCGGCCCCTATCACCGGCTCAAGGTCATCCTCGAAACCGGCGAACTGGCCGACCCCGAGTTGATCCGGACCGCCTGCCGCGAGGCAATCGCGGGCGGTGCCGATTTCCTCAAGACCAGCACCGGCAAGGCGACGGTGAACGCCACGCCCGAAGCCGTGCGGGTGATGCTGGAAACCATCGCGGAGGAAGGTGGCAAAGTCGGCCTGAAAGTCTCCGGTGGCCTGCGCACGCTGGCCGATGCACAGGTCTATATGAAGCTGGCGGAGGAGCGCTTTGGCGCTGGCTGGATCAAGCCGGAACATGTGCGCTTCGGTGCTTCTGCGCTGCTCGACGATCTGCTGCGCGAGTTGGGCGGCGAAGCGGAGCCTGTCTCCACCCGCAACTATTGATTGCCATCCGTTGACGACGACCGGGGCGAACCTGGAATGTTCGCCCCGCGCGCTGCGGGGAACCGCGGCGCGTCCCTCCGGTCGGACCTTCGCCGACCTTTTCCGCTGGTGATCCCATGTCGTTCCGCGCCCCTTCGCACCTCACCAATCCCTTGCGCCGTTTCGCCCGCCGACTGGTGGAGGCTGGAACCCCGGAAGTCGCCGCGCCGCTGCCGTTGCCGGAGAGTCTCGCCGGCGAGCCCTGGTTCTCGGTGGGCAAAGCGGTAGAAGGCCTTGGCGGCGAGCGGGTCGACGGCTGGTGCCTGGAAGAGTGGCCGGGCCTGGCCCTGCGCGCGCGCTTCAGCGCCTGCTGGCGCGACCCTCAGGGGCGGCTGTGGAATGTGCTGCCGGGCGGCGGTGCAATCGCTTTCCTGCCCGATCCGAAGCGGCGTTACGAAGGCGTGCCGCTGCCCGAGCAGTTCCACGCCCTGGAGCGCGACGAGCTGCTGGAGGACTACCTCTGGCTGTGCCGCGAGCTGGCGCGCAACCCGCTCGACGATGAGCAGCGGGAAGTCCGCGAGGGCATGCGCCAGCGCCTGGAGAGCTGGCTGGAGCTCGGTGGTCGGGGCGACAAGCCGTGCCCGTGCAACAGCGGCAAGCGCTATCGCGGCTGCTGCAGCAAGCGGGTGCGGGAGAACTGATTGCCGCTCCGTTTCATATCGGAACGGGTTTGCCGGGTGAAGTTGCGGAGCGGCCCGAAACCGATCGCGGACAGAGTCCGCCCCTACGCTAGTGGGTCAGCGCTGGCTTTCCCTAGTAGGAGCGGGCCATGCCCGCGATCGCGCGCATGGCGCGCTCCTACAGGGAACTGTCCGGCATCGGCGGAACGAGCCACTGTTCTCCCGGCTTCGGCGCTCGGAAGCGCTCCGGTGCCACGCCACGTTGCTGTAGCGCTGCCGCCAGGTCGCTGACCGGCGTGAACTGCCCTTCGTCGCTCAGGCGGAAAGTGCCGAAATGGATCGCCATGCTGCACTGCGAGTCGAGCTGCTGGTGCGCCTGTACGGCGTCGTCCGGGTTCATGTGGTGGTGGCGCATGAACCAGCGCGGTTCGTAGGCGCCAATCGGGAGGGCGGCGAAGCGCATCGGGCCGAAGCGCTGGTGCATCAGCTTGAACTCCTCACCCAGGCCGGTATCGCCAGGGAACAGCACCGAGCCGTCCGGTGACTCCAGCACGAAGCCCAGCCACAGGGTGCGGTTGGTGTCGCGCCGCGAGCGGGCCGACCAATGTTGCGCCGGTACGCCGGTGAGCAGCATGCCCTCGGGCATCGGCAGGCTTTGCCACCAGTCCAGCTCCGCGATATCGGTGAAGCCGCAGGCGCGGATCAGTTCGCCGTTGCCCAGGCCGGTCACCGCCTTGGCTTCCGGGAAGCGCCGTGCCAGTTCGCGCAGGCTGCCGATGTCCAGGTGGTCGTAATGGTTGTGGCTGACCAGGATCAGGTTGATCGGCGGCAGCTCGTCCAACGCCAGCCCTGGCGGGTGATGGCGGCGCGGACCGATGAAGCTGAACGGGCTGGTGCGTTGGCACCACAACGGGTCGGTGAGGATGTTCAGCCCGCGATGCTGGATCAGCAGGGTGGCGTGGTTGATGTAGGTGACGCGCAGCTCCTCGCCGAAGACTTGGGCGGCTATCTGCGGGCGCGTTGATGGGCCCGGCTGGTCGACCCAGGGCGTTTGCCGGCCGCGTTCACGCTGCCACTTGAGGAAGGCGCGCATGCCGTTGTGCGGTTGGCGGTCGATATTATGGAAGCGTTGACCGTCGAAGTTCGCGGTTTGCGCGCCACGGTAGCGGGCGCCGAGGCGGCCGCTGAGGTTGCGCAGGGTGATCAGCCAGATGGGGTGGCTCATGGGTGTGCTCTTGCATGCTCTTGCAGGGAGGGCTCGGCACAACCTAGCATGCCGGGCATTCGCTTCACCCCATCTCCGGTTACCAGTCTTTTCGCCATGTCCCGTCCGCCTCGTCCCGCATCCCGTCGTCCCTCTCCCCGTCCTGCGCCGCGCCGCGTGGCCAAGGCGCCGCCAGCACAGCCACGGCTGATCCTGCTGAACAAGCCGTTCGACGTGCTGACTCAATTCAACGATAGCGAGGGCCGGGCGACCCTGAAGGATTTCGTCGAGGTGTCGGGCGTCTATCCCGCCGGACGGCTGGATCGTGACAGCGAAGGCCTGTTGCTGCTGACCAACGACGGCCGCCTGCAGGCGCGCATCGCCGATCCCAAGCACAAGCTGCCGAAGACCTATTGGGTGCAGGTGGAGGGAGAGCCGAGCGACGAGCAGCTCGAACAGCTGCGCAAGGGCGTGCAGCTCAATGACGGCCCGACCTTGCCGGCCGAGGCGCGACGTCTGGAAGAGCCGCAGCTGTGGGAGCGCAATCCGCCGGTGCGTTTCCGCAAGTCGGTGCCGACCGCCTGGCTGGAACTGGTGATCCGCGAGGGGCGCAACCGCCAGGTGCGGCGGATGACGGCGGCCGTCGGCCTGCCGACCCTGCGCCTGGTGCGCGTGCGAATCGGGCCGTGGAGCCTGGACGGTTTGCAGCCGGGACAGTGGCGGGACGTCAGCCCCGACCTCTGATGGCCGGGGCGGGCGCGGGAGAGGGCGTCAGAAGCCGCCTTCGAGCCCCGCGACGACGACGGACTTGATCAGGAAGCCGAGTACACCCAGGCCCAGGGCGAAGAACAGCACCATGGTGCCCATGCGGCCGGCTTTGGACTTCTTCGCCAGATCCCAGACGATGAAGGCCATGAACAGGATCAGGCCGGTGACCAGGCCATACATCATCCAGTCTTCGAAACTTTCGTTCATTGCTGCTCCTGCCCGGTGCGGAGGTAGTCCGAGGGACGCCGGGGCTGAGGGTGGTGGTGGAGAAGGCGCGCATTATACGCATCTGGCTGATTACTGATCAGTCGTGTGCAGAAATTGATCAGTTGCTGCCGTGGCGGGGGCGAATGGCCGGTGAAGTTCGCGCTGCGGGGCGGTTGGCGGGGAAATTTCCGGTAATAGATGCGTCTTGCGGATGGAGTGGTGCGCTGCTGTGTCGCAGGTGGCGGCCCTGCCGGCAACCCCCGTGGTACCAAATAGGGGACGGAGTCCGGCCCTATGCGGGCGCAAGGTAGTGGCATTTCCCTGCAGCAGTCGATTCATCCGGGATGGATTTCGCGGACAACGTCCGCTCCTACGGGAGCACATCATGCTCTGGCTTTGCTCTGCAGGACTTCCAGCGAAATATCCGCGCACACCGGACCGCCCCTTTCAGGAGGCCGAGTGGAATCGGAGTTTCAGGGGCTGAGCGGCATGGATGCCGCGGCGGGCCCCTGAAACTCCGATGGAGCGAGGGGAGTCCCGCGAAGCGGGACCCGGATGTAGGGGCAAGCCTTCTTGGTTACTTCTTCGGCGTTTGGTGTACGGACCGGAGACATAGCTGACAGGTGTACGGGGACATGGTTGACACTTTCTGGCGAGCCAGCCTTGCCGGGAAACCATCATGCCCTGGGACACGAGAGACGCTATGAGCCTGAAAGAGGAATTCATTGCCCTGGCCTTGCATCCCGATAGCAATCGAAGGGAGCTGTGCCGACGTTTCAACATCAGTCCGCAGACGGCCTACAAGTGGCTGAGGCGCTATGAGGAGCAAGGCCCTCCAGGATTGCAGGAGCAATCTCGGCGTCCGTGCGGCAGCCCGCGCCAAACCCCGGAAGCGTTGGAGAAGGAAGTACTTGCCCTTCGCTTGGCGCATCCAGCCTGGGGTGGACGCAAGATCAGCCATGCCTTGACGCGTCGTATCGCCCCCAGCACCGTGACGAACATCCTGCATCGCAACGGGCTGATTGTGCCGCCGGAAATTGAAGCGAAAAAACCGTGGCAGCGCTTCGAACACGAAGCCCCCAACGATCTTTGGCAGATGGACTTCAAGGGGTATTTCCCCACCCAGAAGGGACAGTGCCATCCACTGACGCTGATCGACGATCATTCCCGTTTCAACCTGGCGATCCAGGCGTGCGCCAATGAACGACGGGAAACCGTTCAGGAGCGGCTGACCGAGGTATTTCGGCGCTATGGGCTACCGGCCCGGATCAACACTGACAACGGATCGCCCTGGGGCTCACCGCGTAATCCCGGCGAGCTTTCAGCGCTAGGCGTTTGGCTCGTCAGTTTGGGCATCCGGCTGAGCTTCAGCCGCCCTTATCATCCCCAAACTAACGGCAAGAATGAGCGTTTCCATCGAGCACTCAAACTGGAAGTTCTGAAGGGCCGGCATTTCCATGATCTCGCCGAGGCTCAAGTAGCCTTTGATCGCTGGCGAGAGATCTATAACCACCAGCGACCTCATGAAACGCTGGGGTACCGGGTTCCAATGGAACGTTATCGAGCCAGTCCCTGGCCGTACCCGGAGCAGCCCGTGGAGTTCGAGTACGGACTGGACGATGTGCTGGCTAAGGTCTACCACAGCCGCTTTCGCTTCCGAAAACGCTACTTCCGCATCGCCAAGGGACTCGCTGGGCAGCACATCGCGATACGTCCACGCCAGGACAGTGAACTTCTGTTCGATGTGTATTTCTGCTATCAGCTACTACGAACCATCGACCTGAACAGCCCCGATTACGGGCCATAATGTGTCAACCATGTCCCCGCACATGTGTCCACCATGTCTCCAGTCCGTACAGGCGTTTGGAAAAGTGACTCGCCCGAGGGGGCGAAACAGAATCTCTCAGCACACGCCGAAGCGGCGCAGAAATGCCCGACCAAAAGCACTGCGGAGAAAGTCCTCTACACATTGTCTTTTGGATCCCCGCGTTCGCGGGGAAGACGATTGCGGAGGGCGGTGCATGACATCGTCACTCCCGCGAACGCGGGAGCCCAAAAGACAGTTGCTCCTACAAAGGAACACACCTTTCGTACGAGCGGACTTTGTCAGCGAATGATGTCAGCGCCTACACCGGAATAATGGCCGTGTGCGGTTCGCGAGCAATGACTGGGCGTCTCCCTTGCTCCTACAAAAGGCAACGATCAAACCCGCAAGTGATCCAACGGCAGCTCGGTGCTCGCCAGCACATTACGCAGCACGAAACTCGAGCGCACGCTGGTGACGCCCTCGATGCGGGTCAAGGTGCCGAGCAGGAAGTGCTGGTAGCGCTCCATGTCCGGCACCATCACCTTGAGCTGGTAGTCCGCGTCCATCCCGGTCACCAGGCTGCACTCCAGGACTTCCGGGCATTTGCCGATGATCTGCTGGAAGTGCTCGAAGCGCTCCGGCGTGTGGCGGTCCATGCCGATCAGGACGAAGGCGGTGAGGCTCAGGCCGAGTTTCTTGCTGTCGAGCAGGGCGACCTGGCGGACGATGTAGCCGTCGTCTTCCAGCTGTTTGACCCGCCGCGAGCAGGGGGAGGGCGACAGGCCGATGCGTTCGGCCAGCTCCTGGTTGGAGATGCGCGCGTCACGCTGCAGTTCGGCGAGAATGCGCAGGTCGTAGCGGTCCAGCTTGTCCATGAAAGCCTCGTGTTTCTATTGAATTGCGCTTATGGCGTAATTTTTAGGAATTTGTTGCTCGTGTGGTGCCTATATGAGCAATCTTAGCAATCATTTCCTCGCTCTGTCGCCGTAGTATTTCTTCCAGATTCACAGCCCGGACATCACGTCCCCCTGCGATCCGCCCAATCAGGCGTTTCGCGGCCCGCCGACCCAACAGGATCGCGCCGGCCACCGGGCTACGCACTGCCCAGAAGGCGGAGCGAGGTGAGCCGGCGCCAACAGCGACGAGCAGGACGAGATTCCCGAAGGGAGGCTGACGAGCCTCCCTTTTTTCTTGCCCGCGATTTCTCTGCCATCTTTACCCTGACTTTACTCAGTGCCTTGCAATACGGGGCCTGCGCCGTGGTCTATGGCAATGTCACATCACTGTTTTCGGCCCAGGCCGAAGTGAGGCGTTCATGAAGTCGGGCATCTGGCCGTTCGCCGGGGTTACGCTGCTTTCCCTGGCCATCGCTGCCCAGGCACTGGCAGCCGAGCCACAGGACCAGTCCGGTCAGTCCCAGGGGCGACCCGCCGCCAGCCAGGGCAATAATGGCGGCGGACGGACGCCGATGTCCCACGAGGGGCCGAGCCGCCCCATGGGCAATTGGCAGCAGCGCCCGGCTGAAAATTCGGGCGGACAATGGCAAGGCCATCCGCAAGGGAACGGCAATGGCCAGTGGCAGGGCCACCCGCAAGGGAACGGCAATGGCCAGTGGCAGGGCCACCCGCAAGGGAACGGCAATGGCCAGTGGCAAGGCCACCCTCAGGGCAATGGCAACGGCCAATGGCAAGTCCATCCGCAAGTGAACGGCAATGGTCAGTGGCAGGGCCATCCACCCGCCAGCAATGGCGGGCAATGGCAGGGGAACCCCAGGGGTGACCATGACTGGCATGGCAATTCACCGGGCAACAACGGTGGGCAGTGGTCGGGCCGTCCGCCCGCCGCCAATGCCAATCCGGGAATTCCCCCGCCCAGCGGTAACGACCAGTGGCACGGCCGCCCAATCGGCGCCGGCACCACTCAATGGCAAGGCGAGCATTCCGACCGGCCGGGCTGGCAAGGGGGCTCGCGTCCGCCTCCCGGTGGCTGGCAGGGGCGCCCGCCGCCGTCCCATGGCAACTGGGGGCCGCATCCCTCCTACTGGCGTCCGGGCTATGTGGTGAACAGCGTACCGGCCGGGCACTATCGGGTGCCTTATCGCGGGGCGGATTACTTCTTCGACGACGGCTACTGGTATCGCCCGTATGGCTCGCGCTACGTGGTGGTGACGCCGCCCTATGGCGTGCGCGTGCGCTACCTGCCGTCCTACGCCGAACAGGTGTGGATCGGCAGCATCGGCTACTTCCTGGTGGCGGGGACCTACTACCTGTGGCAGGCCGATTCGCAGGAGTACGAGGTGGTGGCGCCGCCGATGGAGCAGCCGCTGGTGGCGCAGTCAGCCTACGACGTGATCGCGTACCCGATGTATGGACAGGGGCCGGACCAGCAGAACCGCGACCGCTATGAATGCCATCAGTGGGCTGCCAACCAGAGCGGCTTCGACCCGGCCGCGGCGACGTACGCACCGCCGGCCTATGTCGCCGACAACTACCGCCGCGCCCTCGGCGCGTGCCTGAGCGGGCGCGGCTACAGCGTCAACTGATGGTCTCTTTGCCCACCACTTCCTGCGGATCGGCGTGCACCAGCACCTCGGCCCGCGGGAACTCCTTGTGGATCGCCAGCACCGCCTCGTCGCACAGCAGGTGCGCCTTGGACAGGGTCAGCTCGCCGGGCAGTTCCAGGTGCAGCTGGACGAACCAGTGAGTACCGGAAATCCGCGTGCGCAGGTCGTGGGCGCCGAGCACGCCGGGCACTTCGCGCACCAGTTCGAGCATGCGCGTGCTGACGTCCGGGGGCAGTTCCTCGTCCATCAGCACGGCGATGGATTCGCGGGCGATCTGGAAGGAGCTCCAGAGGATGTACAGGGCGATGCCCAGGCCGAAGATCGCATCCATCTGCTGCCAGCCGAACTGCGCCAGCACCAGGGCCACCAGGATGCTGCTGTTGAGCAGCAGGTCCGAGCGGTAATGCAGCGAGTCGGCGCGGATGGCGTTGGAGCCGGTGATCCTCACCACGTACCCCTGCACGGCCAGCAGCGCGGCGGTGAGGACCAGGGACAGGATCATGACCGCGATGCCCCAGCCGGCAGCCTCCACCGGCGCCGGGTGTTGCAGGCGGTCGATGGCCTGGGCGCCGACCAGCACCGCACTCACCGCGATGAACAGCGCCTGGGCCAGGCCCGAGAGGGATTCGGCCTTGCCGTGGCCGTAGCGGTGGTCGTCGTCCGCCGGGCGGATGGCGTAGTGCACCGCCAGCAGGTTGAGGAATGAGGCGGCGCCGTCGAGCAGCGAGTCGGTCAGGCCGGCGAGCAGGCTGACCGAGCCGCTGAGCCACCAGACGATGGCTTTGGCTATTACAAGGGTGATGGCCACGCCGAGCGACGAGAAGGTCGCCAGGCGCAGCAGGTGGGTATTGCTGGCGTGGGTGATCATGTGTCCATGCGGTTGGGCAGGAAATAGATGTAATCGAGCAGCGGCGCCTTCTGGCCGATGGCGGTCAGCGCCGCGCTCATCTGGCCGCGGTGGTGGGTGCCGTGATTGACCACATGCTGGACGATGTTGGCCAGGCTCTGGCGATGCTCCTGGCCGGCCATGTTGCGGTAGGCCAGCGCACTGCCGAGGGTGGCGTCGGTCTGCTTGTCGAGCCACAGCCGCCAGGCGTCGACGCCTTCCTTGAGGAAGGCGGTGAGGCCCGCGCGGTCGGGCGCCGCCTCAGCGTCCAGGCGTTCGAACTGCCAGGGCTCTCGCTGCACACGGGCGAACCAGATGCGGTCGACCACCGCGAGGTGGTTGAGGGTACCGTGCAGGCTGTCGAAGAACAGCCCGCGCGGTGCGCGATAGGCCGCCTCATCCAGAGGCGCGACGGCCTCCAGGATGCGGTCGTAGGCCCACTGGTGGTACGCCAGGAGTTGCTGAAGGTGTGAAGCGAGAGCGCCGTGCATATCAAGCCTCCGGGTGCATTCCCAGGCTGGCGAGTTGTTGGAGGCTGCCGCTGCGCTGGATCAGACGCGGGTCGTCCAGCGGCAGGCTGCGGCCGGTTTCGTGCTCGATGATCGCCTTGAGTTTAGCCTTGTCGACGGTGCCGTCTTCACTCACTGCATCCTTGAGCTTATCCGGCGCGACCGAGTACTTGGCATCGGGCAGGTAGATGGCGCCGGTAGCGAAGTCTACGCCGAAGGCGATCAGGCCCGGGATGATGTAGAACAACAGACCGATGGCGTCGAAGACCGCGATGGCCGGGTCGATTCGGCCGTCGATCTGGCCGCGGCGATCGGGGTAGAAGATAGTGCCGCAGGCCGTCAGTTGACTGAACAGGGTGGCGCAAAGAACCGCGCAGGACACACGGGTAGCGAGACGCATGGAGAACCTCCGGGAGGATGATGCCGGTAACTATATCAACGAGCTCGCTGCCGTTGCTGGCAGATTCGCACTATGTGGCGAGCTCGCTGCTTCTAAGACTCCTGAGTAGACCTTGCGGTTCGCCCGGTATAATCGCCGCGCCCCCGCGTCCGCCGGGTTACCGCAGCATGAAGTTTGGAATTTACGGAGCCGGCATGAACGCCCTTCCCATCGACAGTGTCCTCCCCGAGCTGCGCCAGGCCCTGGCCGCGCGCCACGAGGTGGTACTGGAAGCGCCGCCCGGCGCGGGCAAGACCACCCGCGTGCCGCTGGCGGTGCTCGATGAGCCCTGGCTGGCCGGGCAATCGATCCTGATGCTGGAGCCGCGTCGCCTGGCCGCCCGCGCTGCCGCCGAGCGCCTGGCCGCCGAGCTGGGCGAGAAGGTCGGCGAAACCGTCGGCTACCGCATTCGCCTGGACAGCAAGGTCGGCCCGAAGACGCGCATCGAAGTGGTCACCGAAGGCATCCTCGCCCGCCGCCTGCAGGACGACCCGGCTCTGGACGGCGTGGGGCTGGTGATCTTCGACGAATTCCACGAGCGCAGCCTGGACGCCGACCTCGCCCTGGCGCTGACCCTTAACGGCCGCGCGCTGTTGCGTGACGAGCCGGCGCTGAAGGTGCTGGTGATGTCCGCGACCCTCGAAGGCGAACGCCTCTCCGCGCTGCTCGACGACGCGCCTGTGGTGCGCAGCGAGGGTCGTATGTTCCCGGTGGATATCCGCTGGGGCCGTCCCTGGCAGGCCGGCGAATTCATCGAGCCGCGCGTGGTGCAGACGGTGCAGCAGGCGCTGGCCGACGAGGGCGGCAGCCTGCTGGTGTTCCTGCCCGGGCAGGCGGAGATTCGCCGCGTCGCCGAGCAACTGGGCGAAGCCTTGGCCGGCCGCCCGGAAGTCCTAATCTGCCCCCTGCACGGTGAACTCGACCTCGACGCCCAGCGCGCCGCCATCGAGCCCGCGCCAGCGGGCAAGCGCAAAGTGGTGCTGGCGACCAACATCGCCGAAACCAGCCTGACCATCGACGGCGTACGCGTGGTGGTGGATGCGGGGCTGGCGCGGGTGCCGCGCTTCGATCCGGGCAGCGGCATGACCCGCCTGGACACCCAGCGCATCTCCCGCGCTTCCGCCACCCAGCGCGCCGGCCGTGCCGGACGCCTGGAGCCGGGCGCCTGCTACCGGTTGTGGTCGGAGGCGCAGCATGACCAGCTGCCGGCCTATGGCACGGCGGAAATCCTTCAGGCCGACCTTGCCGGTCTCGCTTTGCAACTGGCGCGCTGGGGCGTTGCCCCGCAGGAGCTGGCCTGGCTCGACCTGCCGCCCGCCGCCGCATATGCCCAGGCCCTCGACCTGCTGGAGCGCCTGGGCGCGCTGGCCTCTCGCACCGGCGGCGGCAACCTGACGCCCCACGGCCAGGCGATGGCCGAGCTGCCGGCGCATCCACGCATCGCCCATCTGCTGTTGCGCGGACATGCCCTCGGCCTGGGGCCGCTGGCTTGCGACCTCGCCGCGCTACTGGGCGAACGCGACATCCTGCGCGGCAACGACGCCGACCTGCACCATCGCATCGCCCTGCTGGCGGGGGAGCAGAGTGCGCCGCGCGCCAGTCGTGGCGCGGTGCAACGGGTCCGGCAGCTGGCGCGGCAGTTCAAGGGCTACCTACGTGGGCCGGCCCGTGAACCGGTGAGCGATCCGGATCATTCCCGCTGGCTCGGCGGGTTGCTTGCCTTCGCCTACCCGGACCGCATCGCCCGCCAGCGTCGCGTCGGTGGCGGCGAATATCGATTGGCCAACGGCCGTGCCGCACTGTTCGGCGAGCCGGATGCCCTGATGAAGGAGCCCTGGCTGGTGATTGCCGACCTCGGCAGCCGCCAGGGGCAGCGCGAGGAACGCATCTACCTGGCGGCGGCGCTGGAGCCGGCGTTGTTCGAGTCGATCCTGGCTGAGCAGGTCAGCGTCCACGACGAGCTGGACTGGGACGAGCGCGAAGGCGTGCTGCGCGCCGAGCGTCAGCGCAAGGTCGGCGAGCTGGTGCTGGCCACCGAGGCCTTGCCGTCACTCGACGAAGAGGCCCGCAGCCGCGCATTGCTTGGCCTGGTGCGGCGCAAGGGCCTGGAGCTGCTGCCGTGGACGCCGGAGCTGCGCCAGTGGCAGGCGCGGGTCGCGCTGTTGCGTCGACTGGACCTGGAGGGCAAGGGCGAGAGCGAGTGGCCGGACGTCAGCGACGCGGCGTTGCTCGGCTCGCTGGAAGACTGGTTGCTGCCGTACCTGGGCAAAGTCTCGCGGTTGGCGCACTTCGCCAACCTGGAGCTGTCCGGGATTCTCCACGGCGTTCTGCCATGGCCGCTGCCGCAGCGCCTCGACGAGCTGGCGCCGCGCACCCTGCAGGTGCCGTCCGGGTCGAACATCCGCCTGGACTACACCGAGTTCCCGCCGGTGCTCGCGGTGCGTTTGCAGGAACTGTTCGGCCTGGCCGACACGCCGCGCATCGCTGGCGGGCGGCTGGCGGTGAAGCTGCACCTGTTGTCGCCGGCGCAGCGGCCGGTGCAGGTGACCCAGGACCTGGCCAACTTCTGGCGCAGTACCTATGCCGAGGTGAAGAAGGACCTGAAGGGGCGATATCCGAAGCATTACTGGCCGGATGACCCGCTGATCGCCGAGCCGACGGCGCGGGCCAAACCGCGCAAGGTGTGAGATTGGTGACCCGCAGGGGTATCTGTTTTCGGTGCGCTTGTAGGATGGCGTAGAGCGAAGCGAAACCCATCGAGCATGGACACCGGATTACAGGACAGCACGGGTTTCGCTTCGCTCTACCCATCCTACGTGCTGCATCTTTGCCGTCCTTTCCCTGGGGCAGCTGGTGCAAAGGTTTCAGCCTGACCCGAGCAGCACTTCCCTCACTTTTTCAGGGGAGGGCCGTGCAGGAGCGGAGTCATCCGCGATGCTCTTCGCGGCCTCGGATTTCATCGCGGACGGAGTCCGCTCCTATGCAATGCCCGCCTTCCCAGTTCAGGGCAGCTCCATCTCATATCCCGCCGCCTTCAGCTCGTCGTAGGCGTGGTCCAGCTGCGTTCGCAGTTGTTCGGCGTTGGGCGCGCGGCGGGAGATGATCAGTTTGGTCGGCACGCTGTACAGCCGGTCGAAGGCCAGCGGCGGCAACTGCAGTTCGCGGCGGGCCTGTTCCACCGGCGCCTGGTAGTCGATCAGGTAGTCGCCACGCTGGCGGTCGAGCATCTGCAGCGCCGCAGCGTGGGTGCTGGTGCGGTGCAGCTCCAGTTTCAGGTGGGAGTCGTCCAGCAGGTCGTTGATCGGCTTCCAGTAGCTGTAGCCGCTGATCAGGATGATCCGGCTGCCGGCCAGGCCCTGTGGCAGCTGTGGTGCGGAGCGCGACGGCAGACGGTAGAGGTTGAGCTCGACGTGGCCGAGGGTGCGCTCGCATTCCAGGGTGCTGTCGACCAGTTCGGGCTTGCCGGTAGCGCCGGCCCACAGCTGTACGCTGCCGTCCTGGAGGCCGAGGTACAGGCGCGCACTGGGCAGCGAACGGAAGCGGGCACGGTAGCCGGCCTTGAGCAGGATGCGCCGGACCATCTCGGCGCCACTGCCGTGGGTGCTGCCATCGGGGGCGGTGTAGGTGTAGGGCGGGAATTCGTAGTAGCCGACATCCAGCACCGGCAGCGGATGCGGCAGACGGTCGGCCAGGCTGGGGATGTCACGGGCGCTGGCGTGTAGGCAGAACAGTATGGCGATCAGCCAGGCGATACGGCGAAAGAGCATGGCTACCTGCGGTGAGTCTTGTCGTTATTGTGCGCGGCTGGCGCAGCATGCGTTGGCGCTGGCGTGCTTGTCCAGCGCCGGCCGGCGAGGGCGTGCGGCGCTGCTCAGTGCGGCAGCAGGAAGCGCCCGTTGAGCGGCAGGTGGTTGGAGATGCGCAGGGTGTCGTTGTGCCGCACGCTGGCGTCGAGGCGGCTCAGGCGGGAGCTGTAGAACAGGTAGTCGAGGGTGCGGTCGGGGTTGTGTACGCGCGGGTCGTTGGGGAAGTGGGTGTACCACTGTGACTGCTCGGTGCCGCTGGATTCCTGCACCGCCGGGATCACCGGGAAGCGCGCCGCCAGCAGGTTCAGTTCGCTGTTGGCGCGGTAGGGCGCGCGCAACACCTCGGGCAGGTAGGGGTACTGGCCCAGCGGCAGCAGGCCGAGGTCACCGCCCAGCAGCCAGGGCTGGCCAGCGCTCTGCAGCGCGTCGAGATGGCGCCCGAGGGCGTCGATCTGCCGTTGCGGGGTGTCGTCGCCGTTGGGGCGCTCCAGGCGCGTGTTGATCACGCTCAGCTGGCCGCCACCGCGGATCGGCAGCTGGCTCTGCAGCATGGCCGGCTGCGGGGCGAACAGGCGCAGCAGCGGGATCGCTGAGCGCTGCGGTAGCGCGATGCGCTCACCGCCACTGATCTGGAAGCGGCTGAAGGTCACCAGCTTGCGCCCGGCGCTGCCGAACACATGGGGGTTGGGATCGAAGCGCGCCTTCCAGTCGAAGGCGGCGGTGGAGCAGGGATAGAGGTCGGTCAGGCGGTCACCGATCAGCGCCTGCTGGTCCTGCTTGCCGGTGGCCGCCGCGCCGTCGTCGACTTCCTGCAGCAGGACGATGTCCGGCGCTTCGTCACGGATCACCCGCACCACTTCGTCGAGGCTGTAGGCGATATCTTCGACACTGGGCTTGTCGTCCGGGCCGATGGTGTCGGGCAGGTCGTTCCAGAAGATGTAGCGCTTGCCGGCCAGGTACTGGACGTTCCAGGTCATCACCTTCAGCGTCTGCCCCGGTTGCAGCTGCGGCGCCGGTGCGCGGCACTGAGCGGCCACCGCTTCACGTTCGGCGGGACGCCAGGCCAGCAGCCAGGCGCCGGCGGTCGCGGCGAGCAGCAGGACGATGAGCAGCAGGAACAGGGCGCGGCGTGGCAACGAGAGGTTCATTCAGCTTAGGGGCTATCCTTGATGTGCGAGAGGATAGTGTCTGTGACCGCGCATTTCACCTGCGCGTTTCCTCCGCGAGGCATTCTGCTCCTTGAGGCGCGGCAGCGCCGGGAGGTTCGCCCGATGACCGAGGCACTGATCGCCCAGCGCGGCCCCTTTGCGGTGGAGGTCCACGCCGGCGAGGACTATTTCTGGTGTCGCTGCGGCCGCAGCGCCAGCCAGCCCTTCTGTGACGGTTCGCACAAGGGCTCCGGCCTGCTGCCGCTGAAGTACCACGCCGCGCGCGACGAGCTGCTGTTCTTCTGTGGCTGCAAGCACACCCACACGCCGCCTTGCTGCGACGGGACCCACGCATCCCTGTGAGAGCCTGTTCAATGTCTCGCCGAACGCAGCTCAGGCAAACGACCAGCGGGAGTAACAGCCGAAGGCTGGCCCGAAGGGCGAGCGGAGCGAGTCAGGCAAAAACAGGCGAGAAAGCGCAGTTTACGAGTTGTAAATGAGCATTTTGAGCCTGTTTTCAACGCCGCATGGGCAAGTGCAGGCAGACATTGAGCAGGCTCAGAGGAGGCCGCATGCCGCGCAAACTCTTCACCCGCCAGGCCTATCGGCACAAGGTGGTGCTGGTCACCGGCGGCTGCTCGGGGATCGGCCGCGCCCTGGCGCTGCGCTTCGCCCAGGCCGGTTCGCACCTGGTGATCCTCGACCTCGACCAGGCGGCGCTGGACAGCCTGGTCCAGCACCTGCGCGAGCACCACAACGTCGAGGCGCTCGGCCTGCGCTGCGACATCGCCGACGCCGAGGCGGTGCGTCGCTGCGTGGCGTTGGCCATCGAACGCTTCGGCGGCATCGACGTGCTGGTGAACAATGCAGGCATCACTCACCGCAGCCTGTTCGCCGACACCGACCTTGCGGTGTTCCAGCGGGTCATGGCGGTGAACTTCTACGGCGCGCTGCACTGCACCCAGGCGGCGCTGCCCAGCCTGCTGGCGCGGCGTGGGCAGATCGTCGTGCTCAGCTCGCTGACCGGTTTCGCGCCGTTGCTCTACCGCAGCGCCTATAACGCCAGCAAGCATGCCCTGCACGGGCTGTTCGACACGCTGCGGATGGAGCTCGACGGCACGGGGGTGGCGATCACCCTGGCCTGCCCGGGATTTACCGCCACCGACCTGCGCAAGAACGCGCTGGTGGGGGATGGTTCGGTGATCCGCCAGCCTGCGCTGGCCCTGGGCGCCGACGTGGCGTCGCCGCGCGATGTGGCCGAAGCGATCTACCAGGGCGCACTGCGCCGCAAGCGGCTGCTGGTGCTGTCCAACGTCAATTGGCGCGCGCGCATCCTGGCGCGCTTCTTCCCGCGACTGTTCGAGAAGCTGCTGGTGCCGAAGATGTCGGGGCTCAAGCCGGGGCATTGAGTCGCCTCGGGACTACCCCTGTAGGAGCGGGCCACGCCCGCGAAAGCGCCGTAAGGCGGCTGAAGAGCATCGCGGGCATGGCCCGCTCCTACGGGTAGATCAACCCGCTCCGTAGGATGGCGTTGTACCGGGGTGCATCGGCCGGGCGAGCGGGAGTCAGTGCGAGTGCGAATCGTGGGCGCTACCCGCCAGGTCCATATCCCAGAACGACGCCTCGATCTTGTGCCCATCCAGGTCGCGGACGAAGCAGCCGTAGTAGGGATCGCCGTAGAGCGGACGTGGACCAGGCGCACCGTCATCGGTGGCGCCGGCGGCCAGCGCGGCCCGGTAGAAGGCGTCCACCGCTTCGCGGGTGTTGGCGATGAAGCCGAAATGGGTGCCGTTGCCCACGCTGGCGGGGCGGCCGTCGATCGGAGTCTGCACCCAGAATTCCGGGAATTCGCGTCCGTAGGCCACCGCGCCGGGATGCTCCATGATCGTCCGGCAGCCCAGGGCGGGCAGCACCGCGTCGTAGAAAGCTTTGGCGCGGGCGTAGTCGTTGGTGCCGATGGAAATGTGCGAAAGGCAGCTGGGTGGATAGCTCGGTTGGTCGCTCACGGGAGTCTCCGGTCAAGGGCGGGAGACTCCAGCGTAGATGGCGACCGGCTGCTTCGCCGTGGGATGTGTTGCCGATTGCTGCGGGGCCTCAGGCCTCGCGTCCCTCGTTTTCCTCGCTGCCGGGGCCGAGGATGTAGATGCGGTAGGCCGCCACCGTCACCAGCAACTGGAAGAAGCCACTGATGGAGTGCAGCAGCACGCCGGTGCCGGGCGAGTCCTGGGCGACCTGGCTGATCCAGCCCTCGGCCATCCAGACCGGTGCGAGGATCACCAGGGTGGTGGTGAGCAGCAGGAAGAAGTGCCCGCTGGTCAGGCGGAAGCTCTCGCGCATGGCGTCGATGGGCGAATTGCCGCGCTGCACCAGGATGAACTCGGAAAAGGTCATCTTGACCATGAAGAACAGGCCCGGCAGCACATAGAGCGCAAGGCCCACCAGGATCAGCAGCGAGCTCAGCGCCGAGAGCAGGGCGAAGGCCGGCCACAGCCGCAACGCCGCGTTCCACAGCTCGCGCACTCCGCGCTCGCGCCCTTCGCCCCGGTCGATGAGGAACAGGATCAGGCTGGCGGTGTAGATCGGATAGAACACCAGCCCGGCGGCCATGCCCCAGGGCGCGAAGTTCTGCGAGTCGACGGCGACGTCGATCTGCTGCTGGACCAGCGTTTCCACAATGATCCACGGCAGGCACAGCGGTAGCAGCGTGCCGATGTGACGGGTGAAGAAGAACCAGGTGTCGCGCAGGACTGAGATTGGATTCATCGGCATGGGAGACGGATCGACGGGCCTCGACTCTAACTTAAGCAAACCTTCAGTTGAAGGTAGGACATTTCAGTCCCCGGAACTTGTTTTTTGCCGTCCCGATCCAATCTTCCGTAAAACACCCCGCTCACTCGAGGCCCGCCATGAATTCCGAAGAGCAATCCCTGATCGATGGTCTGTTCGTCCGCCTGCGTGACGCCGAGGCACAGACCGCGCCGCGCGACGCCCAGGCCGAGGCGCAGATCAACCGGCACCTGGTGCAGCAGCCGGCGGCGCCCTACTACATGGCCCAGGCGATGCTGATCCAGGAAGCGGCGATCAAACGCCTGGACCAACGCGTCAAGGAGCTGGAGGCCCAGCAGGCCAAGGCTCAGGAGCAGCGTCCCAACAGCGGCGGCTTCCTCGCCGGCCTGTTTGGCGGCGGCCAGAGCCAGGAGCCGCGCCCCGCCCAGACGCAGGAGCGCCCCGATGGCTGGGGCCAGACGCGTTTCTCCCAGCCTGGCGGTAGCGCTGGCTATGCGAGCAACCCGAATGACTTTCGTCCGGCGGCTGCCCCGGCAGCGGCGCAGGCCGCGCCCCAGGGCGGCGGTTTCATGCGCGGCGCATTGCAGACCGCGGCCGGTGTTGCGGGCGGGGTGATGGTGGCAGACCTGCTGACCAGCATGTTCCACCACAACCAGCCGCAGGAAATCGTCGAGGTGATCCAGGAGCAGGTGCCGGTGCAGCCGGAGCCTTCGAATTTCGGTGATTCCCTCTCCGGTGGTGACCGTTACGCCGACAACGGCTTCAGCAACGCCAGCTACGACGATAGTGGCGACTCCAGCTTCTTCGACGACGACGGCGACATGTTCAGCTGACCCGACTCGAGGTCCGTCCCGCCCACCGGGACTGGCGGGGGCCGCGCGCTGTGTCGATAATGCGCCCCCGCCGCAAGAGTCCCGGAGCTTTCGTTGAAGACCATCGCACTGTTCGCCGACGTGCAGAACCTCTACTACACCGTGCGTCAGGCCTACGGCTGCCACTTCAACTACGCGGCCCTGTGGGCGGAGCTGAGCCGCCAGGGCACCATCGTCCAGGCCTATGCCTACGCCATCGACCGGGGCGACGCGCGTCAGCAGCAGTTCCAGCAGATCCTGCGCAACTTAGGCTTCACCGTGCGGCTCAAACCCTACATCCAGCGCAGCGATGGCTCGGCCAAGGGCGACTGGGACGTGGGCATCACCATCGATATCCTCGACGCCGCGCCCAAGGTGGACGAAATCGTCCTGGCCTCCGGTGACGGCGACTTCGACCTGTTGCTCGAACGCGTCCGTGCCGGCGGCACCGACGCCACCGCCTACGGCGTGCCCGGCCTGACCGCCCAGGCGCTGATCCGCGCCGCCAGCCGCTACGTGCCTATCGACGGCCCGTTGCTGCTGCGCCACTGAGCCCAGCGGCTACAATGCCGCCCATTCCCGACTTCTCTGCGAGCGCTCCATGACCTTCGCCTCCCTCGGCCTGATCGATCCCTTCCTGCGCGCCCTCGACGGGCTCGGCTACCAGACCCCGACGCCGGTCCAGGCCCAGGCCATCCCCGCGGTCCTCAAGGGCCGTGACCTGCTCGCCGCCGCGCAGACCGGCACCGGCAAGACCGCCGGTTTCGCCCTGCCGTTGTTGCAGAAATTGCTGCAGGAAGGCCCGCAGGTCGCCGCCAACTCGATCCGCGCGCTGGTGCTGGTGCCGACCCGCGAACTGGCCGAGCAGGTGCACGAGAGCTTCCGCGCCTATGGCCAGCACGTACCGCTGCGCACGGCGGTGGCGTACGGCGGGGTGAGCATCAACCCGCAGATGATGAAGCTGCGCAAGGGCGTCGACGTACTGGTGGCGACCCCCGGCCGGCTGCTCGACCTGTACCGGCAGAACGCCCTGAAATTCACCCAGCTGCAGGCCCTGGTGCTGGACGAGGCCGACCGCATGCTCGACCTGGGCTTCGCCCGCGAGCTGGACGAAGTCTTCGCCGCGCTGCCCAGGCGCCGGCAGACCCTGCTGTTCTCCGCGACCTTCTCCGACGCCATCCGCCAGATGGCGCGTAACCTTTTGCGCGACCCGCTGACCATCGACGTGGCGCCGCGCAACACGGCGGCGAAGACGGTGAAGCAGCACCTGGTCACCGTGGACAAGAAGCGCAAGGCGGAGCTGTTCCTGCACCTGCTGCGCGAACAGGGCTGGAGCCAGGCGCTGGTGTTCGCCAAGACCCGCAAGGGTGTCGACGAACTGCTCGGCCTGCTGCAGGAAGAGGGCATCCGCGCCGACTCGATCCACGGCGACAAGCCGCAGCCGGCGCGCCTGCGCGCCCTGGCCCGGTTCAAGGCCGGCGAGGTGGACTTCCTCATCGCCACCGACGTGGCCGCCCGCGGCCTGGATATCGAGGAGATGCCGCTGGTGGTCAACTTCGACCTGCCCATCGTCCCCGAAGACTACGTGCACCGTATCGGCCGTACCGGCCGCGCCGGCGCCAGCGGGCAGGCGATCTCGCTGGTCTGCGCCGACGAAGTGCAGCAGCTGGCGGCCATCGAGACGCTGATCGGCCAGACTCTGAAGCGCCATGAGGAAGACGGCTTCGAGCCGGACCACCGGGTGCCGGTCACCACGCCGGGCGGTCAGGTGCTGAAGAAGCCGAAGAAGCCCAAGCAACCCAAGGTGCCGGAGGGCAAGCCAGGCAAGGTCCACCTCGGCGCACTGCTGGAGGACAAGCCGCAAGTCAAGGCGGTGCGCAAGGCGCCGGGCTTTGGCCTGGGGGGCAAGGCAGGCGGCGGCAAGCCGGCCGGTGGCAAGTCATCTTCCGGTAAGCCGCCTGCCGGCAAGGGCCGCCGTCCCTGAGCCGCTAAGGCGCGCGTTGGCCGCGCCTGCTCTATCGCGGTGCGAAGCCAAGGGTTGAATCCGGGAATTCCGGAGCGTTCAGGTGCGTGGCGCAAAACCTGCATTTCCGTGTGCAATCCCCAACGCCTATAGTGTGCGCATCGCGCACACAACAAGAACGACACCCCATGCGCCACAAGGAACTCAAAGCCTGGACCGGCGGAGTCGCCCATCTGCTCCCGCTGGCCGCCGGCCGCCCGCGTCTGCTCGGCCTCAGCCAGTGGCTGCAGCAGGTCTGCACGGTGGATAACTTCGTGCTCTTCGTCTACGAAGGCAATCACCGCCCACTGGACCTGTTCGACACCTTCCCGGCCGACGTCCGCCACGTCTATGTCGAGGATTACCAGGTCGGCCCCTACCTGCTCGATCCCTTCTACCTCGCCTGCACCCGCAACCAGGCGCCGGGCCTCTGGCGCCTGCGCCAGTTTGCGCCGGACCACTTCTACCTCGGCGAGTACTACCAGACCTACTACCAGCAGACCGGCCTGACCGAGGAGATCGCCTTCTTCGTCGACCTCGCCGATGGCGCCACGGCGGTGCTGTCGCTGATGCGCAAGACCGTAAGCCCCGCCTACAGCCGCGACGAGATGCAGATGCTTGAGTGCGCACGGCCGGTGGTGGAACAGGTGGTGCGCGAGGCCTGGGAACTGCGCCGCGCACAACCGCGCCCGGAGCAGGACCTCGACTACCAGATCCGCGAGGCGTTCGACCAGTTCGGTGCGCAGGTGCTCACCGCCCGCGAGCAGGAGATCGTCCAGCTGCTGCTGCGCGGCCACTCCAGCGCCTCGGTGGCGGAGCAGCTGGACATCAGCCCCGGCACGGTGAAGATCCACCGCAAGAACATCTACGCCAAGCTCGGCATCGGCAGCCAGTCGGAGCTGCTGGGCCTGTTCATCCGCGAATTGGGTGGGCGGGATGCGGCGGGTGGGATGCTGGCGGTGGGCTGAGCGGCGGCTCTTCGTAGGAGCGAGGGGGCGCCCAGCCCTTGCTCGCGAACCGACCTGGCTCGGTGTCCTGGAATGTTCGCGAGCAAGCTCGCGCCTACAGATACAGACAGCTCCGGGTGCCCTTTGTAGGAGCGGGCCATGCCCGCGATCGCGGGCATGGCGCGCTCCTACAGGGAAGCCCATTCCGCGATTGCGTGCCGAGAGAACCAATCACGCCATCTATCCCCCGAGGGATATATACACCCCGAAAGCCCCATTGATAGCGTGACTGCCAACAAGAACAAGGTTGGAGTGCGCGGTGATGGAGAGCGGTCAGGATTTCGATATCGAATTCCGTAACGTGGTCAAGCGCTACGGCAGCGTGCCGGCGGTCAACGGCCTGAGCTTCAAGGTGAAGCGCGGCGCCTTCCATTCCTTCCTCGGCAGTTCAGGCTGCGGCAAGACCACCACCCTGCGGATGATCGCCGGCTTCGAGCAGCCCAGCGAAGGCGAAGTGCTGCTGGCCGGCCAGGCGGTGGCCGGGGTGCCGGCGCACCAGCGGCCGGTGAACATGGTGTTCCAGCATTACGCACTGTTCCCGCACCTGACGGTGGCCGAGAACATCGCCTATGGCCTGCGCTATCGCACGCCGCGCCCGGACCGCGCGCAGCAGCGCCGGATGGCCGACGAGGCGCTGGAGATGGTGCGCCTTTCCGGCTTCGGTGCGCGCAAGCCGCACGAGCTTTCCGGCGGTCAGCAGCAGCGCGTGGCGCTCGCCCGCGCACTGGTGAACAAGCCCACCGTGCTGCTGCTCGACGAGCCGCTGGCCGCGCTCGACCGCAAGCTGCGCAAGGAGATGCAATCGGAACTGCTGCGCCTGCAGCGCGAGGTCGGCATCACCTTCGTGCTGGTCACCCATGACCAGGAAGAGGCGCTGTCGATGAGCGACAGCATCAGCATCATGAAAGATGGCCTGATCATCCAGACCGCTACGCCCGAAGCGCTCTACGAAACCCCGGCGAGCCGCTACGTGGCCGACTTCATCGGCGAGTCGAACCTGTTCTCCGGCACCGTGCGGCGCTTCGAGGGCGAGCGCGTGGTGTTGGGCACCTCGGCGGGCCTGGAGCTGAGCAGCCCGGCGACGCCCACCGGCCCGCTGCTTTCGCCCCAGGCCGAGGGCTGTATCGCGGTGCGTCCGGAGCTGATCGGCATCGCCGCCGCCGACTCGGAACTGCAGCGCGAGGTGCGCCTGAAAGGCCGCGTCGAGGACCGCATCTATCTGGGCAATCTCACCGAATACCGCGTACGTACCGACGCCTTCGGCATCGTCTGCGTGCGTGTGCCGCGCCTGGCCGGCGGCGCGGGTGAAGGCTTCGAACACGGCGCGCCGGTGCAGGTCGGCTGGAACCAGGCCAGCGGCCTGGCCATGGCCCTCTGAGCCTGGCGAATCCCGATGATCCAACCCTAACGACAGACAATCAGCAGACAGGCGGGGAGTGACGATGGACAAGAAGAACTTCATCAAGACGATGCGCAGCTGGGAAAACGGCTCCATCACGCGTCGCGAGTTTCTCGGCAAGACCGGCCTCGGGCTGGCGATGGCCGTGGTGGCTGCCAACACCCCCGGCCTGTTGACTGGCAAGGCTTATGCGGGAGAGAACACTTCCATCGGCGACCGCCTGGCCCTGGCCACCTGGCCGAACTACCACAGCCCGGAGAATTTCGAGGCCTTCGCCAAAACCACCGGCGCCCGGGTGCAGATGAACGTGTTCGGCTCCAACGAGGAGATGCTCGCCAAGCTGCAGGCTGGCGGCAGCGGCTGGGATGTCTTCGTGCCGACCAACTACACCATCAGCACCTACGTGCAGCTCGGGCTGATCGAGCCGCTGGACCTCTCGCGCATCCCCAACTTCGACCCGAAGGCCTTCCAGGAGCGCTTCATGGCCCAGGGCACGGTGGATGGCAAGGTCTACGCGGTGCCGAAGAACTGGGGCACCACCGGGATCATCTACGACGCAAGCCACATCAAGGGCAATCCGGATTCCTGGAAGCAGTTCTGGGACCTGACGCTGACCAGCGCCTCGGGGCGCACCATCGTCCACGACTACCAGCTCACCGCCATCGGCAACGCGCTCAAGTACTACGGCTACAGCTTCAACTCGCTGGACCCGAAGGAGCTGGCCGAAGCCGAGAAGCTGTTGATCCAGTCCAAGCCGCACCTGTTCGCCATCAACTCCGACATCCAGCCCTCGCTGCGCAATGGCGACGCCTGGATGGCCATGGCCTGGACCGGCGACGCCTCCCAGCTGCACCGCGACAACCCGGAAATGACCTTCGTGCTGGGCAAGGAGGGCGGCGAAATCTGGAGCGACTTCTTCGCCATTCCCAAAGGCGCCGAGCACAAGGACGCCGCCTATGCGTTCATCAACTACCTGCTCGACCCGCAGCACAACAAGCTGGAAGTGCTCGCCCACGGCTACCCGAGCGGGGACAAGCGCGTCGATGCGCTGCTGTCCAAGGCGATGCTCGACGACCCGATCATGTACCCGGCGGCCGAGCGGCTTTCACCGCTGGAGTTCGGCGCCGCGGCGACCCTTACCAGCCCGGCGCGTGCCGAACTGATGGCGCGGTTCAAGGCGGCGTAAGCCGGCACTGGGTTCCCGCGTTCGCGGGAATGACGATGAAGGCGCGTGTCCTGACGTCACCCCCGCGAATGCGGGGGCCCAGTGACTGATGCCGCTCACAGGCGACAACCCCATGCCTAGGGATTCGAACATGAACATCGCTGTCAGCGCTCCGTTGCCGCAGACCCGGGCGACGCCCTCGGTCTCGCGTGCGCAAAGCCTCGGCCGGCGCGTCACGCTGCTGCTGCTTTTGCCCTCCACCCTGTGGTTCCTGCTTCTGCTCATGATGCCGCTGGTGATCATCCTGGTCTTCAGCTTCGGCGAGCGCAGCGCCGTGGGCGGCTACGGCGGCGGGCTGACGCTGGAGAACTACCTGAACCTCGGCTCCCGCGCCCAGGCCTTCTGGAACACCCTGACCCTGGCGCCGCTGGGCACCCTGGCGTGCCTGCTGGCGGCCTATCCGCTGGCCTACTTCCTGGCGGTGAAGGTGCGGCGCAACAAGTCGCTGCTGCTGACCCTGGTCATCGTGCCGTTCTGGACCAGCTTCCTGATCCGCACCTACGCCTGGATCTTCCTGCTCAGCGGCCGTGGCATCCCGGCGCTGCTGGAGACCTTCGGCATCGCCGACGTGCGCCTGATCAACACGCCTTACGCGGTGCTGATCGGCATCGTCTACGGCTATCTGCCGCTGATGGTGTTCCCCATCTACGTGGCCCTGGAGAAACTCGACAAACGCCTGCTTGAAGCCTCCGGCGACCTCGGCGCCAGTGCCTTCGAAACCTTCCGCCGGATCACCCTGCCGCTCTCCGCGCCGGGGGTGATCACCGGGGTGATGCTGGTGTTCATCCTGCTCATGGGCGAGTTCCTGATTCCGGCGATCCTCGGCGGCGGCAAGGTGTTCTTCGTCGGCAACGCCCTGGTCGACCTGTTCCTGCAATCGCGCAACTGGCCCTTCGGCAGTGCGGTGGCGATGACCCTGGTGGCGATGATGCTGGCGATCATCGGCCTGTACCTGAAACTCGTGGCCCGCTTCGGCGGCTCGCGCAACGACGGGGTGCTCTGACATGTGGCTGCGCAGTTACTCCACCTCGGTCTACCTGTTCCTCTACGCGCCTATCGCGCTGATCATGCTCTTCGCCTTCAATGCCGGGCGCAGCGGGCTGAGCTTCCAGTGCTGCTCGGTGCAGTGGTTCGGCCGCGCCTTCGGCAACCCGTTCATCATGGAAGCCCTGGGCAACAGCGCGCTGATCGCCCTTTGCTCGGCGCTGATCGCCACGCTGTTCGGCACCCTCGCGGTGTTCGGCCTGCAGCGGGTCGGCAAGCGGGTACGGCTGCTGTTCGACGCGCTGACCTACTGCGCGATCATCGTGCCGGGCATCGTCATTGGTATCGCCACGCTGATCGCCTTCATCACCCTGTTCGACATCCTCAACCCACTGCTGGCGCTGCTGGATATCGGCCTGCCGAAACTCAACATGGGCTTCGGCACGGTCATGGCGGCGCATTCGCTGTTCACCATGGCACTGGTGATGGTGATCGTCCGCACCCGCGTCGAGGCAATGGACCAGTCGCTGCTGGAGGCTTCCGCCGATCTCTATGCGCCGCCACTGGATACCTTCTGGCGCGTGATGCTGCCGCAGATCGCCCCGGCCATCCTCGCCGGCTTCCTGTTGGCGTTCACCTTCAGCTTCGACGATTTCATCATCGCCTTCTTCGTCGCCGGCTCTGAAACCACGCTGCCGATCTACATCTTCTCGTCGATCCGCCGGGGTATCACGCCGGAGATCAACGCCATCTCCACGGTGATCATCTGCGCCTCGCTGGCGCTGCTGTTCACCTCCCGCTACCTGCAGAACCGCCGCACCGGCGTACAGGCCGCCTGAAGGCCGACTTCAAGGAGACTCGAGGATGCGTGACCAGCTCTACATCAACGGGCAGTGGGTCAGGCCGGACCTGGGCGGCCACTTCACCAGCTTCGACCCGGCCACCGGCCAGCCCCTGCGGGAAGTGCCGGCGGCCACCGAAGAAGACGTCGACCATGCCGTGCGCGCGGCGCACACGGCGTTCAATCGTGGCTGGGGCCAGACCCGTGGCGCCGAGCGTGCCGAGTGGCTGGAGGCGTTGGCCGCCGAACTCGAGCGCAATCAGGATGCCCTGGCCGAGCTGGAGGTGCGCGACAACGGCAAGCCGCTGCCCGAGGCGCAATGGGACGTGGCCGACGCCATCGGTTGCTTCCGCTACTACGCGGAGCTGGCGCGGCAACTGGACGAGCGCCAGGACCAGGTCCTGGCGCTGCCCGACGAGCGCTTCCGCTGCCGCATCCGCCAGGAACCAGTGGGCGTGGCGGGGCAGATCATCCCCTGGAACTACCCGCTGCTGATGGCTTCGTGGAAGGTCGCGCCGGCCCTGGCAGCGGGCGCGACCTGCGTGCTCAAGCCGTCCGAGCTGACCCCGCTGAGCGCGCTGGAGCTGGCCGCCGCGGCGGATGCCGTGGGGCTGCCGGCGGGTGTGCTGAACGTGCTGCCCGGCCTGGGCGCGGAGGCCGGTGGGCCGCTCAGCCAGCACCCGGGCGTGGACAAGCTGGCCTTCACCGGCAGCGTTCCGACCGGCTCGCGGATCATGTCGGCGGCGGCTCAGGACATCAAGAACGTCAGCCTGGAGCTGGGCGGCAAATCGGCCTTCATTGTCTTCGACGACAGCGATGTCGAAGCGGCGGTGGAATGGATCCTGTTCGGCATCTTCTGGAACCAGGGCCAGGTATGCAGCGCCACCTCGCGCCTGCTGGTACAGGAGGGCATCGCCCCGCGCCTGATCGAGCGGCTGGTGGAGGCGACCCGCGCCATCACCATCGGCAACGGCCTGGAGCCGGGCGTGCTGCTCGGCCCGCTGGTCAGCCAGGGGCAGCACGAGAAGGTGCTGGGTTTCGTCGAGAAGGGCCGCGCGGGCGGCGCCCGGTTGCTTACCGGCGGAAGGCGTCCGGCGGGGCTGGAGGAGGGCTGGTTCATTGAACCGGCGATCTTCGACGAGCCGGCCGAGGACGCGCTGATCTGGCGCGAGGAAATATTCGGCCCGGTGCTCTGCGTGAAGCGCTTCAAGACTGAGGCTGAGGCCCTGCGCCTGGCCAACGACAGCCGCTTCGGCCTGGCCGGCGCGGTGATGTCGGGCGACCCGCAGCGCGCCGCGCGGGTGGCCGACGGGCTGCGCGCGGGGATCGTCTGGGTCAACTGCTCGCAACCGACTTTCACCCAGGCGCCCTGGGGCGGCATGAAGCAGAGCGGCATCGGCCGCGAGCTGGGCGTGTGGGGGCTGGAGAATTACCTGGAGGTGAAGCAGGTGACCGAGTACATCTCGGACCAGCCGTGGGGGTGGTACCTGAAGGACTGACGGCTCCCTCTGAAAAACTTCGCGGGCATGACCCGCTCCTACAAGAGCTTGCCGAAGCCCCCTGTAGGAGCGGGTCATGCCCGCGAACGGTTGTACACCCTATGTCCGGGTTCGGCTCATAGCGGTCGCTGCATGTAGCGACTGCCGGCCACGCCCGGCAGGGTCGAGGCGCGCTCCACCTGCACGCTGAAGCCCAGCCGCTCGTAGAGCGCCTGGGCCTTGGGGTTGGCCGTGGAGACATCCAGCGCCGCCATGGGCAGGCCGGCGCTGCGGCCGATCTGCAGGAAGTGCTCGATCAACTGGCTGCCCAGCCCCTCGCCACGCCGCGCCGAGGTGACGCCCAGGTGCGCCAGGTAGAGAGTGCGCCGGGGCGGCGGGCAGATGATCCGTTCCAGTTGCAGGCCGCGAACGATCACCCTCGGTGAGCCGAGCCGGAAGTAGCCGAGGATCTGCCGGGTGGCCGCGAGCATGTAGCCGAGGTTCACCTCGCCGCCGAACACCGTCCCCGCCGCCACCACTTCACCATCCCGTTCGCCGACCCAGTGCTGGCGCCAGCCGAACTGGCCGCCGCCCTGGAGAAAGGCGTAGCGCAGGAAGTCCTGGGCGCTGTTGCGGCCAGGGCGGGCGAAGGCGTAGTCGAAGGCGTCGGGACCGGAGCTGTAGATCAGCGGGACGGCGGCGTCGATATCATCGGGGCGGGCGCGGCGGAAGGTCAGTGACATGCAGGCGACTCCTGGCTGGGAGCCTGAAATCTAGCACTGTCGTTCCATTTGCGCAGTGCTCAGTTGTTCCTCTGCAACCAGTGCAGGGCACCGAGCCCGGCGGCGCGGCCGCTGGCGAAGCAGGCGGTGAGCAGGTAGCCGCCGGTGGGCGCTTCCCAGTCGAGCATTTCGCCCGCGCAGAACACGCCGGGCAGCGCCTTGAGCATCAGGGCGTCGTCCAGCGCCTCGAAGGTCACGCCGCCGGCGCTGCTGATAGCTTCGTCGAGTGGGCGGGTACGCACCACTGTCAGCGGCAGGGCCTTGATCAGCGTGGCCAGGCGCTGTGGGTCGGCGTAGTCGGCGGCTGTGGACAACTCCCGCAAGAGCCCGGCACGCACGCCGTCCAGGCCAAGGCGGCCGCGCAGGTGGTTGGCCATGGACTTGGAGCCGCGCGGCTGCGCCACGGCCTTCGCCACCTGTTCCAGGCTGCGGTTGGGCAGCAGGTCGAGGTGCACCGTAGCGCTGCCGTGCTGCTCGATGCGTCCGCGGATCGCGGCGGATAGCGCATAGACCAGGCTGCCCTCGATGCCGCCGGCGGTGACCACGAACTCGCCCTGGCGAGGTTCGCCATCTGCCACGGACATGGCCACCGGCTTGACCGGCGCGCCAGCGAACTTGTCGCGGAAGAACTCGCTCCAGCCCTGTACTTCGAAGCCACAGTTGGCCGGGCGCAGCGGCGAGATACCCACAGAGCGCTCGGCCAGCAGTGGCACCCAGGCGCCGTCGGAGCCCAGGCGTTGCCAGCTGCCGCCGCCGAGGGCGAGCACGACGACGTCGGCGGTGATGCTGCGCGCGCCCTCCGGGCTGTCGATCAGCAGGGCGCCTTCGGCATCCCAGCCCAGCCAGCGGTGGCGGGTGTGGATAACCACACCAGCGTCGCGCAGGCGTTTGAGCCAGGCGCGCAGCAGCGGTGCGGCCTTCATGTCGGTAGGGAAGACGCGGCCGGAGGTGCCGACGAAGGTGTCGATGCCCAGGCCGTGAATCCACTGGCACAGCGCCTGGTTGTCGAAGGCGTCGATCAGTGGCGCCAGGGTTTGCGCGCGTTGCCCATAGCGCGACAGGAACGGCTCGCGCGCCTCCGAATGGGTGATGTTCATGCCACCCACGCCAGCCAGCAGGAATTTGCGCCCGACCGAGGGCATGGCGTCGAACAACTCGACCTTCACCCCGGCGCTGGCCAGGACTTCAGCGGCCATGAGGCCGGCGGGGCCTCCGCCGAGGACGGCAGCGGTACGGGAAGTGGG
The DNA here is from genome assembly GCF_009189165.1 of Pseudomonas sp. SCB32. Taxonomy (NCBI): domain Bacteria; kingdom Pseudomonadati; phylum Pseudomonadota; class Gammaproteobacteria; order Pseudomonadales; family Pseudomonadaceae; genus Pseudomonas; species Pseudomonas sp. SCB32. The sequence continues at coordinate 832,673 of NZ_CP045118.1, forward strand.
GGCAGGGGTGTGGGTCATGCGGTGGCCAGGCGGGGAGAGGCGATCGGGGCGCAATTCTAGCGCAGCGGCCTCGTCCGCCGGCTGAACATTTTCCAGCCAGCACCGCCGAACGCCGTACACATCGGCGCTGCACGCGCTTTCCCGCAGCTTATCCACAGGCTGCTCCACAGTTGCCGTGGACAACCGCTCGCGTGCGAAGGCGGTCATGAGGGGGAGGGGCGTTCATGGGAGCGGCTCGTGATGCTGTTCCCTGGTTCTCACGCGGAGGCGATTGCGATAATTCCTACAAGGGATCGGGAGAGCGCCTAATTCTGGCGCTTTTGTGAATCCGTCAGCATGCCGGCCTGTTGCATTAACGGTCCTGTCTGGCGATGAAAGTGCGTGATTACCTCCGTTCCCATGAAGCCCACCTGTGGGGTGAAGGCAACGATACCCGAGTGCGGGTCAACGGCGTCGATATCGTCATTCGACGGCTGCCCAGCGATGAGATCCGCGACCTGCTGAACGAAGCTGTGGCGCACATGCTGGTGCGCCTGGAAAAGAACATTCGGCAGTCGAAGCTGAAGTTCGAGCAGAAGCTGCTCGAACGTATCTCGCTGCAGGTGGCGCTGCATAACCTCTACGTGTTCACCAACTGGAGCCGCTTCCTGCCGCGCTATCTGGAGTACGCCGGCCCGCTGCGGGCCCAGGAGCTGCTCAAGCACCATGTGCCGGAGCAGGTACTGGCCGTCTGCGAAAAGGTCTATGGCGCGGATGCCCGGCAACGGGCCGGGGTCCTGCTGGGGTATTCCGAGCACGAGCTGGCGCGCTGGGAGCAGCAACGCCTGCCCTCGCGCATGGACACCAACAACTCGCGCTATCGGCTGAGCTGAAGCTCCACCGCTACCCGGCTGGCGCTGTGGTGCAGGATGCCATGGCGCCGTGCCAGGGCCTGGCGGTCCTTGTCGTAGCCGCCGCCGATCACGCCCACTACCGGGATATCGCTGGCGAGGCAGCGGCGGATGACGTGCTCGTCACGGGCCGCCAGTCCCGCGTCGGTGAGTTGCAGGTAGCCCAGGGCGTCATCCTTGTGAACGTCGACGCCGGCGTCGTAGAGGACGATGTCCGGCTGGTACAGCGGCAGCAGGTAATCCAGAGCCTCTTCGACCACCTTCAGGTACTGGGCATCGCCCAGGTGCAGCGGCAGGGGAATGTCCCAGTCGCTCTGCGCCTTGCGTGCAGGGAAGTTCTTCTCGCAGTGCAGTGAGACGGTCACCGCGTCCGGGACGTTCTCCAGGATGCGCGCGGTGCCGTCGCCCTGGTGCACGTCGCAGTCGAAGATCAGCACGCGGTTGGCTTTGCCGCTTTCCAGCAGGTACAGGCTGATCACCGCCAGGTCGTTGAAGATGCAGAAGCCCGAGGCGTGGTCGTAATGTGCGTGGTGCGTGCCGCCCGCCAGGTGGCAGGCCAGGCCGTGTTGCAATGCGAGCTCCGCGCTGAGCACCGATCCGCCCACCGCCCGCACGGTGCGTCGGGCCAGCGCCTCGCTCCAGGGCAGGCCGAGGCGGCGCAGTTCTTCGCGGCTCATCTCGCCGCTGCAGTAGCGTTCGATGTAGGCACGGTCGTGGGCCAGGGCGAGGACGTCCACCGGGCAAAGCTCCGGGCGCAGCAGCTCGGCGTCACGGGTCAGTCCGCTGTCCACCAGGTGATCGCGCAGCAGGCGGAACTTCTCCATGGGGAAGCGGTGATTGTCCGGGAAGGGCGGACTGTAGTCGTCGTGGTAGACCAGGGGCAGCGGCATGGCGTCGGTGGGGCGGGGGATATGTGTCACAGGGTACGTCGCCAAGAGGCGCAGACGAAAGGGCCGGCAATGCGCCGGCCCTTTTGCATTCAACCTTCGCTGGAGAACGCGGCGTTGCGTTCGGCGCTGCGGCTGGTGGCGACCGCGATGGACCACAGCACGAAGCCGCCGATGGCCAGCAGGCTGCCGACCCAGCCCGGCGAGGTCCAGCCGTAGCCGGCCGCCAGGGCCAGGCCACCGAGGTACGGGCCCAGCGCATTGGCGAAGTTGAACGCCGAGTGGTTCAGCGCCGCGGCCAGGCCCTGGGCGTCTTCGGCGACGTCCATCAGGCGGGTCTGCAGCACGGTGCCCAGGGCGCCGCCGAAGCCGACGAAGAACACGCAGATGCCGATGCTCCAGATGTTCCCCGCGGTGAACGGGAAGATCGCCAGCACCACCGCGCTCCACACCAGCAGGCCACCGGCGGTGGGCATCACGGCACGGTCGGCGAGCACGGGGATGAACAGGTTGCCCAGGGTCATGCCGACGCCGAACACCGCCATCACCAGTGGCACGATGCTGGGGGAAACCTGGGTGACCGCGCCGAGGATGTCGGCCAGGTAGGTGTACACCGCGAACAGTCCGCCGAAGCCGATGGCGCCGATGCCCAGGGTCATCCAGACCTGGCCGCGCTTGAGTGCGCCCAGCTCGCGCAGCGGGCTGGAGTCGGGCTCGGCGGGCGAAAAGGGCGCGAACAGGCGCACGCAGATCATGGTGGCCACGCCCAGCGCGGCTACCAGGGCGAAGCTCCAGCGCCAGCCCACGGCCTGGCTCAGCCAGTTGGCCACCGGCACGCCGATGATGGTGGCGACGGTGAGGCCGAGGAACATCCGCCCGACCGCCACGGTGCGCCGGTGCGGCGGCACCACGGAGGCTGCGACCAGCGCGGCGATGCCGAAGTAGGCGCCGTGGGGCAGGCCGCTGATGAAGCGGAACAGCAGCATCCAGTGGTAGGTCGGCGCCAGGGCGCTGAGGCCGTTGCCGACGGCGAACAGGGCCATCAGCAGCACCAGCAGGGTACGCCGCGGCAGGCGCGCGCCGAGCACCGCCAGCAATGGCGCACCCACCACCACGCCCAGGGCGTAGGCGCTGATCACATGGCCGGCGGTCGGGGCATCGATGCCCAGGGCGGGGGCGAAGTAGGGCAGCAGGCTCATGGTGGCGAATTCGGTGGTGCCGATGGCGAAGCCGCCGACGGCAAGCGCGAAAAGCACCAGGGCCGTACTGCGGTGCAGTCCGGTGGTGGAGGTCGTCATGGGTTTTCCTTGGTCTTTTTCGAGGTGCGCCGTGCGGCGCGGCTGTCTGCTCAGGGCACGCTCAAGGCAGTGACCGACAGCGAGGGTGCGACAAAAATACCAGAAGCGGACGGCACTGTGCTGAAACGATTGCGCTGGCCGGACGGGCTGCGTCCGCCAGTCTGCGGGTATCATGGTGGTCCTGATGAAAGCCGAAGGCCCGTCGATGGAAATCCCCAGTCTGACCACCGAGCGCCTGCTGCTGCGGCCCTGGCGCACCGCCGATCTGCCGGCATTCGCCGCGCTGAACGCCGACGCCGAGGTGATGCGCTATTTCCCCGCCTGCATGAGCCGCGAGGACAGCGATCTGCTGGCCGCGCGCATCCTGCTGCACTTCGACGAGCACGGCTTCGGCCAGTGGATCGTCGAACGCCGCGAGGACGGTGCCTTCATCGGCGTGCTCGGCCTGCAGAAGGTGTCCTTCGAGGCGAGCTTCACCCCGGCGGTGGAAATCGGCTGGCGCTTCAATGCTGCCTATTGGCGCCGGGGGTACGCGCTGGAAGCGGCGCGCGCGGTGCTGGCGTTCGCCTTCGACTCGCTGAAGCTGGCGGAGGTGGTGGCCTTCACCGTGCCGGCCAACCTGCCGTCCCAGGGATTGATGCAGCGCCTGGGCATGCGCCGGGACGAGGCCGGTGACTTCGAACACCCACGTCTGCCGGAAGGCCACGCATTGCGCCAGCACGTGCTGTACCGGATCAACCGGGAGGCGCGGGCATGACTCCCGCCGACGGTGTGCGCGCCTACCATGCGTTGAGCTGCCACCGCCCGGAGTGCTTCGCTCCCGGTCCCGGCCAGCTCGACTGGGCGACCCAACCGGCGCCATTCCGCCGCTATGCCGGCGCTCGTCTCGTCGAGTTGCTGCATCGGCCGCAGGAAGAGTCGCCGGGTTACGACGAGGTGTTCGTCGGGCCCATCGGCCAGCCGACGCCGCTAAGTCTGCACAGTGTTTCGCAGCTGCTCTACGACAGCCTGGCGCTGTCTGCCTGGAAAGAGGCAGGTGGCAACCGCTGGGCGCTGCGGGTCAATCCGTCGAGCGGTAACCTGCATCCCACCGAGGCCTATCTGCTGCTGCCGGCCGGGGCTGTGGATAACGCGGCGCTGTTGGCGCACTACAGCGCTGACGAGCATGGGCTGGAGGTGTGCGCCGAGCTGGCCGTACCGCTGGCAGATCAGCTGAATGACGTGTTGCCCACTGGCGGTTTCCTGCTGGCGCTGGCCAGCATTCCCTGGCGCGAGGCGTGGAAGTACGGCGAGCGTGCCTACCGTTACTGCAATCACGACCTCGGCCATGCGCTGGCCTGCCTGGGCATTGCTGCGGCCATTCAGGGGTGGGAAGTGCGTCTGCTGCGCGGTGTTGCCGAGGCGCGGCTGGATGCCGTGTTCGGCCTCGACCGCGAGGGTTTCAACGAGCGCGAATGCGTGGACGTGCTGCTCTGGATCGGTCCGCCGCAGGCTGCCGAATTCCCGCTGCCGGATACGCTGCTCAAGGGGCTCGCGGAACTGCCGCTGAGTGGCGCGCCCAATCGTTTGTCGCGGGATTATCGCCACTGGCCGGAGCTGGAGCGGGTGCATGGGCTCTGTCGTGCCCCAGTGCTGCCTGCCGCGGCTAGCTGGGCTCCCGCGTTCGCGGGAGTGACGAGGGGGGAGAGTCCTCATCTTCGTGAAGTCGAAAGCTCCACTTCAGCGCCCGTTTCGGGCGAGGGGCCAGACCGTCATTCCCGCGATCGCGGGACCGCGGCTTCATCGCGGAACAGCGCTGGCCCGAAGGGGGATAATCCGGAAAACAGCAGAACTCCGGAACAGCCGGCCAACCCCGGCCTGCCACTGCGCCCGATCCTCCACCGCCGGCGTAGCGCGCAGTCCATGGATGGCCGCAGCGGCATCCACGCCGAACTGCTCTACGCCTGGTTGCGCCGCCTGATGCCGGAACAGTCGCCCGTGCCATTCGCCTGCACCGGCGAGCCGGCGCGCATCGACCTGCTGCTGTTCGTCCACCGCGTCCAGGACCTGGCGCCGGGGCTCTACTGGCTGGGGCGCAGCGGTCGGCAACCGGGAGGATTGCGCGATGACTTCCAGTGGCAGCCGGTCATCGAGTCGGGGCTGCCGCTGTACCGCCTGCTGCAAGGCGATGCGCGCGGCCTGTCGGCCTTCCTCTCCTGCGGGCAGGACATCGCCAGCGACGGCTGCGTGGCCTTCGCCATGCTGGCCGACCTCGATGCCGCGCTCACCAAAGGCGCCTGGACCTATCCGCGCCTGTACTGGGAATGCGGGCAGATCGGCCAGTTGCTGTACCTGGAGGCCGAGGCGGCGGGGATTTCGGGCACCGGCATCGGCTGCTACTTCGACCCGATGGTGGAGGAATTGCTCGGCGACGGACCGGACCGCCCGGTCAGCCTCTATCATTTCACCATCGGCCGCGCGGTATGGGACACTCGCCTGACCAGTCTCCCCGCCTACCCGGCGCCGCGTCGTCACCCATTCGAGCTGTAGAGTCTTTCGAGGAAAGCGCATGACCCAGATCCTGGACAACCTGGTGGCTCTGTTGAGCCTGGAACCCATCGAGGAGAACCTGTTTCGCGGTACGAGCCAGGACCTCGGGTTCCGCCAGCTGTATGGCGGGCAGGTACTCGGCCAGGCGCTGTCGGCGGCCAGCCAGACGGTGGACCCGGCGCGTCACGTGCATTCGATGCACGGCTACTTCCTGCGTCCGGGGGATGCCAGCAAGCCGGTCGTTTATCAGGTCGATCGTGTGCGCGACGGCGGCACCTTCAGCACGCGCCGCGTCACCGCGATCCAGAAGGGCCAGCCGATCTTCGCCCTGAGCACCTCGTTCCAGACCGACGAGGGCGGCTTCGAGCACCAGATCGCCATGCCCGACGTGGTCGGCCCGGAAAACCTGCCCACGGACACCGAGCTCAAGCGGCGCAGCGCCGAGCAGTTCCCCGAGCTGATCCGCGACAAGCTGCTGTACCCCAAGCCCATCGAGATCCGCCCGGTCACCCAGAACGACCCCTACGATCCGCTGGTCGGCGAGCCGATCAAGTACCTCTGGCTGCGCGCCGACGGCAAGCTGCCGGACGTGCCGGCGCTGCACAAGTACATCCTCGCCTACGCCTCGGACTTCGGTTTCCTCACCACCTCGCTGCTGCCCCACGGTCGCTCGGTGTGGCAGAAGGACATGCAGGTCGCCACCATCGACCATTCCGTGTGGTTCCATCGCGACCTGCGCGCGGACGAGTGGCTGCTCTACGCCATCGACAGTCCCTGGGCCGGCAATGGCCGTGGCTTCGTGCGTGGCAGCGTGTTCAACCGTGACGGCCAGTTGGTGGCTTCGGCGACCCAGGAAGGCCTGATCCGCCACCGCGAGGACTGGTCGTGAAACTCGACGAAATCCGCCACTGGGTGTTCGACATGGACGGCACCCTGACCCTGGCGGTGCACGACTTCCCGGCGATCAAACGGGCCCTGGGCATTCCCCTGGAGCACGACATCCTTTCCCACCTGGCGGCACTGCCGGAGGACGAGGCGGCCGCCAAGCACGCCTGGTTGCTGGAGCACGAGCGCGAGCTGGCCGTGGCGTCGACCGCCGCGCCCGGCGCGGTGGCGCTGGTGCGCGCGCTGCACGGCGCGGGCTATCGACTCGGCATCCTGACCCGCAATGCCCATGAGCTGGCGCTGATTACCCTGGACGCCATCGGTGTTGGCGACTGCTTCCTCACCGAGGACGTCCTCGGCCGTGGCGAGGCTGATCCCAAGCCCAGCCCGGACGGCCTGCTGCGTCTGGCGGCGCGCTGGGACGTGGCGCCGCAGCGGATGCTGATGGTCGGTGACTACCGCTTCGACCTCGACTGCGCCCGCGCGGCTGGCGCACACAGTGCGCTGGTCAACCTGGCCGACAACCCCTGGCCGGAGCTGACCGACTGGCACGCGCAGGATTGCGCGGAGCTGGGGCGGATGGCCGGGCTTCTGGTTTAGGTCCGCTGCCGGGCGGGTTCGCGAGCAAGCTCGCTCCTACAGGATCTGGCTCGCGCTGATCGATCGGGTCACGCCGGGCTGCTCGTCGTAGGACCGAGGGGGCGCCTAGCCCATGGGCGCGAATCGCGGTCATAGCCCGCTCCTACGGTGTTCGGGAGCGTCGAACCGTAGGATGGGTGGAGCCCTGGCGATACCCATGCGGTCGATACAGGGGCTGATGGGTATCGCTTCGCTCCACGCCATCCTACAAAAGCACAGAAGCGCTGGGGTCTTCGGAAGGCCTTACAGCTCCGGCGTCCAGGTCACCGCCAGCAGTGCGGTGCGGCCTGGTTCGCGGTACGGGTGTGCTTCGCCCATGTAGTCCGTCGGACTGGTCGGGCGCAGGTAGTCGCCCAGGGCGTAGTCGCGGTCCAGCGCGTTATCGAGCTTCAGGTCGAAGCGCAGTTCGTCGCTGGCCAGCCAACTGGTGCGCAGGTCGAGCACGCCGTAGCCGCCGAGTTCGCGGGTGTTGGCCGCGTCGTCGTAGCGCTGGCTGACCGCGCGCCAGGAGCCGCCGACGCCGTAGGCGCCGAACTGCCGGTCGAGGTCCAGGCTCAGGGTGCGACGGGCGCGGGTCGGCAGGGTGTGGCCGGTGTCGCGGTCACGCGGGTCGATCAGGCTCAGGCCCAGGTTGGCCTGCCAGCCCAGCACCTTGCGGGCGACGCTGGCCTCGAAGCCGTCGATGCGCGCCTTGGCGATGTTCTCCGGCTGGTTGCTGGTGCTGTCCCAGGCGATCAGGTTGTCGACCTCGGTGCGGTACAGCGAGGTCTCCAGGTGGGTCCCGGAGAAGTCGCCACGCCATTGCAGCTCATAGGTCTTCGAGGTCTCGGCCTTGAGGTTGGGGTTGCCGGCGCCGGGGTAGTAGAGGTCGCTGAAGGTCGGCGCGCGGAAGCCTTCGCCGTAGCTGGCGATCCAGCTCTGGTTGTCGCCCACCGGCAGGCTGAAGGCGGCGTTCCAGCTGTTCTGGGTGCCGTAGACCTGGTTGTCGTCGTGGCGCAGGCCCAGTTCGGTGCCGAAGGATTCGCCCTTGAAGCTGTGCTGGACGAAGAAGGCGTGGTTCTCGCGCCGGTCCTGGTCGGGCGCGGAGCTGCCTTCCACCCGGTCTTCGTACCAGTCGGTGCCGAGGGCGAGCTGGTTGGCGGCGTCCAGTTGCAGGCGGTTGATCCAGCCCGCCGAGTAGCGGGTGGTTTCCAGGGTGCCGTTGTTCCAGCTGTCGGCGGCGCCCAGAGCCTTGTTGCGGTCGAAGCTGCGGCCCAGTTCCAGGCGGCTGTTCCAGATGTCATTGAGCTGGCCGTCGAGGAAGCCGCTGTAGCTGCTGACGCGGAATTCGTCGCGGGGCGAGCCCGGGTCGAAGTTGTAGGCGTCGTCGTACTCGTTCTTGCCGCGCTGGTCGTTGAGGTTCAGGCCGGCCTTCCAGTCCTCGTTGAAACGGTGGTCGAGGTTCAGGTGCACGGCCTTGTTGCGCTGGGCATCGTGGTCGCTGTCGGCGCCGACCTTGTCGGTGGTGCGGTCCCAGCCGGCGCTCTCGTCGAGGCTACCACCCAGGCTGTAGGTGGTGCGCTCGTCGCCGCCGGACAGGTTCATGCTGCGCTCGACAGTGCCGTAGCTGCCGGCCGCCAGGCGCACTTCCGGGTGCAGTCCGGCTTCGCCGCGGCGGGTGAAGATCTGGATCACGCCGCCGATGGCGTCGGCGCCGTACAGCGAGGAACGCGGGCCACGGGTCACTTCCACGCGCTCGATATTGTCGATGCTCAGGTAGTCCAGGCGGGCGATGCCGGTGCTGGCCGAGGCGATGCGCTGGCCGTCGACCAGCACCAGGGTCTGCGCGGTGCTGGTGCCGCGCACGGAGTAGGAGATCACGCCGCCGGAGCTGCCGATCTGTACACCGGGCACGCGCTTGAGCAGCTCGGGCACGCTGCGCACCTGCAGGCGCTCGATGTCCTGGCGGGTGAACACGCTGTTGGCGGAGGTGGCCTGGGCGCGCGGCTGGACCTGGCGACCGGAGGTGATCACCAGCGCGGGCATGGCGTAGATGTCACCGCTCGGAACGCTGGCATCGGCGAAGGCCAGGCCGGGCAGGAGGCCGGTGGCCAGGGCGAGTCGGGTCAGTTTCATGGAACGTCCTCAAAAGCGGTCGGATGACTTTCGAGGAGGGCGTGGCAAGGGCGGCAGGCCGCACTTGACGGTGCGGCCCTCCGCAACACCAGTCGGGGCGTACGAGGGCGGTCTCCGGGCTGCCGACGCTCACGTCTGCGGCCTTCCCATGCGGATGCACAGTGGCGGTTCACAGCGCGGCAGGCCAGGGCCTGCGGTCGGTTACCGTTGCGGGGGCAGCGCAGGTCTTTCACCTGCTTCCCGTTACCTCGAACGAAAACGGGCGCACCTTAGTGGGTGCGCCCGTCGCTGGCAATACTCCGGGAGAGGCATGCGCTCAGCGGTTGCCGAGCGCCTCCAGGCGAGCGCCCACCGAGCGTTCGATGCCGGCAGCGTCAAGACCGCACTCGGCGAGCATCTGCGCCGGCTTGGCGTGCTCCACGTAGTAGTCCGGCAGGCCCAGGTGCAGGACCGGCTGCAGGATGTTCTCGCGGGCGAGGAATTCGCTGACGGCGGCGCCGGCGCCACCCATCACCGAGTTTTCCTCGAGGGTCACCAGCAGTTCGTGGCTGGCCGCCAGCTGGCGCACCAGTTCCTCGTCCAGCGGCTTGACGAAGCGCATGTCGGCGACGGTCGCGTCGAACTGCTCCGCCACTTTCAGTGCCTCGGCCAGCTGCACGCCGAACACCAGGAAGGCGACCTTGCCGGCCTTGCCTTCGCGGCGCACCACGCCTTTGCCGATTTCCACCGGCTCCAGCGCCTGTTCGATGGGCGCGTTGGGGCCGGTGCCGCGCGGGTAGCGCACCGCCGCCGGGCCTTCGAAGTGATGGCCGGTGGTGAGCAGCTTGCGCAGTTCATTCTCGTCGCTGGGGGTCATCACCAGCATGCCAGGGATGCAGCGCAGGTAGGAGAGGTCGAAGCTGCCGGCGTGGGTCGGGCCGTCTTCGCCGACGAGACCTGCCCGGTCGATGGCGAACAGAACGTCGAGGTTCTGCACCGCGACGTCGTGGATCAGTTGGTCGTAGCCGCGCTGCAGGAAGGTGGAGTAGATCGCCACCACCGGCTTTGCGCCGTCGCAGGCCATGCCGGCCGCCAGGGTCACGGCGTGCTGCTCGGCGATGGCGACGTCGAAGTAGCGGTCCGGGAACTTGTCGGCGAAGGCCACCAGGTCCGAACCTTCCTTCATCGCCGGGGTAATGCCGACCAGGCGCGGGTCCTGCGCTGCCATGTCGCACAGCCACTGGCCGAACACGCTGGAGTACTTGGGCCCGGAGGGCTTCTTCGGTTCCGCCGGGGCCTTGATCGGCTCCAGCTTGGTGATGGCGTGGTAGCCGATCGGGTCGACCTCGGCCGGGCCGAAGCCCTTGCCCTTCTTGGTGACCACGTGGAGGAACTGCGGGCCGTCCAGGTCACGCATGTTGCGCAGGGTGGCGATCAGGGTCGGCAGGTCGTGGCCGTCGATGGGGCCGACGTAGTTCCAGCCCAGCTCCTCGAACAGGGTGCCGGGGACCAGCATGCCCTTGGCATGTTCCTCGACCTTGCGCGCGATCTCCCAGGCGCCGGGCAGGCGCGAGAGGATCTTCTTGCTGCCCTCGCGCATGCTCGAATAGGTGCGGCTGGAGATGATCTTGGCCAGGTAGTTGGACAGGCCGCCGACGTTCTTGGAGATCGACATGTCGTTGTCGTTGAGGACTACCAGCATGTTGGCCTTCACGTCCGACGCGTGGTTGAGCGCCTCGAAGGCCATGCCTGCGGTCAACGCGCCATCGCCGATCACCGCCACCGACTTGCGGCCCGAACCCTGCATGCGCGCGGCGATGGCCATGCCCAGGGCGGCGCTGATGGAGGTGCTGGAGTGGCCGACGCCGAAGGTGTCGTACTCGCTCTCCGAGCGACGCGGGAAGGCGGCCAGGCCGTCCTTCTGGCGCAGCGTGCCCATGCGCTCGCGGCGACCGGTGAGGATCTTGTGCGGGTAGGCCTGGTGGCCGACGTCCCACACCAGACGGTCGTCCGGGGTGTCGAAGACGTAGTGCAAGGCGACCGTCAGCTCGATCACGCCGAGCCCGGCGCCAAAGTGGCCGCCGGTCTGGCCGACGCTGTACAGCAGGTACTGGCGCAGTTCGTCAGCGAGGGTCAGCAGCTCCGTCTCGCCCAGCCGACGCAGTTCGACCGGCGTGCTGGCGCGGTCGAGCAGGGGCGTGGCGGGGCGCTCGCGGGGAATCTCGTGGAACGTCGTGGGCATCAGGCTGATCGTTATGAGAAGGCAAAAGATGCGGGAGTTTACCTGATGCTCTGGATTGGCCCAAGCAACGTGGGGCCAATCCTTCGGACGACCGGATAGTCGGGATTTGGCGCGGGTGTCGGGCGCTACGCGGACGCGGCCTGGACGGACGCTGCCGTGTTGCGGGGTGAAAGCGGTCTGGCGGGAGAAGGAGAGGTACTTGCGGCGGAAAGCCGCACAGCGGACCTCGCGAGGAGGCCCGCCGTACAACAGGGGGTTACACCACGACGTGCTGGACGGTCAGCTCGTCGAGTTTCACCGGGTGGAAGTCGGCCGGAGCGTAGTACGAGACAGACGATACCGACGCGTTGGCGTTGGTGGCGAAGCCATTACCTGCCAGCGGCAGCTCATGGGTAGCGATTTCCAACACATTGCTCAGCGACGGCAGCGATGCCTTGCCGGCGGAGGCGCTCTGGACGCTGGAGCTGTCGTCGTGAGAGGACGCGCTCAGGCCACTCAGATCCAGTTCCATGCCATGGCTGGGCAGGAAAGAGCCTTTCGAGGTGCTGACGTCGTCGGTCCAGGCGCGGTCGATGGTCAGGCGGAACGCGGCACTGCTCTCCTGGCCCTGGCTGATGTGGAAGTCATAGGCGCCGTCCTTGAGCGGGGCGTAGGGGGTGAATTCCCAGGTGCCGTTCTGCTGGACGAGGGCCTTGCCCACCTCGAAGCTGCCGCCAGCGACAGGCTTGCCGTCGGCACCGATCATTTCGGCGACGATGCTGACCAGCGTGTTGGGGGTGGCGGTGCCGTGGAAGACCGGACGGATGTCGTCGGTGGTGGCGCCGCTGGCCAGCTCGCCCGTGACCGGACCGGCATGGTCGGTGGCGGCGAAGGTCATGGCCTTGGAGGTCGGCTGCTCCGGTTGCTCTGGCTGTTGAGGCTGTTCCGGTTGAGTCGGTTGCTCAGGAACAGGCTGTTCAGGCTGTTGCGGCTGGTCGGTCGGCTCGGTGCCGTCGGTCCAGGCGCGATCGATGGTCAGGCGGAACGCGGCACTGCTCTCCTGGCCCTGGCTGATGTGGAAGTCATAGGCGCCGTCCTTGAGCGGGGCATAGGGGGTGAATTCCCAGGTGCCGTTCTGCTGGACGAGGGCCTTGCCCACCTCGAAGCTGCCGCCGGCGACAGGCTTGCCGTCGGCACCGATCATTTCGGCGACGATGCTGACCAGCGTGTTGGGGGTGGCGGTGCCGTGGAAGACCGGGCGGATGTCGTCGGTGGTGGCACCGCTGGCCAGCTCGCCCGTGACCGGACCGGCATGGTCGGTGGCGGCGAAGGTCATGGCCGGCGCGGTAGTCGCTTTCAGCAGACCATTGCCGAGCAAGCCTCTGGACGCATAGCTCGACTGCGGTGTGGTGCTCAGGGGCGATGCATACGAAGTCGACAGTTCGCCGGTGGAAACGGTGCTGCTCACAGTGGTCATGGTCCCGATGGAGTAGTTGCTGCCATACAGGTTGGTGACTTCGACCGGCATGCTGGGGACGACGTAGGCGGGGTATACCTCGACTTGACCGTCATTCAGCAGATCCGGCGCGGAGGAAATATTGCGGTTGTTTCCTATAGCTTTATTCATGGATTGAAATTTCTCTATTGGTGTTTTTCGTTAACAAATCAGCGGGTTGCCAGGTTTGTTGGATTCTTGACGCCGGTGCTCTATGAGTGCGCCTTTATTGCACTGCAGCACTGGGGGGGCGGACGCATCGGGCGCGCTGCGTTACGCGCAGAGCCAGCAATGGTGGGGCCTTCGGTCAAGACCGCCAGGGGTGTCCGGCGGACGGGCACAATCGCCGAATCCTCTGATTCGGACTACGTAGGCCCTACGCTTTGATTTGTGCGAAAAATCTGATCTGCAGGCTGTGCCGTTTTCGTCTTCCGGCACGGTGATAAAGGACAAGCTGTGCAAGGTTCAGCCCTTCACAGTGAAGGGCAATTCGGAAACCTTCTGATGATTCCACGAGACCCAAGGAGAAGCCTGTGGCCCGACTGAGCCTGGAAGAACTACGTAACCTGTCTGAGGCGATACTGCGCCATCATGGATTCACCGAACCCCATGTGCAGGGCGTGACTGACACCGTGATGGCCGGCGAGCGCGATGGTTGTTCGTCCCATGGCGTCTGGCGGCTGCTGGGCTGCATCCACACGGCTCGTGCCGGCAAGGTCTCGCTCGATGCCGTGCCGACGCTGTCGGAGCCCGCGCCGGCGCTGGTGCGCGTCGATGCCAAGGGTGGTTTCTCGCAGTGCGCCTTCGATCTTGGCCTGCCTACGCTGGTGGAGAAGGCGCGCAGCCAGGGCATCGCCGCGATGGCGATCAACCGTTGCGTGCACTTCTCGGCGCTGTGGGTAGAGATCGAGCGGATCACTGCCCACGGCCTGGTGGCGCTGGCAGTCACGCCCGCCCAGGCTTACGTGGCGCCGGCGGGTGGCACGCGGCCGCTGTTCGGCACCAATCCCATCGCTTTTGGCTGGCCCCGTGGGGACAGCGATCCGTACGTCTTCGACTTCGCCACCACGGTCGTGGCGCGTGGGGAAATCCAGCTGCACGAGCGCGAGGGCAAGGCGATTCCGCTGGGGTGGGGTATCGATGCCGAGGGCAACCCCAGTACCGATCCCAGTGCGGTGCTCGCGGGCGCCATGCTGACCTTCGGCGGGCACAAGGGGTCGGCGCTGGCGACCATGGTGGAACTGATCGCCGGGCCCTTGATCGGCGACCTGACCAGCGCCGAATCCTCGGTCTTCGACGCCGGGACGAAGTCCTCGCCTTACCACGGCGAACTGCTGATCGCCATCGACCCCACGCGCTTCCTTGGTGCCGATGCGGCGCAGCACCTGGCGCGGGCGGAGACGCTGTTCGAATCCATCGTCGACATGGGCGCGCGCCTGCCATCGCAACGGCGCTTCGCCGCGCGCAAGCGCAGCCTGGCGGAGGGTGTGGAGATCAGCGATTCGTTGTATGCCGATTTGCGTGGGTTGCTGGAATAACGCGGGGCGCATTCTCTGTAGGAGCGAGCAAGCTCGCTCCTACGAAAAGCCCACGTGCGCGATCCGGCGCAAGTAAAAAATCCCCGGCGCAAGGCCGGGGCTGAGCATCGGCGCGGGACTGGCCGACAGTTCACTCCCGCACCGACGAACCCTCAGCGGGACAGCGGCTCCCGCGTCGTCTCGCCATCCACCAGCCGGGCGATGCCCAGCGGATTGGCGTCCTTCAGCGCATCGGGCAGCAGCGCGTCGGGGTAGTTCTGGTAGCACGCCGGGCGCAGGAAGCGGTCGATGGCCAGGCTGCCCACCGAAGTGCCGCGCGCGTCGGACGTGGCCGGGTAGGGGCCGCCGTGGACCATCGCGTCGCAGACTTCCACGCCGGTCGGGTAGCCGTTGAGCAGCAGGCGGCCGGCCTTGCGTTCCAGCAGTGGTACCAGCGCGGTGAACTGCGCGAGGTCGGCAGGCTCGGCGATCAGGGTCGCGGTGAGCTGGCCGTGCAGGGCCGCCAGGGCGCTGTGCAGTTCGGTCGCGTCGGCGACTTCCACCAGCACGGTGGTCGGGCCGAAGACTTCCTCCTGCAGCAACTCGTCGCCCTCCAGCAGCAAGCGGGCATCCGCCTGGAACAGTTGCGGTCGCGCCTGTCGGCCTTCCTGCGCCTGCCCGGCGAGATGACGCACGCCGGGGTGGGCGTGCAGGCGGGCGAGGCCCTGTTCATAGCTCTTCAGGGTGCCGGCGTTGAGCATGGTCTGCGCCGGGCGCTGGCCGAGTTCGGCGATCAGCTGGGCGGTGAACAGGCTGAAGGCCGGCGAGGCGATGCCGATGACCAGGCCGGGGTTGGTGCAGAACTGGCCGCAGCCGAGCACCACCGAGTCCGCTAGCTCGCGGGCCACTTGCTCGCCGCGCGTCTGCAGGGCGGCCGGCAGGACCAGCACCGGGTTGATGCTGCTCATTTCGGCAAATACCGGGATTGGCTGCGGGCGGGCGGCGGCCAGGTCGCAGAGCGCGCGACCGCCTTTCAACGAACCGGTGAAGCCGACGGCCTGGATCGCCGGGTGCTTCACCAGCGCTTCGCCGACGCCACCGCCGTAGATCATGTTGAACACCCCGGCCGGCATCCCGGTGGTTTCGGCCGCGCGAAGAATCGCTTCGGCCACCCGCTCGGCGGTGGCCATATGGCCGCTGTGGGCTTTCACCACCACCGGGCAGCCGGCCGCCAGCGCGGCGGCGGTATCGCCGCCGGCGGTGGAGAAGGCCAGGGGGAAGTTGCTGGCGCCGAACACCGCCACCGGGCCGACGCCGGTGCGGTACTGGCGCAGGTCCGGGCGTGGCAGCGGCTGGCGCTGGGGCTGCGCGCGGTCGATGCGGGCGCCGAGGAAGTCGCCACGGCGCAGTACCTTGGCGAACAGGCGCATCTGGTTCGCGGTGCGGCCGCGTTCACCCTGGATGCGCGCGGCGGGCAGGGCGGTTTCGCGGCAGACGGTGGCGACGAAGTCGTCCCCCAGCGCTTCCAGTTCATTGGCGATTGCGTCGAGGAATGCGGCGCGGCGTTCGGCGGGCAGTCGGCTGTAAATCGGGAAGGCGGCTTCGGCGGCGAGGGCGGCGGCGTCCACCTCATCCGGGGTGGCCTGGAGGAATTCGCGGGGCAGGGCTTCTCCGGTGCTGGCGTCGAGGCTCTGCAGGCGGATGCTGCCGGTGCCGACGCGCTGGCCGGCGATGAAGTTCTGGGCGGTCATGGTCGGGCTCTCTGGTGGAAAGAGGGAGGCGAGGAGCACGAGCCCCTCACCCCAGCCCTCTCCCTTAGGGAGAGGGGGAGGCAATCGCCGCTCAGAGTCCCACGTCAGGCAGCTTTGGCCGGGTGGCCAGGGCCTTGGCCATGATCCGCTCGACGTGCTCGCGGTCGGCCCCTTGCAGCGCCAGGCGCGGCGGGCGGGTGAGGGCAGTGCCGCGGCCGGCGATCTCTTCGCAGAGCTTGATGCACTGCACCAGGTCCGGACGGGCGTCGAGGTGGAGGATCGGCATCAGCCATTCGTAGATCGGCATGGCTTCTTCGAAGCGGCCGGCCTTGCACAGGCGGAAGATGGTCTCGCCTTCCTGCGGGAAGACGTTGGACATGCCGGAGATCCAGCCCTCGGCGCCCACCGCGATGCTCTCCAGCACCACGTCGTCGAGGCCGGCGAAGAGGATGAAGCGGTCGCCCACTTCATTGCGCACGTCGATGAAGCGGCGGGTGTCGCCGGAGCTGTCCTTGAAGCAGACGATGTTCTCGCAGTCGGCCAGGGAGATGAGGATGTCCGGGGTGACGTCGTTCTTGTAGATCGGCGGGTTGTTGTAGACCATCACCGGCAGGTCGGTGCTGGTGGCCACGCTGCGGAAGTGCGCGGCGGTCTCGTGGGGCTTGGAGGAGTAGACCAGCGCAGGCATGACCATGAGGCCGTCGACGCCGACCTTCTGCACCGCCTTGGCTACCTGGGAGGCGCCATGGCTGGTGAACTCGGCGATGCCGCAGATCACCGGCACGCGGCCGCCGGAGGCGTCCTTGGCGACCTCGGTGACGGCCATCTTCTCCTCGATGGTCAGCGAGGTGTTCTCACCCACGCTGCCGCATACCACCAGCCCGGATACACCATCGCGCACCAGGTTGGAAATCACCTTGTGGGTGGCTTCCAGGTTGACCGAGAAATCGTCGTTGAACTGGGTGGTTACCGCGGGGAATACACCGCTCCAATTGACCTTCTTGCTCATGTTGCCTCCAATTGTATTTCGTATACGAAATGACCGGGGGATTTCCGCTGCATTTCGTGGTTCGACCCGCTGCGCGAGCCTGTTGGGTGCCGCTACGCGGCGAAATGGGTTGGAATCAGTAGCCGTTGGGCCAGGTATCGGAGAGCCGGTAGCCTTCGGGCCACGGATCGTCCGGGTCGAGCAGGTGCTGGTGGGTGCCGGTGATCCAGGCACGCCCGGCAATGCGCGGGTGGATGGCGGGCTTGCCGCCGACGTCGGTGAGGCCGTCGATGCGGCAGTGGAACTGCGAACCGATGATCGAGTGGCCGACGAAGCGTTCGCCGTCCTTCAGCTGACCCTTGGCATGCAGCACCGCCATGCGCGCCGAGCAGCCGGTGCCGCAGGGCGAGCGGTCGATCTTGCCGGGGCGGATGACCACCGCGTTGCGGCCGTGCAGCACGCCGTCGATGCGCTCCACCGGGGCGGCCAGCTGGCAGAAGGAGATGTGCGCCCAGTCGTGGTTTTCCGGGTGCTTGAAGCCCAACTGCTGGTTCGCCGCATGGGTGATCTTCAGTCCGGTGGCGACCAGGTCGGCGGCTTCCGAGGCATGCAGGGTGAAGCCCAGGGCATGGGCGTCGGCGATGACGAAACTGTCGCCGCCGTAGGCGGTATCGACTTGCAGCGAGCCGATGCCTTCCACCTCGATCCAGGCGTCGAGTTTGTCGGCGAAGGAGGGCAGGTTGCGCACTTCCACGCGCTGCACCTTGCCGTCCTTGCAGTCGGCCACGGCTTCGATCAGACCGCCGGGAGCTTCCAGGGTCAGGCGGGTCTGCGGTTCCTGCATCGGCAGGATGCCGCTGTCGAGCAGCACTGTGCTCACGCACAGCGAGTTGGAGCCGGACATCGGCGGGGTGTCCGCCGGCTCCATGATGATCCAGGCCATCTGCGCGCGCGGGTCCTTCGCCGGGACCAGCAGGTTCACGTGGCGGAACACGCCGCCGCGCGGCTCGTTGAGGACGAAGTTGCGCAACGTGTCGTCGCTGGCGATCCAGCGCGACTGCGCCCACACCGTGTCGCCCGGCGGCGGGGCGACTCCGCCAACGATGACGTCGCCGACTTCGCCTTCGGCGTGGCAGCTGACCACGTGGATGATCTTGCTCGAACGCATGTCTGTCTCCTGTTCCGTGGCGCCGTTACAGCACCGATCTCAAGAAGTCAGCCGTCTCCGGCTGCTGCGGATTGCCGATCACCTGGTCCGGCGCGCCGATCTCGTGGACCAGCCCGTTGCGGAAGAACGCCACGCGGTCGGATACATCGCGGGCGAAGCGGATCTCGTGGGTCACCAGCACCATGGTCATGCCTTCCTCGGCGAGCAGGCGCATGGTGTCGAGCACCTCGCCCACCAGTTGCGGGTCGAGCGCCGAGGTGGCTTCGTCGAACAGCATGTAGTCCGGCGACATGGCCAGCGCGCGGGCAATCGCCATGCGCTGCTGCTGGCCGCCGGAGAGCTTGTTGGGGAATACATTGAGCTTGTCGCCCAGGCCCACGTGCTTGAGCTGCTTCACCGCCATCGCCTCGGCTTCGTCCTTGCTCTGGCCGAGCACCTTGCGCGGGGCCAGCATCACGTTCTCCAGCACGGTGAGGTGGGGGAAGGCATTCCATTGCTGGAAGACGATGCCGATCTTCTGCCGCAGCTTGTTCAGGTCGGTGCCCTTGGCATGCACTTCGGTGCCGTCGACGCGGATGCTGCCCTTCTGGATCGGCTCCAGGCCGTTGATGCACATCAGCAGGGTGGACTTGCCCGAACCCGAGCCGCCGATGATCGAGACCACTTCACCCTTCTTCACGCTCAGGCTCACGCCCTTGACCACTTCGAGGTCGCCGTAGGCTTTGTGCACGTTGTTGATTTCAATCATTTTCCTGCCACCTTCTTTCCAGACGGGTGCCGAGGCGCGCCACCACCCAGCTCATGAGGTAATAGATGACCCCGGCGATGCACAGCACCAGCAAGGGTTCCTGAATGCGCGTGACGATGGTCTGCGACGCGCGCAGCAGCTCGACGATGCCGATCCACATGACCAGCGCGGTGTCCTTCATCACCCCCAGCACCAGGTTCAGCCAGCCGGGGAAGGCCACGCGGGTGGCCAGCGGCAGCACGATGTAGCGCAGGTCCTGCCAGTAGGAGAGACCCAGGGAGCGACTGGCGCGGCGCAGGCTGGGCTGCACGGCGAGGATGCCGCTGCGGACGATCTCGGTGCAGAACGCCGCCGCGTAGATGCCCAGCACCAGGCAGCCGACGGAGAAGGCGCTCCAGTTCAAGCCGATGATGCTTTTCAGCGAGTTGAACAGCACGAACTGGATCAGCAGCGGCACGCTGCGGAACAGGTCGAGGAACCAGCCCAGCGGCAGGCTGGCGCGTGGCAGGGTGGCGCGCAGCCAACCCAGCAGTACGCCGGCCAGGGTGCCGAGGAGCATCGCGGCGACGGTCAGCTTGACGGTGACCCAGGCCCCCTGGAGGAGGAACTGCAGGTCGTTGGCGGTGAAGCTCGTTTCGAACAT
Organism: Pseudomonas sp. SCB32; assembly: GCF_009189165.1. Taxonomy (NCBI): domain Bacteria; kingdom Pseudomonadati; phylum Pseudomonadota; class Gammaproteobacteria; order Pseudomonadales; family Pseudomonadaceae; genus Pseudomonas; species Pseudomonas sp. SCB32. Next base: position 852,426 of record NZ_CP045118.1, read on the forward strand.
GCCTTGCCTCCCTTAGTAGCGGAACAGTCGCCAGCCCAGCAGGCGGGCGGCCGCCACGATGACTTTGGCGATCAGGTAATAGAGCACCGCGGCCAGGGCGAAGTACTCGAAGGTGCGGAAGGTGCGCACGTTGAAGTCCTGGGTCACGCCGGTGAGGTCGTTGTTCAGCCCCACCACCACGCCCAGGGAGGTCATCAGCACCGCCCAGACCATCTGGTTGGTGAGCGGGTAGAAGACGATGCGCAGCAGCTGCGGAACGATGATCATCCGGTACGCCTGGAAGGCGCTCATGCCCAGCGAGCGCGCGGCGCGCATCTGGGTATCCGGCACGGCCTTGAGCCCGCCGCGGAAGTTCTCCGCGAGGTATCCGGCGTTGTTGAAGGTGATCCCCGCCAGCAGTGCTACCCAGGAGCTGACATGCAGGCCGAAGGAGCCCAGGCCGAAGTACAGGATGTAGATCTGGAACAGCGACGGGGTGTTGCGCGCAATCGATACCCAGGTGTCGGCGAAGCCGCGCGGGACCGGGTGCGTCATCTGCCGCATGACGGTCAGCAGCAGGGCGATGAGCACCCCCAGGAACATCGACAGGGCGGCGGTTTCCAGCGTCACCCAGGCGCCGCCGAGCATGTCCGGCAGCGCCTTGAACGCGGAGCGCCAGTGGAAGCTGTAGTTGCTGAACATCAGCCTGCCTCCCCACCCAGCCAGGCCGGCACGCCGCCGTCAGCGCGGGCGCTGCAGGCCGCCTCGACGCACGCGGCCAGGCTGCCGAAATGAACCTGGCGGCCAGCGAGGCCAGGGCCGTAGTGGGCGTACTTCGCCGAGTTGGTTATCAGCGTGGTGCAGTGCGGCGGGATGATCGGCTCGCCGAGCATGCACCAGCAGGTGTCGTTGACCAGCAGCGCACCGAAGTCCTGCAGAACCTGCACGTGGCCCGCCGCGCGCGCCTGCTCCTGAACGGCACGACCGAGGGTGATGACCAGCGCGACGTCCGGATGCTTGCGCCGCCCGGCCAGCAGCCTTGCGAGGCTGGCGCATTCGCTGGCGGAGAAGTGCGGGTTGCCCAGGGACACCAGTTGCACGGTCGGCTCGCTGGCGCGGTCCAGCTCGCGCCAGGTGGCGACCAGGTCCGCCGGGGTGACGCGCAGCTGCTGGCGTGGAGCCTGGCCGCCGAGTGCGGTGGCAAGGTCCGGCGCCTCCGGGGTGACGCCGGCGACATGGAACATCGGCGCCGCCGAGGTGGTGGCGAAGGCCGCGCCGAAGGCTTTCAGCGCGTCGCTGTCCGGGGCCAGCGGTTGCAGGCCGTCGACCACCGGGATACGACTGCCGCACAGCGAGCCGATGTAATAGCCCAGCAGCGGGTAGATCGACTCGTCGTGCGTCGCCGGCAGCTCGACATCCACCCGCAGCGTGGCCAGCCGGCCTTCGTCGCGGTGGCTGCCGACGTTCGGCGCGCGGCCGGTGAGGGCGATACAGATGTCGAGGTAATCCGGGTACTTCAGGGTACGCGCGCCAAGCACGCTGTTGGCGTACACCACGGCGTTGGATTCGGCCCAGACCACCTGGTCGCCAAGACCGGGCGCGGTGTCCAGCAGGTAGGGTGCGCAGGTGTAGCTGAGCTGCGCGCCCATTGCCATGTAGGCATCGCCCACCGCGCTGGCGGGCTCGCCGAAGTCTTTGTCGACCCCCAGCTCGCGCCAGCGGCGGTGGTCCACGGAAATCGAATTGAGGGTGGTCGGCACGCGAACCCTGGCACCCCATTCCACCAGCTGGCGAGCGAAACGCAGGCTCGCGGGGCCGGTGTAGATGCAGCCGTCGATGTGCGCCTGGGTCACGTCCAGCAGGTCCTTGGCGCCCTGCAGCGCGGCCATGCGCAGGAGGATCTGCATGGCGGCCTGGGCGGCCTTGCCATGCGCGCCGTCGAGCAGCGCGCGGTCGTCGGCGTCCAGCGCCAGGCCCGCGGGCAGCGGCCCGGAATCGCTGGCCATCACGCCCCGCCAGCCATCGGCGGGGCGCTGTGGATGAAGCGTTACCCGACCGTCTTCGATGCGCGCCCAGACGCCGCCGGCAAGCCGCTCGAACCCCTCGCGCCCCAGGCACAGCACCGGGATCGCGCGGCCGAACAGCACCTGCGCCACCAGTACGCCGAGGGTGAGGATTTCGTCCGGCTCGGCCAGCAGCAGGGCCGCTGGCGCGTGGCCGTTGAGCAGCATTTCCAGCATCACGCTGCTGCCGGTGCAGGAGCCGCGTCCGCTGGGGATCGCCAGCACCCGGCCGGGCAGCAGGCCGCCGCTGAGCGGGTGGTGGCGGTCGATGACCTCGCCGGTGTAGGGATCGACGCCCCCCCACAGGCTCAGCCCCGTCCCCGCGTACAACAGCGCCCCTTCGGCGCTGCCGCCCATCAGGACGCGGCCGGTGAGGGCCACGTCCGCAACGTCTGATGTGTGCATCGAAGACATCATCGGTCCGCCGTCAGTAGTACACGTGAGGAACGGTGAGCTCGACCGGGGTGCCGCCGACCCACTTTTCGTACAGCTCGGCGTAGCGACCGGTGCGGACCTGCTGGTTGACGAACAGGTTGAGGTAGTGGATCAGGCCGTATTCGTTGCGCGCCGCCGCCAGCGACACGTAGTCGATGACGTAGGGTGCGTTGCCCGCCACTTTCAGGCCCTTGTACTTGCCGGACTTCAGGGTGGAGGCGGCGACAGTGTTGGTGACCACGGTGGCGTCGATGTGGCCCTGGGCGACGGCGAGGATGGTGTCGTTCTGGGTCTGGTAGGCGCGGAAGCTGCCGTTGCCCCACTTCTTCACATCCTTCTCCAGGGCGATGGCTTCGTAGGTGCCGCTGGTGTTGCCCACCGGGCGGCCCTTGATGTCGTCATAGCTCTTGATGCCGGTGTCTTCGCGGGTCAGCACCACCATCTGGAAGGCGAAGTAGGGCACGGTCATGGCCACGGTCTTGGCGCGCTCCAGGGTGTCGGAAGTGGAGGCGACGATGACGTCGGCGCGGCCGGAGACCAGCGCGGGAATACGGTCGGGGAAGGGCGTCTCGACGACTTCGGGGGTAACGCCGAGGACTTTCGCCAGGTCGTTGCAATAGTCGACGTCGAAGCCCACCGGGTTGTTCTGCGCATCGCGCGAGCCCATGGGCGGGAAGTCCAGTGTCACTGCGCAGCGCAGCTTGCCGGATTCGATGATGTCGTCGAGCTTGTCGGCCTGGGCCTGGGTGACGAGGAAGGTACTGGCAACAGCGGTGAGGGCTACAGCGATTCGACTGAATTTCATGGGGGCCTCTCTGGGTCTGTGTTGGGCAGTGATTTTGTATTAGGGATTTCGTATACGATATTTTCTAGAGCAAGGCATGTGCCAGAAATCGTCCGGGTGTAAGTCATGGGACGCAGGCCCCGCCGTTGAGGGGGCGGAGCGTTCAGATGCAGGAGAGGTAGCTGAAGGATGGTTCTGAAGGCTGTTACCGAATGAAGCAGGCGAGTGTTTCGCTGCCCCAAATGGAAGCACTGCGAGTCAGCGCAGTGTGGTCTGCGACTCGCGGTACTGGGTCGGCGACAGCCCGGTGAGGGCGCGGAACTGGCGGCTGAAGGCGCTGTGGTCGGTGTAGCCGCAACGCAGGGCGATCTCGGTGATCGGCAGGTCTTCCGCGAGCAGGCGGGTGGCTGCGCCGAGGCGGGCCTTGTGGATCATCTGCCGGGGCGTGAGCTGGAAGATACGCTTGCAGTGGCGCTCCAGCTGGGCAACGGACAGCCCGGCCAGCTCGGTGAGCTCGCCGAGGTTGATCGGCTTGTCGAAGTGCTCGCGGATATAGGCATCCACCGCCGCCAGGCGCTGGTACGCCGGGTGGGTCGACTGCGCCGCCTGCAGGTCGCTGGAGATGCCAGCCATGCCGATCACGTTACCGTTCGCATCACGCAGCGCCAGCTTGTGGGTCAGGCACCAGCCGGGCTGGCGTGCGGGGTAGAGGTGCAGTTCCAGCTGGTCGCTGAGCTGCCCGCCGGTTTCCAGCACGCGGCGGTCCTGCTCGGTATAGACCGGGCCGAAGCGCGAGGGGAAGACCTCATCGGCGGTGCGTCCGAGCAGTTCGCTGGCGTCCTTCACGCCGCAACGCCGCGCCAGGGTCTGGTTGACCAGCACGTAGCGGGCGCCGGTGTCCTTGATGAAGAACACCACGCCGGGCATGGCATCGAGCAGCGGGGTTATCTGCCGCAGGGTTTGCAGCAGGCTGTCCAGGTCGCGGGCGTCCTGGGGAATCAGGTCGTGCATCGGGAAGCGGCTTGGCTGTCGGAACACGGCTGAAGATACGGGACGAAAAGGTTGGGGGGAAGCCACTCGCGTATCTGACGGTGCGCGGGTGGAGTAGGGCGCATAACGCCTTTGGCGTCATCCGCCGTCCCCCGTGCATGGCGGAAGAGACGGCTGATAAAGCGTGCTGCTTTATGCGCCCTACGGGCAGCGGTCAGTCTTCAGCGAGTTGCAGCAAAGTATCGACCCGCGCCGGGCTGAATGGCGGGCGCGGCGCCGGCGGCTGCCAGCCGAACAGCTGCTTGGCGGCGGCGCCGCACACGCGGCCCTGGCAGGCGCCCATGCCGCAGCGGCTGGCGAGCTTGGCGGTGGTCCAGTCCGGCTTTCCGGCGAGGGCCGAGTAGGGGACGTCTTCGCAGCGGCACACCAGGGTGTCCGGCTCGGCCAGCTGGTTCAGGCGCGGATCGAGGGCGAAGTCGCGCCGCAGTGCATCGGCGAAGCGTTGCCAGCGCTGGCGCTGCGGCCACAGGGCGCGGGCGCTCTCGTGTTCGCCCAGCGCCGCGAGGCCGGCGATGCGGCCTTCCACCAGCGCCAGTTCGGAGCCGCCGAAGCCTGTGCATTCGCCCGCCGCGTAGATACCCGCGCGGCTGCACGCCTGCCAGGCATCGATGCGGATTGCGCTGTTCTCGATGGCGCAACCCAGCGCCTGGCCGAGCTGCACGTTGGGGATCAGGCCGAAGCCGCAGGCCAGCCGGTCGCACTCGATTTCCACCTGCTTGCCGCCCTGGTTCAGGCGTACGCCTTCCAGATGATCCGTGCCCAGCGCGGCAACCACATGACTGTCGGCGCGGTAGCTTCGGTCGTATAGGCCGAAGGACTGCAGCAGCTTGTTCGGCCAGCGTGGCAGCTTCATCGCGAAGCGTGCCAGCGCGGGCCAGGAAGCCTGCTCGGCGATGCTCACGACGCGTGCGCCATTGGCGCGGGCGGTGGCGGCGCTGGCGAGCAGCAGCGGGCCGCTGCCGGCGATTACCACGCGCTGTCCGTTCACTGGCACTCCGCCCTTGATCAGCGCCTGCAAACCGCCCGCGCCGGTTACGCCCGGCAGCGTCCAGCCGGGGAAGGGCAGCAGCAGTTCACGGGCGCCGGTGCAGAGGATCAGCTTGCGGTAGTCCAGTCGCCAGCCGCGTTCGAAATCTTCCAGCAGCAGGCCGCGCTCGCCCGCCAGCGCGACCACGCGGGTGCCGCTGTGCAGCTTGATGTTGGCGCAGGCGGCGACGCGCTCGCGCAGCTCCGTGGCCGCGCGCGGCAGATGTGCGTTCGGACCGTCGCGCCAGATCTGTCCGCCTGGCAGCGGGTTGTCGTCGAGGATGACGATGCTGGCGCCGCTCGGCGCGGCGGCCAGCGCGGCGGATAAGCCGGCCGGACCGGCGCCGACGATGACGATATCGGCAGCCACGCTCATGGGCGGGTCTCCACCTGCATGCCGTCGCGGCAAAGGGTCTGGCAGGCCAGGCGGCGTTGGCCGTCGATGTTCACCCGGCATTCCTGGCAGATGCCCATGCCGCAAAGTGGCGCACGGCGCTGGCCGCTGACCGAGGTGCGGGTGGTGCCGTCGCCGCCCAGGACGAGCGCGGCGGCCACCGTGGTACCGGCGGTGACGCGCAGGGGCCGGCCGTCGAGGAACAGATCAGGCATGGGCGGTGACTCCGAGGAAGCGGCGCGGGGAATAGGGTTCGGCGGCCAGCGGCAGCGGCTCGTCGCACAGCAGGGCGGCCAGCAGGTCGGCAGTGCCGGGCGCGGTGGTCACGCCCAGGCCTTCGTGGCCGACCGCCAGCCATAGGCCGGGGCGTTGCGGGTGTTCGCCCACCAGCGGCAAGCCGTCGGGGCTGGCCGCGCGGAAACCGGCCCAGCTGCGGATCACATTGAGGTTGGCCAGGCCCGGCATGTAGTCCACGGCGCGGCGCAGCATCTTTGCCAGCATCCAGCCTTCCACCTGCGGATCGGTGGTGCCGAACTGCCGCGAGGCGCCGATGAACAGCTGCCCGGTGGGGCGCGGCTGGATGTTGCAGGCCACCGAGGGGCCGCTGGCGTTGTGCGCGCTGGTCACGTAGCCCAGCTCCACCAGCGTGCGGCTGACCTTGCCGGGGTAGCGGTCGGTGATCAGCAGGTGGCCCTTCTTCGGCTCGATGGGCAGGCCGGGGCACAGCTCGCCGGCCTGGATGCCGTTGGCCAGCACCACGGCCTTGGCGCTCAGCCATTGGCCGTTGTCGAGGCGCACGCGGGGCTCGTCGATTTCCACCACCTTGGCCTGCCGCTGGCGGATCGGTTTCAGCGCCGACTCAAGCAGCCATGCCGCGGCGCGCGGCGCATAGAGAATGCCGTCGCCGGTGATCTCCAGCCCGCCGCGCAGGTCGCTGCGCAGCTCGGGTTCTTCGCGCAGCAACTCGGCGCTGTTCAGCAGTTTTGCGGCGACGCCGTGCTCGCGCAGCACGGCGAACTTGCGCTCGGCTTCGGCCATCTCTTCGTCATTGGCCGCCAGCCACAGCGTGCCGTTGCTGCGGTAGGCGCACTCGGCGGGCATGTCGCGGCCCCACTCGCGCCAGCGATGCAAGGAGTAGTCGCTCAGCGCCAGTTCGGCGGCATTGTCGTCCAGCACCAGCAGGTGGCCCATGCCGACGGCGGTGGCGCCGGGCAGGCGCGCGTCCAGTACCAGCACGTCCAGCCCGCGGCGGGCCAGGGCGTGGGCGCAGGCGGCGCCGACGATGCCGGCGCCGATGACGATGATGTCCGCATCGCTCACGAGCGGATGCCCCAGGCGAACGGGTCGTCCTCTTCCAGCAGCAGGGTAGCCTCGGCGCTGATGTTGGCGCGGCCACGGATGGTCGGGATGATGCGCCCTTCGGATGGTTCGCCGGTCCACTCGAAGCGACCTTCGAACTGGCTGCCGATCACGCTGGCCTGGCGCCAGGGCTGGCCGGCCTGCAGCTTGCCGTCTGCGGCCAGGCACGCCAGCTTGGCGCTGGTGCCGGTGCCGCAGGGCGAGCGGTCGTAGGCCTTGCCGGGGCAGAGCACATAGTTGCGGCTGTCCGCTTCGGGATCGTCGGCGAACAGCTCGATATGGTCGATCAGTCCGCCGTCTTCGCCACGGATGCCCTGGTCTTCCAGCGCCTTCTGTACGGCGACGGTGTAGGCGGTAAGGGCTTCGAGGTTGTCGCCGGCCACGCGCAGGCCATGATCGGAAATCAGGAAGAACCAGTTGCCCCCCCAGGCGATGTCGCCGTGTACCAGACCATGGCCGGGCACTTCCACCGGTACCTGCTTGCGGTAACGGTAGGCGGGCACGTTGCGCACGCTCACCGAGCGGTCGTCGTGCAGGGTCGCTTCGACGGTGCCGACCGGCGTCTCGATCTTGTGCGTGCCGGGGCCGATGCGCCCCAGGTGCGCCAGCGAGACCACCAGGCCGATGGTGCCGTGGCCGCACATGCCCAGGTAGCCGGTGTTGTTGAAGAAGATCACCCCGGCACAGGCGCTCGGGTCCACCGGCTCGCAGAGCAACGCGCCGACCAGCACGTCGCTGCCGCGCGGCTCCAATACCGCTGCGGCGCGCCAGGCGTCGTGCTCCTCGGCCAGCCGCGTGCGGCGCTCGGCCATGCTGCCCTTGCCCAGATCGGGAAAGCCGTCGAGCACCAGGCGCGTGGGTTCGCCGCCGGTGTGGGAATCGAGAACCTGGATGCGTTTCATGCTGCCCCCTGGGGTGTCTTGTTGTAGACGCTAGGGTGGCGCGGCGGGGAGGGTGGGCGCTTGAGGATTTTCCCCCGTGCCGATGATGAAATCGGCACAGGGGCGATGAGCGATCAGCTCGGCGAAGGACGGTTCGGCAGATGCTCGTAGAGGGTCCGGCAGACGCCGTTGATGTGCTCTTCCAGCAGGCGCGCGGCCAACTCGCCGTCGCCCGCACGGCAGGCGTTGAGGATGTCATGGTGCTCGTGATCCGCGCGCTCCTTGCCGGCCGACAGGCTCATCTGCATGCGCAGGTAGCGCTCCAGCTTGTCGTGGATCGAGCGGATCAGGCCAAGCAGGTACGGCCGCTGCGCCGGCTCGTAGAGGCAGGCGTGCAGCTCCCAGTTCAGCTCGGCCCAGCGGCCCACGTCATCCTCGCCGATGAAGTCGGCACAGATGCGTTCGGCGCGCGCGAAGGTCTCCTCGGTCATGTTCGGCACCGCCAGGCGGATCGCCTGGGCTTCCAGGACCACCCGCACCTCGAACATCTGCGCCAGTTCCGGCTCGGAAATCTTGGTCACCAGCGCGCCCTTGTTGCGCTGGAACTCCACCAGGCCCTCGGCCTCCAGGCGCTTGAGCGCCTCGCGCACGGGGATCTTGCTGACGTTGAACACCCGGGCGATGTCGTCCTGGCGGATCGGCTCGTTTTCCGCCAGCTGGCCGGAAATGATCGCCTCGCGCAGATGCTTGGCAATGATCTCCGAGGCGGAAGGGGCGATGCCCAGATTGGGCGCGTTGCGCAGGGGTAGCGGCACGATGCGATCCGGTCAGGTGGGTGTTGTCGGATATGGTATACGAAACGGCCATGGCACTGGGAGGGCCCGGTGATCGGACGCTTCACACCAACGGACACGCAAGGCGCGTGCCCGGTAACCGGGATCAGTTGCGGCGGTCGACGATATAGCGGGCCAGTGCGCGCAGCGGCTCGGCGGAGTCGCCGAAACCTTCCAGGGCGGCCACTGCCTGGTCGCGCAGGGTCAGGGCGTAGGCCTTGGCGGCATCGAGACCGAGCAGCGCAGGGTAGGTGGGCTTGTCGTGGGCCTGGTCCTTGCCCTGGGTCTTGCCGAGGGTGGTGGTATCGCTTTCCACGTCGAGGATGTCGTCCTGCACCTGGAAGGCCAGGCCGATGGCCTTGGCATAGCGGCGCAGCGCTTCGAGGTCTGCGGCGCCGGCGCGGCCGCTGGCCAGGGCGCCAAGCTGCACGCTGGCCTCGATCAGTGCGCCGGTCTTGTGCCGGTGCATGGTTTCCAGCGCGGCCTGGTCGATCTTGCGGCCGACCGATTCGAGGTCGATCGCCTGACCACCGACCATCCCGGCGGAACCGGCGGCGCGGGCCAGGATCAGCAGCATGTCCAGGCGGGTATGGGCGTCCTGCGGATTGAGCTGGGCGTTACCGATCACCTCAAAGGCCAGCGTCTGCAGGCCATCGCCAGCGAGAATCGCGCAGGCTTCGTCGAAGGCGATATGGGTGGTCGGCTGGCCGCGACGCAGGTCGTCATCGTCCATCGCCGGCAGGTCGTCGTGCACCAGCGAATAGGCGTGGATCAGCTCCACCGCGCAGGCTGCACCGTCGGCGCGTTCCAGCTCGCCACCCAGCGCTTCGCAGGCGGCGTAGGCCAGCAGAGGGCGCACGCGCTTGCCGCCGTTGACCACGCTGTAGCGCATGGCGGCATAGAGGCGGGTGAGTTCTTCACGAGGGGCGATGAACAGGGTTTCCAGTGCAGCATCGACACGCGCCTGGCAGCGCGCCTGGTAGGCGGCGATCATGCGTCGTCGCCTTCCGGATCGAAGGGCGCTTCGCTCAACTCGCCGTCACGCTCCAGCAGGATCTGCACTTTCTGCTCCGCCTGGGTCAGCGCCGCCTGGCAGTCGCGGGTCAGGCGGATGCCCTGCTCGAAGGCGCCCAGCGAGTCCTCCAGCGACAGCTCGCCGCTTTCCAGGCGCTCCACCAGCGTTTGCAGCTCGGCGAGGGACTGTTCGAAGTCAAGGGAAGCTTTCTTGCGGGCCATGCGGACATCTCGGCGGGGGGATTCAGAACCCGGCGACACTAGCAGAGACGGGACTTGCGGGCAAATCCGAGGGGTAGTGGTAGTCGCCAGAATGGCTGCTGCGATGACTGAACAAGGACGCCTCCGGGAGCGAGCGAACGGCCCTTGTCGCGCAGAGGTTCGCCCCTGATGTCCTGGTGATTTCGATGGACGAAACGCCAGCGGGAAAGTGAGAGGTTTCTAGTATTCACTGTCCCTGATGCCCTGGTGCTCCGCTACCACCTTCAGCATCCGTAACGACTCGAACGGTGCATCCACTACGAACTGGTTCGCCAGCCACGATGGCACGCTGCCGCCGGGATCGCCGCGCATTTCGTAGGTGACTTCGGTGAGCTTCGGGCCCTTGGGGACCATCTGCCAGGTGCCGGAGAGTATCGGCACGCGGATGCGTCCCTTCACCGGCGGGATGTAGTCCGGGGCGGCCTGCAGGCGTCGGATCATGCCGCCGTCCGGGGTCTCCTCCGTGCTCACCTTCAGCACCAGGTCGCGCGGTTCTGCGGGCCAGGGGAGTTTGGTGTCCAGATAGACCCAGATGGCTTCGTCGCTGTACTTGAGCAGGCGCATCTGGGCGCAGGCATAGAGCCATGCGCAGGACACGCGCAGGTTCTCCTGCAGGTGCCCGAGGGTGGCGACGTCGGCTTTCACCAGTGCCACGCCACGGAAGCTCTTGTAGTGCGAGTCCGGCACATCGCTGAGGTAGACGCGGATGCCGTTTTCTTCCTTCGCCAGTTGCCAGTTCTCCGCCTGGGCCCGGGCGATGACCGGGATGGCGAGTAGCAGGGCGATGAGTAGCGAGAGGCGTTTCATGGTGGCGTTCCCAGGGGAATAGCCCGATCTTAGGCGCTCTGGATGTCACTGGCGCAATGGCCGGCGAGCGGTCGTGGGGACTTTCGCGGGCATTAAAAAAGCCGGCTTGTGGCCGGCTTTCAGGGGGTGGTCCAACCTTACTTCTGGTAAGGCAGACCGCCTTGATTCTGTGGCAACGCAGTGAGCTGCGTGCGGGGGCGCAGATGGTAGCAAAGTCGGGACGAAAAGCCTAATCCCAGTCATGAAAAAGCCCCGCCTGGGCGGGGCTTTTCACGGCGCGGATAATCCGCGCGACCATCACTTGGCCTGGTAGGCGGCGACGGCTTTGTTGATGTAGTCGTGGGCTTGCGCGGCATCGCCCCAGCCCTCGACCTTCACCCACTTGCCCTTTTCGAGATCCTTGTAGTTCTCGAAGAAGTGCTTGATCTGCTCCAGCAGCAGGGCCGGCAGGTCGGTGTATTCCTTCACGTCCTTGTACAGGACGGTCAGCTTGTCGTGCGGTACGGCGATCAGCTTGGCGTCGCCGCCGGCTTCGTCGCTCATGTTCAGCACGCCAACGGGACGGGCGCGAATCACCGAGCCCGGAGCAACCGGGTAGGGGGTCACGACCAGCACGTCCAGGGGGTCACCGTCGTCAGCCAGGGTGTTCGGGATGAAGCCGTAGTTGGCCGGGTAGAACATCGGGGTGGCCATGAAACGGTCGACGAACAGGCAGTCGGTGTCCTTGTCGATTTCATACTTGATCGGCGCGTGGTTGGCCGGGATCTCGATGGCGACGTAAATGTCGTTCGGCAGGTCTTTGCCAGCCGGGATGCTGCTGTAGCTCATGGACGACTCCAGATAGTGGTCGGGCCGAAAAAGTGCGGCGGATTATAGGCAGATTGCCGTGGCCAAGCCACAGACATCACCTAGTGCGCCTGAGTTTCCTGATATTCGGGGTGTTCGCGCTGAAGCTGCTTGAGACGCGAGAGCGGATCTTGCCGGTAGAACAGCGAAAGCTGTTCATAGACGTTGGGATAGGCCGCGTGCAGCAGGTCGGGGGCGGTGAAGAAGTATTCGCTGGTGACGGCGAAGAACTCCGCCGGATTTTCCGCGGCGTAGGGGTCGATGGCGGTGTGCGCGTGCGGGTTGCGGTCCAGATGGCGGTTCATGTCGTCGTAGGCGCTCTGCATGGCGGAGGCCCAGTCGGTGACGCGCATGTCGCGGTGCAGCGGTGGCAGGCCGTTGGCGTCGCCATTGAGCATGTCCAGCTTGTGCGCCAGTTCGTGGATCACCAGGTTGTAGGCGTCCCAGCCGCCGCCGTTTTCCACGCCGGGCCAGGCGAGGATCACCGGGCCTTGCAGGGAGGTCTCGCCGGCGCGCTCATCGTCGAATTCGTGGATGACGCCCGCCGGGTCCCGGTGTTTCTGCGGGCTGACGAAGTCGTCGGGGTAGAGCACCAGTTCGTGGAAGCCCTGGTACCAGTTCAGCTCCGGCAGGTGCAGCAGGGGCAGTTGCGCCTGGACGGCGAGCAGCAGGCGGCGGTAGTCGTCGAGTTCTACGCCGGGCAGGGCGGAAAGGTGTTTGTCGCGCAGGAACAGCTGCGCCCGCTCGCCGAGCAGGCGCAATTCGTCATCGTTCAGGCCATCGAGGATCGGCAGGTGCTGGCGTACCTCCCGCCACAGCTGCGCATCGAGCGGATGGCGGGCGAGGAAGCGCCGGCGGCGCCAGGCGCTGAACGACCACATGGGCGATCAGTGCTCGCCGGGCTGGGTCTTGGCCGAAGGACGCAGTTTGTGGCGGATGAAGCCGATCACCATGGGGAGCAGCGAGAAGGCGATGATGCCGATGATCATCAGCGAGAGGTTCTGCTTGATGAACGGCACGTTGCCGAAGAAGTAGCCCAGGGTGACCAGACCACCGACCCAGGCCACGCTGCCCACCACGCTGAAGGACAGGAAGCGCAGGTAAGGCATGTAGGCCATGCCGGCGACGAAGGGCGCGAAGGTGCGCACGATGGGCAGGAAGCGCGCCAGGGTCACGGTCTTGCCACCGTGACGCTCGTAGAAGGCGTGGGTCTGGTCCAGGTAGTCGCGGCGGAAGATCTTGGAGTTCGGGTTGCTGAACAGGCGCTTGCCCAGGGTTCGGCCGATCACGTAGTTGGTGCTGTCGCCGGTGATGGCCGCGATCAGCAGCAGGCCGCCGAGCATCCACGGGTCCATGCCGCCGGTAGCGCAGATGGCGCCAGCGATGAAGAGCAGGGAATCGCCCGGCAGGAAGGGTGTCACCACCAGGCCGGTCTCGCAGAAGATCACCAGGAAGAGGATGGCGTAGATCCAAGTGCCATAGTTGGCCACCGCCAGCGACAGGTAGGTGTCGAGGTGGAGAATCATGTCGATCGGGTTGAATTCCATGAGAAGCCTGTTTTGACAGCGGGGTGAACGACCGGGGGGCGCATTATAGAGACGGTCGCGGGCCTGGGGCGCGTTTCATCGCGTCCTGCGACGAACGTCTACTCAGGATATTACAGGTCGAAAGTGAAAATTCGGTTGGGGTGCTGGCGGAAATGCCCTGTGACAAATGTGCCGGAGCCCTGTGCTAGGGGCCGGGCGTCAGCGCAGGCTTGCCTGCCAGCTGAGCCGTACCGGCATCGTTGACGGGCCGAGGTGTTGCGCGGGAGCGGCTTGCGGGGCGGCCCCCGGCAATTGCTCGGCGACGGGGTGCTCCGCCACGTTGCGGGTGCGCATGGCGGTTTCCAGGTGCGCCTCGGCGATCAACTGCTGCAGTCGCCCGCTGCGTTGCAGGGTACGCAGGCCGCGGTCGAGGCTGGCGGCCAGCGCTTGGCCCTCGGGGCGCGTCCTGGGGACCAGGACGTAGAGTGGCTTGATGTCCAGCGGCGGCTCGACGAACAGCAGTTGATCACGCAGCGCCGGGGCATTCTGGGCGAGCAGCTGATAGCCGGTATAGCGGTCCGTCACCGCCAGGTCGATACGCCCGCGCAGGAGCTTTTCCAGGTTCTGCCAATCGTTGCTGACCACTTCCTTCTTGAGGTAGTCGGCGGCGTCGAAGGCGCTCTGGTTGACGTAGCCGCGCACCACGCCGATGCGATAGGGGCGCAGGCCGTCGAGATTGCCGGGGATGATCGGCAGCTCGTGGTCGCGGCGGCGGAAGAAGCCGAGCTGGGAGTCCAGCAATGGCATCGAGGTGTAGAAGTCGCGGCTGCGGTCGGCCGAGAGGTAGGCCGGCATCAGGGCGTCGAAACGGCCTTCGCGGGTTTCGTTGAGCGCGCGCTGCCAGGGCAGGAACACCAGCTCGGCCTTGTCGCCATTGAGCGCCAGGGCTTCGTCGAGGATGCGGCTGGCCAGACCGTGACCGGGGAGGTCAGGGCCGACGTAGGGCGCCCAGTCCAGCGTGGCGATGCGCAGGGTCTGCGCCTGGCTGGCGGTGCACAGGAGCATGAGGATGAGGCTGACGAGCAGGGGACGACGCATGGATACCCTCAGCCGGCGGGCCCGGCGAGTCGATGGCCGGTCATCACTCTAGTGCGCCCGGCCCGCTGAATCCAGCGGGCCCCGGGGCCGCCGTCAGGTCAGGTCGTCGCTGATCGGCAGGATGTAGTTCTTGAACTCGCTGTCTTCGTGGAAGCCGATGGACTCGTAGACCTTCTGCGCGACTTCGTTGTTGACGCTGGTGGAGACGCGCATGCGGACGGCCTGGGTATCGCGGGCCATCTGCCGTGCGGTCTGCAGCAGGTGGTCGGCTACCAGTTGGCGGCGCGCTTCCTCGGCGACGTAGATGTCGTTGAGGATCCACACGCGCTTGAGAGACAGCGAGGAGTAGCTCGGATAGAGCTGGCAGAAGCCCAGCAGTTTGTCGTCGCTGTCGTCCGCGAGGGCCAGGTAGATCACCGATTCTTTGCGGCGCAGGCGCTTTTCCAGGAATTTCCGCGAGGATTCGGGGTAGGGCAGCTTGCCGTAGAACTCGCGGTATTTGACGAACAGCGGAGCGAGCAGATCGAGGTGGTCGAGCGTGGCTTGCACGATACGCATGGGCGGGCCTCGGCGTGGTGTGGTTGGGCTGGTATGGCAATGCAGGGGCTATGCCAGCGGATAGCCAGTGTGTCCGATGCTGCACCAGAAATTGTTGAAAGCGCAATCCAAGCAAGCGTTTGATCTGGAATGTTTGGCAGACGGGGCTTCAGAGAGCGTAGGAGCGGACTTCGTCCGCGATAGGTCAGCATCGCGCCGGAGGCCGTCGCGGACAGAGTCCGCTCCTACGGGGCGTCTTGTGGCGCGCGGAAATGTAGGAGCGGGCCATGCCCGCGATTTGCGCCCATCGGGCGCCCGGTCTCAGGTCAGCAGGAAGTTCGCCCCAGGCCCGCCGCCTTCCAGCGTCGGCAGTTCCGCCTCGTCCTTCAGGTTCACCCCCGACAGCTGTCGGCGGCAGGCTTCGCGCATCAGGTAGAGCAGGCGGTGGGTGGCCAGGCCGTAGCTCAAGCCTTCCAGCCGGACGTTGGAGATGCAGTTGCGGTAGGCGTCGTTCAGACCGGCCTTCGGCGCCCAGGTGAAGTACAGGCCTAGGCTGTCCGGCGAACTGAGGCCGGGGCGTTCGCCGATGAGGATCACCACCATCTTCGCCCGCAGCAGTTCGGCCACTTCATCGGCCACGGCGACGCGCCCCTGTTGCACGAGAGCAACCGGCGACAGGCTCCAGCCTTCGTTGCGCGCCTGTTCCTCCATGCGTTCGAGGAAGGGCAGGCTGTGGCGTTGCACGGCCAGCGAGGAGAGGCCGTCGGCGATCACCACCGCCAGGTCGTAACCCTGTGGATGGCGGTCGGCGTGGCGACGCAGGATTTCCACCGATTCTTCGTTCAGGCGCCGGCCCAGGTCGGGTCGCTGCAGGTAGGTGTCGCGATCGGCGGCGGCGCTGTGCAGCAGCAGGGTTTCGCGACCGCGCTCGGCCAGTTGCGTGGCCAGCCCGTCGCGGTCGAAGGGCAGGTGCACGGCGTCGCGGGCCTGGGCGTGGGCGAACTGGAAGTCCAGCTGCGCGCCGGTCGGCAGGCTGGTGCCGGCGCGGCCCAGGGCGATGCGTGCCGATGTCAGGCGACGCAATTCCTGCCAGGGATTGGGGGTGAAGCTATCGCTCATCAGACGCTCCTCAGGACAGTTGGGCGAGCGCGTGGCGGAAGGCGCCGGGAAGCTGGCTGGCCATGTGTACGTGGCCGTCCTGCTGACGGAGGATCTCCATGCGCTCCAGCCACGCCTCGAATTCCGGCGCGGGCCTCAGGCCCAGCGTCTGCCGCGCATAGAGCGCGTCGTGGAAGGAGGTGGTCTGGTAGTTGAGCATCACGTCGTCGGAGCCGGGGATGCCCATGATGAAGTTGATGCCGGCCACGCCGAGCAGGGTCAGGAGCATGTCCATGTCATCCTGGTCGGCTTCGGCATGGTTGGTGTAGCAGATGTCGCAGCCCATGGGCACGCCGAGCAGCTTGGCGCAGAAGTGGTCTTCCAGGCCGGCGCGGATGATCTGCTTGCCGTTGTACAGGTACTCCGGACCGATGAAGCCGACCACGGTGTTCACCAGGAACGGCTTGAAGTGCCGTGCCACCGCGTAGGCACGGGTCTCGCAGGTCTGCTGGTCGACGCCGTGGTGGGCGTTGGCCGACAGTGCGCTGCCCTGGCCGGTCTCGAAGTACATCAGGTTGTCGCCCAGGGTGCCGCGCTTCTGCGACAGCCCGGCCTCGTAGCCTTCCTTCAGGATCGACAGGCTCACGCCGAAGCTGGCGTTGGCCGCTTCGGTGCCGGCGATGGACTGGAACACCAGGTCCAGCGGCGCTCCGCGGTTGATCGCCTCGATGGAGCTGGTGACGTGGGTGAGCACGCAGGACTGGGTGGGAATCTCGTAGCGCTGGATGATGGCGTCGAGCATCTCCAGCAGGGTGCAGATCGACTGCAGGCTGTCGGTGGCCGGGTTGATGCCGAGCATGGCGTCGCCGTTGCCGTAGAGCAGGCCGTCGAGCACGCTGGCGGCGATGCCGGCCGGGTCGTCCGTCGGGTGGTTGGGTTGCAGCCGCGTGGACATGCGCCCACGCAGGCCCATGGTGTTGCGGAAGCGGGTGATCACGCGGATTTTCTGCGCCACCAGCACCAGGTCCTGCACGCGCATGATCTTCGATACCGCTGCCGCCATCTCCGGCGTCAGCCCTGGCGCCAGGGCGCGCAGGCTGTGCTCGTCGGCCGCGTCGCCGAGCAGCCAGTCGCGCAGGCCGCCCACCGTGAGGTGGCTGACCGGCGCGAAGGCCTGGCGGTCGTGGGTGTCGATGATCAGCCGGGTGACTTCGTCGCTTTCGTAGGGGACCAGCGCTTCGTCGAGGAAGCGCTTGAGCGGGATGTCGGCCAGCGCCATCTGCGCGGCGACGCGCTCGGCGTCGCTGCCGGCGGCGACCCCGGCGAGGCGGTCGCCGGAGCGCGCCGGGCTGGCCTTGGCCATCACCTCGCGCAGGCTGTCGAAGCGCCAGGTCTGGCCACCGACACTGTGGACGAATCCGGACATGGCGACTCCTCTCAGCCTTGGCTTGCGAACGAAGCGTTGGCGCCACGGTTGGCGCTGATCACGATGCTGCAGCAGGACATGCCGCCGATCATCAGCACCAGGAACACCGAAGCGATGACGCCGTTGAACCAGAGCATAGCGGCCAGGCAGACCAGGGCCAGCGCCAAGGCGATGGCGGGTACCACCGGGTAGCCCGGGGCAAGGAAGCTGCGTTCCAGATGCGGCTCACTGCGACGCAGCTTGAACAGGCTGAACATGCTCATGATGTACATCACGATAGCGCCAAACACGCTCATGGTGATCATCGCGGCGGTCAGCGTCATGCCCTGCAGGCTGACCAGTCCGTCGCTGAAGATCGCCGCGATGCCCACGGCGCCGCCGGCGAGGATGGCGCGGTGTGGGGTCTGGAAGCGCGACAGCTTGGCCAGGCCGCGCGGCAGGAAGCCTGCGCGAGCAAGCGCGAAGAACTGCCGCGAGTAGCCCAGGATGATGCCGTGGAAGCTGGCTACCAGGCCGAACAGGCCGATCCATACCAGCATGTGCATCCAGGTGGAGTTGTTGCCGACCACGGCCTTCATTGCCTGCGGCAGCGGGTCGTTGATGTTCGACAGTGCGCGCCAGTCGCCCACGCCGCCGGCGAAGATCATCACGGCGATGGCCAGTATCACCAGGGTAAGGATGCCGGCGATGTAGGCGCGCGGGATGGTGCGTTTCGGGTCCTTGGCTTCCTCGGCGGCCATGGCCGCACCCTCGATGGCGAGGAAGAACCAGATGGCGAAGGGGATCGCGGCGAAGATGCCGGCCATCGCCGGGGCGCCGAATACATCCGAGCCGGCCCAGCCATTGAGTACGAAGTTGCTGAAGCTGAAGCCCGGAGCCACCACGCCCATGAACACCAGCAGTTCGGCCACGGCCAGCACGGTCACCACCAGTTCGAAGGTGGCGGCGATGCTCACGCCGAGGATGTTCAGGGTCATGAAGATCACGTAGGCGCCAGTGGCCGCCCACTTGGGATCGAGCCCGGGGAACTGCACGTTGAGGTAGGCGCCGATGGCCATGGCGATGGCCGGCGGGGCGAAGACGAATTCGATCAGGGTGGCGATGCCGGCGATCATCCCGCCGGTCTTGCCGAAGGCCCGCAGGCTGTAGGCGAATGGGCCGCCAGCGTGGGGAATGGCGGTGGTGAGTTCGGTGTAACTGAAGATGAAACAGGTGTACATGACCGCCACCAGCAGGGTGGTCACCAGGAAGCCCAGGGTGCCGGCGGCGGCCCAGCCGTAGCTCCAGCCGAAGTACTCACCGGAGATCACCAGGCCTACGGCGAGCCCCCAGAGATGCAAGGTTCCAAGCGTCGGTTTTAGTTGTGATGCGCTCATCATGATTCCTCTGCCGCAAGGGGCGTGGACGGATACCTGAGGCTCGATGGTAGTGGCGCAAAGCCCCGCGAGACTTGACCGCTGGAACCGGCTTTCGCGGTGCAGGGTCAAGTTGCTGTTACCCATCGCCCCACGCGGGGTGCAGCGCCCGATCATGGTGCTGAAAACGTGCCAGGTGCTCCATGCTGTGGCAGCTGCAGAGCAGGCGCTGCGCTGTGTTCGACGCCGTGTGCGATGGGTGCGAGGCACGGGATTTGCTTTGTAAATCGGTCCCCGTTTTTCCGGGGGTGAAGTGCCTTGAGTGTTTCATAACAAGATCGGTAACCGTCATGAGCCAGCCCCTGTTCTCCCATCCCGGCCTGAGCGTGCCACTGGCCAACAACATCGGTGTGCTGTCCGCTGCCGCCAGCGGCCTGGGCCGCTTCATCGGCGACCAGGGCGGCGACATCGATCGGGTCTTCGGTCGTGCCGGCATCGATCCTGAGCGCCTGCTGCATCCCACCCTGAGCCTGGCACTCACCAACTATTGCCAGGTCCTCGAAGAGGCGGCGCGACAGTCCGGCTGCGACAACTTCGGGCTGCGCTATGGCGCGCAGTTCCGGCCCCGCGAGCTGGGCCTCCTGGGCTACGTCGGGCTCTGCTCGGAGACGCTGGAAGACGCGCTGAAGAACTTCGCCGCGGCCTTTCCCTATCACCAGCACGACACCCTGATCCGCCTGGTGGATTGCGGCGAGTGCTACCGCTTCGATTACCAGGTGCGCCATGGCGCCATCCTCGAGCGCCGCCAGGACGCCGAGCTGACCCTGGGCATGGCATTGAACCTGATGCGCCATGCCCTCGGTCCAGAGTGGGCGCCGCGTGCGGTGAGCTTCGAGCATGCCCGCCCGGAAGGCTGGCAGGAGCATGGCCGGGTGTTCGATGCGCCGGTGCTGTTCCAGCGTGGTTGCAACGCGATGCTGATCCCCAAACGCGACCTCTATGGCCGGCAGATGCCCGAGCGCGATGCCAACCTGTTGTTCCTGGTGCAGGACGTGATCCGCCGCCTGGGGGAGCAGGGCGGGGCGCCGAATCTGGTCGAGGACGCCGGCACGCAGATTCGGCTGGCCCTGGGCGAAGGTGAGCCGTCACTGGAGATCATCGCCGAGCAGCTCGAACTCACCACGGCTGGTCTGCAGCGTCGCCTGCGCGAGGCGGGGCTGAGCTTCAGCCAACTGGTGGAAAACACCCGCCGCGAACTGGCGCTGCACTACCTGCGCCAGCGCCAACGGCCGATCTCCGAGCTGGCGCCATTGCTCGGCTATTCCGAGACCAGCGCCTTCTCCCGCGCTTTCCGTCGCTGGTTCGGGGTCAGCCCCCGGCAGTGGCGCAGCGACGCGAGTTGACCGTCCGCGATCCGATCCCTCGTAGGATGGCGTAGAGCGCAGCGAAACCCATCGATCCCGTGCGCTGGCAGCATGGGTATCGCTACGCTCCACCCATCCTACGAAAGCCACACCTCGACACTTTCTCGCAGGCAAAAAAAAGCGCGGCCCGCAGGCCGCGCGAAGAAGAGATCGATAAAGCCGCCCGGCTTTCGCCGGGCGGGTGAATCAGAAGAAGCCCAGCGGGTTGATGTCGTAGCTCACCAGCAGGTTCTTGGTCTGCTGGTAGTGGTCGAGCATCATCTTGTGGGTCTCGCGGCCCACGCCGGATTTCTTGTAGCCACCGAAGGCGGCGTGCGCCGGGTACAGGTGGTAGCAGTTGGTCCACACGCGGCCAGCCTTGATGCCACGGCCCATGCGGTAGGCACGGTTGATGTCGCGGGTCCACAGGCCGGCGCCCAGGCCGTACTCGGTGTCGTTGGCGATCGCCAGCGCTTCGGCTTCATCCTTGAAGGTGGTCACGCCCACCACCGGCCCGAAGATTTCCTCCTGGAACACGCGCATCTTGTTGTTGCCCTTGAGCAGGGTCGGCTGGATGTAATAGCCGGTGGACAGGTTGCCATCGAGCTTCTCCACCGAGCCGCCGACCAGCACCTGGGCACCTTCCTGCTGGGCGATGTCGAGGTAGGAGAGGATCTTCTCGTACTGCTGCTGGGAAGCCTGGGCGCCGACCATGGTGTCGGTGTCCAGCGGGTCGCCGCGCTTGATCGCCTTGACCTTCTTCATCACCACTTCCATGAACTGCGGGTAGATCGACTCCTGCACCAGTGCGCGGGACGGGCAGGTGCATACCTCGCCCTGGTTGAAGAAGGCCAGCACCAGGCCCTCGGCGGCCTTCTCGATGAAGGTCGGCTCGGCCTGCATGATGTCTTCGAAGTAGATGTTCGGGCTCTTGCCGCCCAGCTCCACGGTCGACGGAATGATGTTCTCGGCGGCGCATTTCAGGATGTGCGAACCCACCGGAGTCGAGCCGGTGAAGGCGATCTTGGCGATGCGCTTGCTGGTAGCCAGCGCCTCGCCGGCTTCGCGACCGAAGCCCTGTACGACGTTGAGCACGCCCTTGGGCAGCAGGTCTCCGATCAGCTCCATCAGCACGCAGATACCCAGCGGGGTCTGCTCGGCCGGCTTGAGCACCACGCAGTTGCCGGCGGCCAGGGCCGGGGCGAGTTTCCACGCGGCCATCAGCAGCGGGAAGTTCCACGGGATGATCTGCCCGACCACGCCCAGCGGCTCGTGGATGTGATAGGCCACGGTGCTGTCGTTGATTTCGGCGGCGGAGCCTTCCTGGGCGCGGATGCAACCGGCGAAGTAGCGGAAGTGGTCGGCGGCCAGCGGGATATCGGCGTTGAGGGTTTCGCGGATCGGCTTGCCGTTGTCCCAGGTCTCGGTGATGGCCAGCAGTTCCAGGTTCTGTTCGATGCGGTCGGCGATCTTCAGCAGGATGTTCGAGCGGTCCTGCACCGAGGTGCGGCCCCAGGCGTCGGCGGCGGCGTGGGCGGCATCCAGCGCCTTGTCGATGTCTTCGGCGGTGGAGCGGGGGAATTCGGCGATGGCCTGGCCGTTCACCGGCGAGGTGTTGGTGAAGTACTGACCCTTCACCGGCGGGACGAACTCGCCGCCGATGTAGTTGCCGTAGCGCGCCTTGAAGGAAACCTTGGCGCCTTCGGTACCGGGGTGGGCATAACGCATGGTCGAATCTCCTGGGTCTTGTGCTTGTTGGGGAGGACGTTGATCAAGCGTAGAGCAAGGGCCGGGCCATGCCAGCGCAAGCCGCGCCGTGCAAGGCTTCGGGGCTTTCGCCCGGTCAGCCTGGAAAGCCCGCTGTGACGCGCCTGGGACAGTGCGTCGTGACACTTTGTCCCGTATTCGTGACAGTCGTGACCTGACGGTCGGCCAGGCGTTGCATTGCCCGCATGCCTGGGGGATGCTGTCCCAGGTTCGTGGCTGATTCATGACAGCGACGGACCTTCGGGGCTGCCTCCCCGTCCCCATTGCGGAGAACAACAAGAATGCGCGCCAACGATATGAGCCGCCACGCCCGCCAGGTCATGACCGTCGCCGAGGGCAGGGTTCGTGCCGGCGATCCCGGCGCCGATCCGTCGATCGCCCGCTCCTGGCTGCGCTGCCTGGAGCAGTACCACCTGGACCCTTCGCAGACCATGGCGCCCACGGTGCTGGAACATGCCCGCATGCTGGAGCGCCGCGAGCGCCTGCAGCAGGTGCTGGAAATCGCCAGCGGTGAGATGAGCAGCCTGCACCAGCAACTCTCGGGCGCCGGCCATGCGGTTCTCCTCACCGATTCGCGCGGCGTCATTCTCAACTGCGTCAGCGAGGCCGCCGAGCGGCGCACCTTCGAGCAGGCCGGGCTGTGGCTCGGCGCCGACTGGAGCGAGGCGAGCGAAGGCACCAACGGCATCGGCACCTGCCTGGTCGAACGCCAGGCATTGACCATCCACCAGGACGAACACTTCCGCAGCCGTCACACCGGTCTGACCTGTTCGGCCAGCCCGGTGTTCGATCCGCAGGGCGAACTGCTGGCGGTGCTCGATGTGTCCTCCGCGCGCCATGAGGTATCGCGGCAAAGCCAGTTCCACACCATGGCGCTGGTCAACCTGTCGGCCAAGGCCATCGAGAGTTGCTACTTCCTGCGGCATTTCGAGGACCAGTGGCTGCTGCGTTTCCACCTGCAGCCGGACGGCCTCGGCCTGTTCAGCGAAGGCATGCTCGCCTTCGACGGCAACGGCCGCATTCAGGCGGCCAACCAGAGCGCCATCAACCTGCTCGGCAGCCATCGCGAGAGCCTGCTCGGGCGCTCGCTGGAACAGTTCTTCGACTGCCGGCTGGACGATCTCTTCAGCCGCGCCGATCCGCAGCCCAATGCCAGCTGGCCGTTGCGCACCCATTCCGGCCGCGCGCTGTTCGCCCTGCTGCGCGGGCTGCGCCCCGTGCCGGCCGCGCCCGTGTTGCCGCGTGGGCCCTTGGCGAAAGGGCTGTGCATCGACGACCCGCAATTGGCCCATGATTTCCGCCGGGCGCTGAAGGTCTACGCCCACGACGTGCCGCTGCTGCTGCAGGGCGAGACCGGCACCGGCAAGGAGGCCTTCGCCCGCGCCGTGCACCAGGGGGGCGAACGCGCCAGCAAGACCTTCGTTGCGCTGAACTGCGCGGCGATCCCCGAATCCCTGATCGAAAGCGAGCTGTTCGGCTACCGTGGCGGCAGCTTCACCGGTGCGCGCAAGGAAGGCATGCGCGGCAAGCTGCAACAGGCCGACGGCGGCACCCTGTTCCTCGATGAGATCGGCGACATGCCGCTGGCCTTGCAGACGCGCCTGTTGCGCGTGCTGGAAGAACGCCAGGTGGTGCCCATCGGCGGCGAGCCGCAGGACGTGGACATCCGCCTGATCAGCGCCAGTCACCGTGATCTCGAAGCGCTGGTGGCCGCCGGACAATTCCGCGAAGACCTCTATTACCGCCTCAACGGCCTGGTGGTGGCATTGCCGCCGCTGCGTGAGCGCGAGGACCGTGGCGCACTGCTCGACCATCTATTGGTCGAGGAGAGCAAGGGCCGCAGCGTGCGGCTGGACGAGGACGTCCGTCGCCATCTGCTCGACTTCCCCTGGCCGGGCAACGTGCGGCAGTTGCGCAACGTGCTGCGTACGCTGTGTGCGCTGTGCGAAGGTGGCCGCATCCAGATGGCCGACCTGCCGCCGGACCTGCGCCGTGTGGCGGCTCCCGCTGCCGTCGCGCCGGTTGTGGCGAGCGAGGAGGGTAGCGACGCACTGGGCAATGCCGAGCGCCTTGCCTTGCTGGAGGTACTCGAGGCGCATCACTGGCATGTCAGCCGAGTGGCGCAAGAGCTGGGCATCAGCCGCAACACCTTGTATCGCAAGCTCAACCGCCACGGCTTGAGCCGGAGAATCTTCTCGTAGGATGGTGTAGAGCGCAGCGATACCCATCACTGCTGCACGCCGAAACTGCATGGGTATCGCTGTGCTCCACCCATCCTACGGTCTGCTACCGTGACGACATTCCCCGGCCACCGGGAACCGCCTTCCCACCTCGTCGTCTGATGCCCCGGCGGCGGGCCGCGCGGGGGCGCGCTGTGCTACTCTGCCGCCCATTCGAAGCGCCTTGAAAGGCTTGATTGCAGGAGTCTGCATGCATATCCACATCCTCGGCATCTGCGGCACCTTCATGGGGTCGCTGGCCGTCCTGGCCAAGGAGCTTGGCCACCGCGTGACCGGTTCCGACGCCAATGTCTACCCGCCCATGAGCACCCAGCTGGAAGCCCAGGGCATCGAACTGATGCAGGGCTACGACCCGGCGCACCTGGAACCGGCACCGGACCTGGTGGTGGTCGGCAACGCCCTGTCGCGTGGCAACCCGGCAGTGGAATACGTGCTGAACAAGGGCCTTCCCTACGTCTCCGGCCCGCAGTGGCTGGCCGACCACGTGCTGCAGGGCCGCTGGGTCCTGGCCGCCGCCGGTACCCACGGCAAGACCACCACCAGCAGCATGTTGGCCTGGGTGCTGGAACATGCCGGCATGAGCCCAGGCTTCCTCATCGGCGGTGTGCCGCAGAACTTCGGCGTGTCCGCGCGCCTGGGCGGCACCCCGTTCTTCGTGGTCGAGGCCGATGAGTACGACAGCGCCTTCTTCGACAAGCGCTCGAAGTTCGTCCACTACCACCCGCGCACGGCGATCCTGAACAACCTGGAATTCGACCACGCGGACATCTTCCCCGACCTCGCCGCCATCGAGCGGCAGTTCCACCATCTGGTGCGGACCATCCCCGGAGAAGGCCTGATCATCCATCCCACGTCCGAAACCGCGCTCAAGCGCGTGATCGACATGGGCTGCTGGACCCCGGTGCAGACCACCGGCGAAGGCGGCCAGTGGCAGGCGCGCCTGCTCAGCGAAGACGGCTCGCATTTCGAGGTGCTGTTCGACGGCCAGGTGCAGGGCACCGTGGACTGGGAACTGACCGGCCAGCACAACGTCGCCAATGCCCTGGCCTGCCTCGCGGCGGCCCGCCATGTGGGCGTGGTGCCGGAGCTGGGTTGCTCCGCGCTGTCAGCCTTCAAGAGCGTCAAGCGGCGCATGGAGAAGGTCGCCGAAGTCAACGGCGTGACCCTCTACGACGACTTCGCCCACCACCCGACCGCCATCGCCACCACCCTCGATGGCCTGCGCAAGCGCGTGGGGGATGCCAAGGTGATCGCCGTGGTCGAGCCGCGCTCCAACTCCATGAAGCTCGGCGCCCACCGCGACGGCCTGCCGGAGTCCGTGGTGCAGGCCGACAACGTGTTCTGGTACGCCCCGCCGAACCTCGGCTGGGATCTGGCCGCCACCGTCGCCAGCTCCACCGTGCCGACCCAGGTGTGCGATTCGCTGGAAGCCATCATCACCGGCGTGAAAGCCATCGCCACGCCGGGCACCCAGGTGGTGATCATGAGCAACGGTGGCTTTGGCGGCCTGCACGGCAAGCTGGCCAAGGCGCTGGAGGGCTGATCCATGGCCGGAGCCGAACGCGTCACCCTCGCCATGACCGGCGCCTCGGGCGCCCAGTACGGCCTGCGTCTGCTCGACTGCCTGGTGCAGGAAGATCGCGAGGTGCATTTCCTCATCTCCAAGGCTGCGCAACTGGTGATGGCTACCGAGACGGACGTGACCCTGCCGAGCAAGCCGCAGGCGATGCAGGCTTTCTTGAGCGAATACACCGGCGCTGCCCCTGGGCAGATTCGCGTGTACGGCAAGGAAGACTGGATGGCCCCAGTGGCCTCCGGCTCCGGCGCGCCCAGCGCGATGGTGGTGGTGCCCTGTTCGACGGGGACGCTCTCGGCCATCGCCACCGGCGCCTGCAACAACCTGATCGAGCGCGCCGCCGACGTGGCGCTGAAGGAGCGCCGCCAGCTGATCCTGGTCCCGCGCGAGGCGCCGTTCTCCAGCATTCACCTGGAGAACATGCTCAAGCTGTCGAACATGGGCGCGGTGATCCTGCCGGCCTCTCCGGGCTTCTATCACCAGCCGCAGACGGTGGACGACCTGATCGATTTCGTCGTCGCGCGCATCCTCAACCAACTGGGTATCCCCCAGGACATGCTGCCGCGCTGGGGCGAACATCATCTTGTCAGTGACGAATAAATTCCTCGCCGCCTTGTTGCTGCTGCAGCTGGGCGGCTGCGCCACCGTGAAGACCCTCAACGACAGCCGGCCCGGCGACCCGCTGATCTATGCCGGCACCCGGCTGGACTGGTATTCGCTCAATGGCGGCTGCTGCCCGAAGGATCACTTCGGCACCGAGGCACCGGCCTACCCCGGCCTCGACCTGCCCGGCAGCGCGCTGCTGGATACCTTGCTGCTGCCGCTCTCGATTGCCGCTGAGCTGGGAATTGGCCTGCAGGTGTGGGGCGGCAACTAGCTCTGGCTTCTCTGTAGGAGCGAGCTTATTCGCGAACATTCCCTCCGACGGCTCAAGGGCTCGGCCGATTCGCGAGCAAGCTCGCTCCTGCGAAGAGCCGTCCCCTGCGGTTGAAGGTTATTTGCCCAGCCGGCGCAGCTCGTCCGATTCGACGATGCGGGTGCCCTTGCCGGTTTCCAGCGCCAGGCGCCACAGCGCGCGGGCCAGGGCGCAGGCTTCGATGCCGTGCAGCTTGCCCGGCAGGATGCGCGCGAAGGGCGCGGCGAGCAGTTCGGCCAGGCGGACTTCCTCGCGCTGGCCCAGCAGCAGCGACGGCCGGGCGATGGTCAGCTGCGACCAGCCTTGCTGGCGCAGGGCGTCTTCCAGTTCGCCCTTGATCCGGCTGTAGAAGATCGACGATTTGCTGTCGGCGCCCAGCGCGCTGATCACCACATAGTGCCGTGCGCCCAGCTCCAGGCCGCGAGCGCCGAGCTCCAATGGCAGGTCGAAATCGATGGCGCGGAAGGCCTCTTCCGAGCCGGCTTCCTTGATGGTGGTGCCCAGGCAGCAGAACACGGTGTCCACCGGCCGGGTCAGGTCAGGGATCAGTTCGGCCAGCGGGCCGATGGGGTTTTCCAGGCGTGGGTGTTCGGCCAGTTTCCGGCGGGTCGGGGCGAGCACGCGCTTGACGGTGGGCTCATTGAGCATGCGGTCGAGCAGGTGCTCGCCCGTGAGACCGGTCGCTCCGGCAAGCAGGATATTCGTCGGTGTTGAGTACATCTGTGTTTCTCCCTGACACACTGACAAGCTTAGTTGCCGGCCTATTTTTTTGCTTGTGCGGCGGCGCCCTTGGTTTCGACTGCCGCATGGCGCTGCTGCGCACGCAGGGCCTTCCAATGGTTTAGAACCGCCGTTGGCGCCCAAAGTTGCGGCTCCGACGGTTCGAACTGTTCCTCCTTCTCGCGCTGGGCGACCGTGTCGCTGGCGAGGGCGAAGGCTTCCTTGAGATCGTCTGTCTGTTGGAAGGCCTTGGCGAACAACGCGTCACCGAAGTAGGTGAAGTCGGCCTCTTCGGAGCAGCCGAAGGATACCCGATCACTGCGAGCGGCAGTCATGATCAGGGTCTTGTCGTCCTTGAGCACGGGAATGAATCCACCGCTATAGCAGGCCGAGATGACCAGGATCTTGTAGCGGTCCTTCAGCGGCGCGAGCAGCGTAGCCAGTTCGGTGGCCGGCAGGTCGTTGAGCTTGAGGCCGGGCATGTCCAGCACCAGCTGGTGGTCGTGGGAGCCGTGGCTGCTCAGGTAGATGAAGATCAGGTCTTGTGGCCCGCTACGTTCGGCCAGCGTGCGCAAGGTGCGGGCCAGGCTTTCGCGGGTGGCCATCGGCCGGTCGGTAAGATGGTCGCGGTGGTTCACCAGCGTCACCACGCCCTGGGCGCCGAAGCGCGTGGCCAGCAGGTTGGCGACGTAGTCGGCCTCGCGCAGGAACACGCTCTGCTTGCCATCGCCGCCTACGCTCAGGCCATAGAGCGTGATGGCCGGCGTGGATGGCGGAATGGCCGCCAACGCCTTTTCCAGCAACGGGCCCTGCTCCAGCAGGCCGATTTCCAGCGCGTTCGGCAGCAGCTTGCCGTGCTCGTCGCGTATGCGCTTGCCGCCGCTCCAGCTGCCGCGCTGAACGCTGCCGTCGCTGCGGGTGAGGGTGCCGTCGCCTGCGTATTCACCACGGGCGAAGCCACCGCTGTAGACCTGGCCGTCGGCCTGGCTGAGGGTGCCCTTGCCGTCGAAGCGCCACTGGCGGAACTCGCCCTGGTAGCGGCTGCCATCGTTGCCGAGGAATTCGCCGGTGCCGTCCAGCGAGCCCTCCTTGAAGTTGCCCAGCCAGACGTCGCCGGAGATGTTCTGGAAGCGCCCCTTGCCGTCGAACTGGTCATTGCGGAACTCGCCACTGTAGTGGTCGCCGGCATCGTCGCGGAAGGTGCCCTTGCCGTTGAGCGTGCCGTTCTTGAACTGCCCGGTGTACTGGTTGCCGAGGCTGTCCACGCGCGCGCCTTCACCATTGGCTTCGCCGCCCGCGAACCAGCCCTGATGGCGGGTGCCGTCGGGCAGTTCGAGGGTGCCCGTGCCGTCGTAGCGGCCTTTGCGGAAGCCGCCGCTGTAACTGGTCTGGCCCTGGGTCAGACGCCCTTCGCCATCGAACTCGCCCTTGCTGAACTGACCGTCGTAGGTGCTGCCGTCGGCGAACTGCAGGTGCCCGCGGCCATCGAACAAGCCCTCGCGAAAGGCGCCGACGTAGGTCGAGCCATCACCGCCGTGCCATTTGCCCTGGCCGTTCTTCAGGCCTTTGTCGAACTCGCCCTCGTACCAGGCGCCGTTGGGATAATCCAGGCGACCTTTGCCCTGTAACTGGCCGTTCACCAATTCGCCACGATAGCGCGCGCCATCGGGCAGGCGGCCGTCGGGCGGGGTCAGCGGCTCGCCTTGGCCGCAGGCAGCAAGGAGCAGGGCGAGGCCGAGAGGCAGGAGGTGGCGTGGCATGGAAATCTCGAATTGCGGTGGGACGCGATTTCAGTGTGGACGTAAAAAAGCCCGCGGGCGCGGGCTTTTTTCAGTGGAGCCGGTTCAGGTCCACTGGGTGAGCTTGTTGCCTTCCTTGTCCTTGAAAGCGCCGACGATGATCATGATGAAATCGACCAGCGTCCAGATGCCCAGGCCGCCCAGGGTGAGGATCTGCAGGATGCCGGTGCCGATCTTGCCCACGTAGAAACGATGGGCGCCGAAGGTGCCGAGGAAGAAGCACAGAAGGAAGGCGGGGAGAATGCGTTTTTCGGTCATGGGACTGTCCTTGTGGGTTGCCGGAGGCCGCTGAAACCCGCGGCCGCCGACAGTCTAATCCATAACCGTCAGGGAATGTTTCAGACGAAGCACAGGCTCAGGGATTCGGCGATGTAGGCGGGTTTGGCCTGGCCTTCGATCTCCAGGGTGCAGCGCGCCTTGATCAGCCACTGCCCGGGGTTCTTCTCGGTGATATCGCTGATGGTTATCTGCAGGCGTACGCGGGAGTTGACCGGCACCGGCTGGATGAATCGAACGCTGTCGAGGCCGTAGTTGACCACCATCTTCGGGTTTTCCGGCAGTACCAGCAGCCCTTCGCAGAGTTTCGGGATCAGCGACAGGGAGAGGAAACCGTGGGCGATGGTGCCGCCGAACGGGGTCTTCTTGGCCTTTTCCGGGTCGACGTGGATGAACTGGTGGTCCTCGGTGCACTCGGCGAACTGGTTGATGCGCTCCTGATCGATGGTGATCCATTGCGAGTGGCCCAGGTCCTTGCCGATGTAGTCCTTCAGTGCGCTTACAGGTACGAATGCCATGTTTCCTCCGGGGAATGCTTTTTTTCTTCTAGTGCGTCCAGCAGGTCTTGAAGCAGCCCGTAGATCAGCATGGGCACCGGGGATGGTCAAGCACACTTGGCGATTCATGCTTTGGGCGAATGCCGTGCCATAGCATCGCCCGGCTGGGCATAATGGCGCCTCCTTGCGCTGGAGATGTCCCCATGCTGTTACGCGGCCTGACCTGGCTGGTGCTGTTCCAATTGCTCGGCACGGGTCTGAATGCTCTCATCCTGCACATGATTCCCGGCCCCATCATTGGGCTGGTGCTGCTGTTCGCTTTCCTGGTGTGGAACGGCGAGGTGAGCAAGCCGGTGAATGAGGCGGCCGCCTCGCTGCTGCGCTACCTGCCGCTGCTGCTGGTGCCGGCGGCAGTCGGGGTGATGGCCTATGCGAAGCAGATTGCCGAGGACTTCTGGGCCATCGCCGGGGCTCTGTCGCTGTCGCTGCTGGTGTCCTTCGTGTTCGCCGGCTGGCTGATGCAGAAACTCATCGACCGCCAGCGCAAGCAGAAGGAGAGTGCCTGATGTTCGACTGGCAAGGCGCGGTGTCCTCCGTCATTCACCATCCGTTGTTCTGCGTCGGCGTCACCCTGGGGGCCTACCAGTTGGCGCTGGCCGCCTACGAGCGCACGCGCTGGGTGTTCCTGCAGCCGGTGCTGGTGTCGATGCTGATCGTCATCGCGGTGCTGCTGGCCTGTGGCATCGACTACGCGGAATACAGCAACAGCGCCAAGGTGCTGACCATCCTCCTCGGCCCCGCCACCGTGGCGCTGGCGGTGCCGCTGTTCCTCAACCTGAAACGCATCCGCCAGCTGTTCTGGCCGACGCTGATCACCCTGGTGGTGGCCGGCCTGTTCGCCACCGGACTGGGCATTGGCCTGGGCTGGCTGTTCGGCGTCGACCACGAACTGCTGATGAGCCTGGCGCCCAAGTCGGTGACCTCGCCCATTGCCATGCTGGTGGCCAGCCAGATCGGCGGCGTGGCGGCACTGGCGGCGGTGTTCGTGCTGATCACCGGCGTGCTCGGCGCCATTCTCGGCCCGGAACTGCTGCGCCGCGTGGGTGTACATCATCCGGCCGCGCAGGGCATGGCGCTGGGCATGACCGCCCACGCCGTGGGTACTTCCCGCGCCCTGCAGGAGGGCGAGGAGTGCGGCGCCTTCGCTGCCCTGGCCATGAGCCTGATGGGCGTCGCCACTGCAGTGCTGCTACCGTTGGCGGTAGCGCTGATCGCCTGACGAGAGATTGGAGTGTCCATGAGTTTCCCGCTGTTCCCGCTCAACACCGTGCTGTTCCCACGCTGCCGTCTCGACCTGCAGATATTCGAGGCGCGCTACCTGGATATGATCGGCCGCTGCATGAAGCAGGGCGCTGGTTTCGGTGTGGTGGCCATCGTCGAGGGTGAGGAGGTCGGTGATGCGCCGGAGCGCTACAGCCTGGTCGGCTGCGAGGCGCTGATCCGCGACTGGCAGCAACGCCCGAACGGCTTGTTGGGCATCCGTGTCGAGGGTGGCCGGCGCTTCCGTGTGCTCTCCGCCAATGTGCAGCCGGACCAGCTGACCGTGGCGGAGGTGGAGTGGCTGGACGAGCAGCCCGACCAGCCGCTGACGAAGGAGCACGACGACCTCGCCGCGCTGCTCGAAGCGCTGTCGATGCACCCGATGGTCTCCGCGCTGGAGATGGGCGGGGAGGTCAACGGCCAGCAGGAACTGGCCTGCCAGCTCGCCTATTTGCTGCCGTTCGAGCGTGACCAGAAACAGGTGCTGTTAGAGATGGACGACCCGTCCGTGCGCCTCGCGCGAATCCAGGTGCTGCTGGAGCAGCTGCAGGGTGATTTCGTCGCCTGACTGCAGCCGTCCTGGTTGCCTCCGCGCCCGCTGCAGGGCCGGAGATGCGGATGCCTACGCATACGGCCGTTCGCTCGACGTCGGATTCCAATAGCGCCAGCCTTGCCGCTGTAAACCCAGCTCGGCGGCGAATTCCGCCACGCTCTGCGGACGGTCTTCAGCGCGCAGGCTCAATGCCCAGTCAATGGCAGCCAGCGTAGGCCGTGGGTAGCCGGCCAGACCCAGGGAACCCAGCGGGCGGCAGGTATCCACGACCGTGCGGGCCAGGGCGGACGGTGGCGGCTGGCCGACGATCAGCAGATGCAGCACCGCCGCAAGCGAGTAGAGGTCGCTCCAGAAGCCCTGGGGCTGCTCCTGGGTGTAGTGCAGTTCCAGCGGCGAATAGCTGGGCTTGAGCGGGCGGAATCTGCTGGGATGGTCATTCGACGCCAGGCCGGCGGCGCCGGGGTCGAGCAGCACGGGCTGGCCCTGCGCGTCGAGGATGATGTTGTCCGGAGCAATATCACCGTGCAGGTGCCCGATCTCATGGAGCTGCTCTAGCGCTCCCAGCAGGCTTCCCAGCAGATTCTCCAGCCAGGCCGGGGAGAGCGCCGGCGATGGCGTCGTGACCAGGCGTTGCAGTGTCGGCCCCGGATACCAGGGCATGCTGTAGTAGGCCGTGCCGTTCTCCCGCCAGCAGCGCCCGGCCTGCGGCAGCCCGGGATGGCACAGGCTGGCGAGCAGCCGGGCTTCATGGACAAAGGCGTCCAGGCCTGCCTGGAAGCGTTCCGCTAAATTCTTCTGGCGTACCTGGATGGAGCCGCAGGCGGTCCGCAGGGCGATCGAGCCGGGCAGGTATTCCTTGATAGCCACAGCGGAAGCAGGGAAGGCCGCCTGCGCCAGATAGACGATGCCGAAACCTCCCTGACCGACGCTGCGGACGACCTCGAACTCGCCCAGTCGATGGCCGGCGCGTAGCGCCAGTTCAGCATCCATCGCTGCAGGGGCCGTCGAACAGATGGTGGAACAGCAGGGAGTTGAGAGCGCCATGGTGCACGTGCCGGCGCTTCGGACCACTGGCCGCGGGGTGGGTCCACCAGTAGCTGGTCATCGCTTCGCCGGGCAGGTACTGCGCCAGTTCCGGCCAGGCGTGTGAGTCGAAGGCGCCTGGCGGAGGCGATGGGCTGCTCAGGGCCTGGTCCAGCTGTTCCGGGGAGGCTCCGTGCCGGATGCCATCGAGGATGCTGTAGCCATCCCGCGCCAGGTCCTGGAAGGCCGCTTCCAGGGCGCTGGCATCGAAGGCCAGAGCATTGTCCACGGGGAGCAGCAGGCACAGCGGATAACAGCGACCGACCCGGTCGCAACTGGGAGCGATACAGCCCATCTGCAGTCCGGGCCGATCCCAGGAGCCGGGAATCATGAAGTTCCACACCGGCGCTCGCACGTAGCGTTGCTGCCAACCGGGATGACGCTCGTTCTGGTCCTGCAGGCTGCGTTGCAGCCAGTTGGCCCACCAGCGGATCACCTCGGCGCTCAGGCGGCGCGAGACGAAGTCGCCGGTGCCCGGCAGTTTGCCGTACCAGCCGGGCGGTTGACGGATATCGCTCATGGCTTGATGCCGCCGCCCGGACAGTTGAAGTTGCGCAGCGCCGAGAGCCGGAACGGGGAGTAGAGACTGTCGGTTCGTACTTCCAGCGCGACGGCGTGGCCTTCGAGGTTGTAGTGCAGGGTGAACAGGTCCGGGGAGCTCCCCGCCTCCATGCGTGCCTTGTCGAACAGTCGGTGCCAGGCCCACAGCCCCTGTCCGGCCAGGCTGGCGCTGCGCCCATCACGGGTGTCGATGCTCAGGCGGACCTGGTCGGTGCCCTGGGGTGCCGGCCAGCTGACGGCCAGCGGAACCTGCGGGCCATGCATGTATTCCAGGCTCTGTCCGCCGGCATTGAGGCTCAGGCGGGCGATTTCCGGGTCCATGCTGACCACCCGTACGCGCAGGTCCATCGACGGTGCATTGCCCTTGGCGAAGAACACCGAGCGCAGCAGGCTGGCGCGTTCGAACGAACGCAGGTCGCCGGTCGGCCCGGAGAAGCCCGGATTGAAACTCCAGGGGTTGGTCGCCTGGTTGACCTTGTCTGCCAGGTTCTGCTGGAAGAAGGTGTCGAACAGGCCGTTGGGGGCGAACAGCCGTGCAAAGTCACCGACGGCGACTTCCTGCTGCGCCTTGGCGCTGAACGGATAGCGGCCCAGCACGGCGCGCCGGCAGAAGCTGCCGATCGAGCCGCTGATGTCCTGTTGCAGCTTGTTGCGCTCGACCGTCCGGGTTTGCGTCCGGGTGATTTCGGTCAGCGCGCCGAGCATTTCTCGTACGCCCAATGGCGCGCGCCCTGCGCTGGCGTCCACCTTGGCGAGGATGTCCGAGGGGGGCGGCGGGTTACCACTGCGCAGCGCCGACTCCGTGGCTGTCAGGTAGACGTAGAGCTCGTTGAGTAACTGACGGAGGTTATCCAGTGGTCCGCCTTGCCCGGAGGCGGCCTCGTCGGTCATCCGACGCAGGGATGCGAAATGGTCGTCGACGATGCGCTCCGGAGCCTCCGGCTTGACGCTGGGTTTGGGCCGGTTGCTCTCGTCCAGGCGCCCGACCAGCCTTTGCAGGTGCTCACGGGTGCTGTTGAGCTTGTTGCCGGCTCTGTCCGCGAAGTCCTGCACCGCCTTGTTCATCGGCCGCAGCAACGTGGTTTCGCGTGCGGCGGCGCGGATCAGGCGCTCCAGTGGCGAGTCCAGCGCCGACAGGGTGCGGGATACCTGGGCCGCCTGGGCCAGCGAGGTGATCGGCACCAGAGTGAGGTCGTTCAGGTAGTTGTCCCAAACCTGGACATATTCGTTGAGGTAGAGTGCCTGCAGTTGCCGCAGCAGGTTGGCCTGATAATCCGGCAGCAGTTCTTCGGGGCGCAGCGCAAGGTTCAGTACCCAGGTGTCGTCGTTCTGCAATTGCCCCTGCAGCCGGATGGCGTTGGGCATGAAGAGATCGTGATAACCCGTGTAGGTGAACAGTGTCGGAATCCCTTCGGTGAGCGGCAGGCCGCTCTGGCGGCGCAGTGACTGGCTGGCATCGGGGCCGGCCGCCGAGATGACGCTGAAAGCATTGGCCGGTTCGTCCAGCAGCAACTGATAGCGGATGCGCTGGTAGGCGCGTTGCACCAGCGGCAGGCGACCCAGCTGCAGGCGGGTCTGTTCCACCAGGCTGGTGTCCATCGGGTAGGGCGAGCGCACCGGGCCGGGTTCCAGCAGCTGCTTGAGGTGCTGTTCGAGCTGTTCCCCCTCGGCTTCGGTGAAGCCATCGGGCAGCTCGTGCCGGAGGTTGATGTAGAGCCAGTCACGCAGGTAGGCGCCGTCGTAGTGCTGCTCGTCGTAGAGCATCAGGTAGGCCTTGAGTGCCTCGTAGGTGTAGTGGTCGTTCGGCGTCTCCTGGCGCAGGCGCTGCTGAATGTAGGACGCCACCTGGGGTAGCAGCATGTCGCGAAGTCCATGCCGGTAGAGCAGGTCGCTGCTTTGCTCGACGGTCCAGCCCTGGTACAGGCCAAGACGGAGGCGCCAGGGTGGGCTGGTGACCTCGAAATGGCTGCTGTCGGGCAGCTCGCGCAGGCGATCGAGCCAGGGCAGAACCTGCAGGATGTCGCCAGCGTGGCTTTGGATGGTTTGCCCGTGCAGGCCCAGGGCGGGTACCTTCTCGCTCACCTCGTCCAGGTAGGCCCGGTTCAGCCCGTAGGCACGCCACAGGATCCAGCCCCCAGCCACCAGCAGCAGGGCGAGCGCGACATGGCCCGCGCCGCGCAGCACTCGGCGGCGACGCTCCCAGAGCAGGTTGCGCCCAGCCAGGGCGACTTCGCGGAAGACCACTTCCTGCATCAGGCGCTTCAAGAAGAAACCCTGGGCGCCATTCTGGTTCAGGGAAGGCTGGGAGGATTCGGGCAGGCCCAGGTTGCGCTTGATGGCCCCCATCACTCGGTCGAAGACCGTGCCTTCCTGGGTCGCACTGGTGAAATAGAGGCCGCGCAGCAGGACCGGGAATTCGAATTTCGAGGTACTGAAGACCTCCAGCAGGAACTGTCGCAACGGCTCCTCGAGGGCGGCAAATTCCTGGGGTAGCAGGTACGCCTGGGCGCTTTCTTCCAGCGGGCGACTTTCACCCAGGCGGTCCGGCAGGTATTGGCGCAGTCGTTGATAGAGCAGGCCGTACTCCGCGGCAAACTCCCCGGCGAGCTCTGGTGAGCCGCGTTGCTCTTCCTTGAGTGGCAGGGTGAAGCCCCAGACCTGCTCGCGCTCCGGTCGGTCGAGCGCGGCAAAATACTGGTTGAAGCCGGCCAGCAGGTCGAGCTTTGTCACCAGGACATAGACCGGAAAGGTGATGCCCAGTTGCCGGTTCAGCTCCTGCAGGCGCTTGCGAAGTTCGTGGGCGAGCCGTGCCTGCTCCTGTGCGCTGCTGCCCAGCAGGTCGGCGACCGAGATGGTGAGCATGACGCCATTGACCGGTTGCCGTGGCCGGTACTTCTTCAGCAGGCCGAGGAAGCTGTTCCACTCGGCGCTGTCAACGGGCTGGTCGCTGTCCTGGGTGCTGTAGCGTCCCGCGGTATCGATCAGCACGGCATCGTTGGTGAACCACCAGTCGCATTGCCGGGTACCGCCCACCCCCTCGACGGCGGCCTTGCCGATGCTGCCGGCCAGGGGAAACTTCAGGCCGGAGTTCAGCAGCGCCGTGGTCTTGCCCGAGCCGGGAGCGCCCACCACGATGTACCAGGGCAACTGGTAGAGGTACTGACGCGACAGGCGTCGCAACGACCAGCGCCGTTCGTCCTTGTCGAAGCGCGCCTGCTTGAGCGTTGCGATGGCCACGTCGAAGCGTTCCGCCAGTGCTTGTTGCTGGGCATCGGCCAGGTCGTTGCCCTGGCTGCGCGAGCGCAGGTGCTCGAGCAACTGGCTGTTGGTGTAGGCCATGCGCAGGCGGCGCCAGCCAACCCGCAGGAAGAATAGGCCCAGCAGCAGGGCGATCAGGACGATCCTCGCGCTCTCGTTGTACAGCGGCCGATGACGACCGATGGCGATTTCCGGACCTACCAGCCAGATGAGCGCCGCAAGGGCGAGAAGTCCTAGAAGAACCCACAGAGCCGGGCTCCGTAACCAACGCAACCACTGGCTCATTGCCCTTTCTCCTGCAGCATGTCCGTCTTGAACAGCACGATCTCGACTCGTCGATTGAGCGCACGCCCTTCGGCGGTCTCGTTGGAGGTGAGGGGATGGTCCTCACCCATGCCCCGGGAGCTGACGCGATCCTTGTCCAGGTTCTCGCGCAGCAGGTCGCGCACGGCCAAGGCGCGAGCCTCGGAGAGTTCGAGGTTGGAGGTGAACTGGAAGCGGATCGGCTGGTTGTCGGTGTAGCCAAGCACCTCCACCCGGCCCTTGCGGCTTTGCAGTGCTTGGCCGATGCGCTTGATGACCGACAGGTAGGAGGATTTGACCTGGCTCGCGCCCGAGGCAAAGACGCCGTTTCCGCGGATCACGATCACGCTGCGGTCGTCTTCCTCGCGTACGGAGAGCAGGTGCTCGGCGATTTCCGGCGCGAGGAGGTCGGCCAGCGTCCTCGTGGTGGGGGTACTGATTTCCAGCTTGGCCAGTTGCACGCCACCGATGGCCAGCGCCAGGCGGTCCCCCGGACCCTGCAGGGCAACCAGCAGGCCGGTGTAGAGAATTCCCAAGAGCAACACCAGCAGCGAGGTGTAGACCCAGAAGGGAATCGGGGGGCGCAGGCTGCCAGCATGCTCGACACTGCTTTGCCAATGGGGCGACAGCGCCTGGTCACTGACGGTCTGCCGGCCCTGCAGGATGGCGAGCAGCCGCTGCCTGAGCGTCTCCAGGGAGCTTTGCCCGTACTCCATGATGCGGTACTGGCCTTCGAAGCCCAGGCACAGGCAATAGTACTGCAGTTCCAGCAGGTTCCTGTGTTGCTGCGGATCGCTGGCCAGGCGTGAAAGCAACTGGAAGAACTTCTCGCCGCCCCAGGCCTCGTTGTGGAAGGTCACCAGCAGGCTGCGGGAGCCCCAGGTGCCGCTGCCCCAGGTCGTCAGCGCGGCCGCCTCGTCGAGCACCGTGCAGAGGCAGTAGCGCGCGGCGATGATTTCCTCGGTTCGGATATTCTGCGCCTGGGCCTGGCGTTCGAAGCGCCGGATTTCCTCGACCAGTTGCCGGTGCAGGGCGTCCGGATCCAGATGCTGGGTCAGCAGGCGGATCTGCGGTGCGAGGTTCAGCAGCGGGTTGGCGGCCGCCAGCAACGGATTGCCGGCCGCACCGAGGTCGGCTTCGGCTCGCTGCACCGCGTGCTGGCCCTGCCAGGCGCCCGCAGTCGGGGTGGCTCCCGGCGCATTGGATTCGCCGAAGGGGTTGCGCGAGGGGTTCAATGACATGGGAACCCACTCTCACCGGTGGTCATGCTATGCAATGGATATCTCCCGGAGTTCAGCCGCGCACGGCCCAGAGCTCGACTTCGAGGCCGGGGAACTCCCCGGCGAGGTGCATGGCCAGCACGCCGGTCTTCTGCAGCTGTTGCCACATCTCGCCGCGTTTCTCCATTTCGAAGTACAGGTAGCCTGCGTTGTAGGGTATCTGCCGAGGCGCCACGGGCAACGGGCGAACGCCGATGCCCGGCAACTGCAGCTGCACCAGGTCGCGGATGCGCTCCACCGTGCCCAGCTTGACCTGTGCGGGGAAGCGCGTACGAATCGCCTCGCCGGGAAGCTCGGCGTGCACGGCGAGAATGAAGCCGGCCTCGCGAAGCAGATCGGGACTGGGAATGCTGCCCACCCTCACGCCATGTCCTCGGTCCTGCAGTGCAATGGATATCGCCCCCTGTTCCAGTACCGTGGAGAGCGCCTGGCGCAGCTCCGCCATCAGCGGCTCGAAGCTGTGCTGCAGGTCGTCGTGCACGTAGCGCGGCCATTGCTGCGGCTGGCGGTTGGCCGAGGTGAAGGTGGCCAGGTCAAAGGCCAGCCTGAGCCAGTCATGGAACAGGTCGAAGGGGTGGCGCTGCCGATCCTGCTGCGCCACCCAGGTACTGGCGAGCGAGCGATTGGTCAGCTCCAGAAGCATGAAGTCGGCGACCTCGCCGACACCGCCGCGGCCCGGTTGCGAGAGGCGCTGCGCCAGGGCATGTGAACGTTGCTGGAGCAGGCTGTGAACTTCCTTGACCAGGCCGGCAAGGGTGCTCTGCGCCAGGCAGGCAAGCAGGGGCGGAATGTAGTGCTCATCCAAGCGCAGGCGTTGATCGCTGCCGCGCTCGATGACCCGTACCACGCCGATGGCCTGGTAGGTCTCACCGAGCTCCTCGCGCAGCGCCAGGCGATAGCGCGGTCGCGCCAGTTGCACGGGCGACGGTTCCAGCGCCACGGCGTTGGCGTCGCTCAGCTCAGCTTCGGCGACGCCGTAGCGGGCGGGTGAGCCTTCGACTTCTGTGAACAGCACTTCCTCGCTGCCGGGCCGACGCAGGGGCAGTGCCAGCACCACGTCGGCGTTTTTCGATGTGAGCGGGAAATCCAGTGGCGCCGGCGCTTCGGCGGGCGAGTCGAAGCAGAAGGGGGTGCCATCGGGCATGCTGCCTACTGCGCGGCGTATTCCGATCTTGCCCAGCTCCAGCAGTTGCGGGTCCAGGTCCAGCTCGAGGAAGCCCCAGTAAGCGCCACCCAGTCCCCGGCAGCGATGCTCCAGGTAATGCTCGATATAGCGTTGCCATTGTTGGAAATGCTGTGGGCGCAGGTACATGCCCTCGGTCCAGAGCGGGCTCAGCGTATGCGCCTGGACGCTGGGTATCACCGTGGGGGTGCTCATGGGGTGGTCCTCGATGGGGCTGGCGTGGTGGGCTGGATGTGCAGGCCGTCCTGGCGGATCGCTATGGTTAGCTGCAACCCCGGCAGGGGGGCTTGTGCGGGTGGGATCTCGTCGAGTTCGGGGGGGACGGGCAGTTCCGGGGTCAGCTGCTCGGCCGTCTGAGCGGTCTGCGCGAACGCTGATGCCTGCAGCGGAACCAGGAGTCTCCAGGTGCGTCCTTCGAGTTGCTGGTAGCCGGCGACCACGCCGATCAGGGCGGGTTCCGACGTGCTGGTGTAGCTGCGCCGCTCCGTGGCGCCAGGCCAGATCATCAGCTGGTCACCGCGCAGGAAGTCGGCGCCCAGCCGGGCATGGGCGTTGTCGCGCAGGTCGAAGTAGTCGGACATCTCGAAGTTGCCCGCGCTGCGCAGCTCAAAGACGTTGAGCAGCACCGGCATTGCGCGGCCGCTACCGTCGCGATTGATATCCTCGTCCACCTTGAAGGTGATGTGGTAGGTGACGCTGCCGGGTGGTTCGACGGCGGCGGGAGTATCTTTGCCCAATGGCCACCAGGAACAGCCGGACAGGCTGAAAAGCGCTAGCAGTAGGCTATGGCGCAGGGGCGGGCTGATCCGGTTCATGCCTGAGTCTCCTTATGGCGCTCGGCCGATTCAGCCGAGCAGCGCTTGATCTCGTCCTCGTAGGCGCGCTGGAAGGAATCGCCGAAGAGGCGATGGAAGTCATTGCTCTGCGCCAGCCCCAGCAGGCGCTGGAAGCGCTCGCGGTAGTGCTGCCAGCGACGCGAGTCGACCCGGCTGGGGAGCAGTCTGTCGAGCCAGTCGCGGGGGGCATGCTCGGTTTCGCTCAGCCGTGGATCGAATTCGCGGAGCAACTCGAACAGCGCGCTTCGTGTCCCGGCCAGGACGCCCAACTGATGGTGCTGCAGGTCCTCCAAGGCATCCCGGATGGCCTGCTCCGGGGGCAAAAATCCCGGCAGGTGCTGGCCGAACATCTGGATCAGCACCGCCTCTCCCGACGGCAGGATCTTGAACGGGTTGTTGGCCGAGTCCATGACCCGGGTGAGTTCCGCGCGCACTTCCCGTTTGAGCAGCGTGCGGGAGGACAGCAGGCGCACCGTGCCGTCGGTGAACAGCTTGAAAAGGTTGCCCAGCTGCGCCATGCGCAGGTCCAATGGCAGAACGGCGGGGAGCACCTGGCCGATGCCCGCTGCCTTCATGAAGCCGGCCATGGCGTCGCCTTCGGCTTGTTCCTTCCTCTGCCTGCGGGAGCTTGCCGCGCAAGCCGAATCGCGCCGGGGGAGGCTGTGCTCAGGTGCCTCCTCCACGGCCACCGGCGTTGACTTGTGCTCGGAGCTGGGAGGAAGGTTCGGTGCGAGCGCCGCCGGGGACTCATCCTGAGCCAGGGTTGGCGTTGCGAGAGCTGGCAGGAGCGTCAGCATGGCCGACTCCGTGGCGTCGGCCATGACTGGCGCAATGGCCTGCGCAAAGCCATCGGTTGCCAGGGGAGAGGGCTGCGGGGCTTGGGAAGCCAGGGGCGAAGCGCCGAGCGCCGCTAGCTCTGCGGCGAACTCCGTGAGGCCCGTGCCAGGTAGTGTGCCATCGAGAAGCAGAGTGGGTTCTTCGGCCGGCATGGGCGCAAGCGCTTCGACTGGCATCGGCAGGGACGGGGCATTCTCGCCCCAGCGCAGTGCCGTACGGCCGATCTCGACCTTGTCGGCAATCTCGTGCCGATCTGGCGCTTCGATGATTGCGGCCTGATGCAGGACGGTTGTCTGAGCGTCGGGCAGCAGCGCCGGGCCCAGGTTTTTCAGCAGGTCCGGATGATGGACCGGGGCCGAGAAGAGCGTGAGCGGATCCATCGACGGCCCCGTCAGGGAGGAATTCGGGACCAGTTCGGCCGGGGAACCCGGCGGCTGGCGCGCGAACAGCGAGGCGCCGGCATCAGGCAGTTGGCCGAAGAAGGACGGCGCCACCCAGGCCCGCTGCGTCGTCACCACTGCGGAGTCTTCCAGGTGGAGCAAGGGGGGCGGCCGCGGAGTGGTGGAGGTCGACAGGGGCGTATCGCCGAGCAGATCGGCGAACGGATTTTCCTGGCTGGCGGGGGCACCAGACCCCGAGTGCGTCGTCGCCTGGGGCGGGGAGGCGGCAGGCGGGGTGTGCTGAGGGGAAAGGGGCGACTCGGGAGTCTGCATGCTGTGACTTGCCTCGCTGCGCAGTAGAAAGGCGCCGATCCGCAGGAGCTCTCCCTCCCGCAGTCGACATTCCTGATTGAGTTCCAGGGGATGGGGGCCGACCGCGATGGCCAGCGCCGAGCCGGCATTGCGGACATGCCAGCCATCCTGGCGGTGGCTGAGCACGGCCTGTAATCGCGAGATGCGGCCCTCGGGGTCGTTCAGTTTCAGGTGACAGCCAGCGCTGCTGCCGATGATGCCGCCGGGTGCGCGGAAGCTGGCCGACACCCCCTGGTCGACCGGCTGGCCGGACTGTTCGATGACGGTCAGCTTCATGGCGTTGGATCCGGCGGCAGCGCTCGGCAGTGAGTCCTGTTGCTCATCCGGCCAGCACCAGCACCTTTCCCTGGCTCGGGGCGACGCGCGAGCCGATGGCGTTGGTGGTGTTCTGCTGGGTCATGCTGGTCATGCGGGTGACCGGCATGCCATGCAGGATTACGGTGAAGGCGCCGGTGATATGGCGTGAGGGAGCCATCACGGTTCCGGATGCCACGCCGCCGGCGACACCCGGATTGTCGCCATTGGTCTGCGGCACCACGGTGCCCATGTTGTGGGCCGGCCCGCCGATGAGCAGGACGTTGGGAACGTTGGGGATGGCGGTGCTGCCGGCAGCGACATTGACGTAGGAAACCGGTACCGGCACTGGCGGCGTGAGGCAGACGTCGGGGTTGGCGATGTCGATGCCACCGACCTGGGAGTTCGCGAACATGCAAGGCACCTCAGCCGATGTGGATCTGGCGGGCGTCCAGCTTGCTCAGCTGGTCGGCGCTGACGAGAGTGTTCTTGCCGTGCAGACGCAGGGTCTGGCCGGCTTCGCAATCCAGTTCGGCGGTTCGGATGCAGTCGAGCTGTTCGCTGATGCGATAGCTCTGCTTGCTGACCTGCACCCATTTGTCGGTGAGCAGTTCGATCACGCGGCCCACCAGTTTGCCGACCCCGACGAAACCGCGGGCCTCTGCGCAGCTGTAGTTCAGCCGGGCGGCCTGGCAGTCCAGATCGGCTGTCTCCACGCGCAGGGCCTGCGGTGCCAGTTCGAGTGCCGCGCCGGCGATGCGGAGTTCGGCGTCGCTATCGATATCCAGGCCATGGGGCAGGTGGCAGGCCGGTCGTTCGTCGCCTCGGCGTTCGAGAATGGCGAGGATGAAGGCCGAGCCCTGGGTATGGGCGAGCAGCACGCGATCGCCGACGACAGGCGTGATCAGGCAGCTGAAGGCCTGCATGCAGAGCTGGCGGTGTGGCCCCTGGGCGACTAGGAAGCTTCGCTCGCCGAGCGCCGTGACGACCTCGCCCAGGGTGTCGTCCCGGGGATGTGCGGAGGGGGTTTTCAGAAGGACAAGGGGTGCATTCATGGGGTTTCTCCCGAACCATAGGGGTTCTGCTGCAATGCCTGGCGGAATGCCTGGCCCTGTTGCTTGCGCGCGGCCGACCAGTTTTCGGCGGCGGCCAGTTCCGGATCCTCGAGCAGCACGCCGGTCTGGCTGTCCCAACGCACGTCGTCGGTCCGAGCTCCGTGGAAGCGGGACTGTTGGAAAGCCGCGTCGTGGAAATCGGCTTCCGTCAGGTGCGCCCGGGAGAAATCCGCGTAACGCAGGCTGCATTGCGCGAAGCGCGCCCGGGGGGCGTCGGCGTGCTGGAAAATGGCTTGGTCGAGGACGCTGCCGCTGAAGTCGACGGCAACGAGTTTTGCCGACACCCAGAGCGCGCTGGTGAAGTCCGCTCGCCGACATGAGGCGGATTCCAGGTCGGCCCGCAGGAAAATCGCCTGGGTCGCCTGGACCTCGTTCAGCAGGGAGTCCTGCAGGTTGGCGGCGGTGAAGTTGCACTGGACGAGCCGGCTGGCGCTGAAATCGACGCCCTGCAGCCGGCAATCGACGAACTGGCAGCCCTCCAGGTCCTGATGGCGCAGCGTCAGCCCACTCAGGTCACAGGCGAGGAACACGCTTGCGTGCAGCCGTGCCCGTGCCAGGCGCAGACTCCGCAGGTCCAGTTCCTGGAACACGACCCGCTGAATCTGTGCATCGGAGAAGTCAGCCAGGCCCAGTTGTGCGCCGAACAAGGTCTGGTCCAGCCGGGCTTCGACAAAGCTGGCATGCTCCAACGAGCCCTCGTTGAAGCGGCATTCGCGCAGGCATGCCTTGTCGAAACGGCAGTGCTCCAGACGACTGTTGTGGAATATCGCGCCATCCAAGTGGCAGTCGGTCAGGTTCGCGCCAGTGAGCGAGCAGTCGATGAAGCGCGCGCGGGACAGGTTGGCTGCGTCCAGATGGGCGTTGTCCAGCTGGCAACGGAGAAACACGCAGTCGGCCAGCTCGGCGCCGGGCAGACAGGCATCGCTGAAGCAGATGTTCTCGAAGACCAGTCCCGCCCAGCGTGCCCCCTCGAATCGCAGGCCGTTGCAGTTCAGGTCGCGCAGGTCCCCGTTGTGCTCC
The DNA here is from genome assembly GCF_009189165.1 of Pseudomonas sp. SCB32. Lineage (NCBI taxonomy): Bacteria > Pseudomonadati > Pseudomonadota > Gammaproteobacteria > Pseudomonadales > Pseudomonadaceae > Pseudomonas > Pseudomonas sp. SCB32. Next base: position 896,787 of record NZ_CP045118.1, read on the forward strand.
AGGCGGCGATGGAACTCGGCGATGCTCATGCTTCACCTGCCATGGCCTGGGGGGCGAGGGGGTATCTGTTGGCTCTTTCCAGGTAGCTGCCGTCGAGCCGGGTATCGTAATCGAACCGGGCTTCGCCGAGGTCGGCGCGGAACAGGTTGCAACCCGATAGGTTCGCTCCTTGCAGCGCCGCGCCTTGCAGCACGGCGGTCATCAGGCTGGCATCGCGCAGGCTGGCCTGTCGAAGGTCGCTGCGAATCAGCAAGGTGCCGTCCAGCTCAGCCTGTTCCAGGCGGCTGTTTCGCAGGTCGGTATCGCTCAGGTCTACCTGGTGCAGCTGGCTGAAGGTGAAGTCAGCGTTCCGGAGTCGAGCGCCGCGCAGGCACACTTCGGACATCTCGCAGGCCGAGAAGTCGGCGCCGGAGAGGTCGCAGGCGCCAAGGAAGGATGATTTCTGCAGATGCGCGGCCTGGAAGCTGAGCCCCTGGCCGGCGTCGGTTTCGATCAGCGTCAGCGCGCGGATCCGGGCCCGGCTGAAGTCGAGGTCGCGCAACGTGCAGCGATGGAAGGTGAGGTTGCTGATCTGCGCCAGATGCAGGCACAGGCTCGTGGCTGTCGTTTCTTCCAGCAGCAGGTTGCGCAGCTGGGCGCAGCTGAGGTTGAGGTTGAGCAGCTTCGCGCCCCTGGCTTGCAGATCGCAAAGCTGCGCCTCGCTCAGGTCGCAGTCACTCAGTTCGGAATGTTCCAGGCAACTTCGGCTCAGGTTGACGCGGCGCAGGATGGCGCCGCTGGCGCGGGCGTGGCCCAGGTTGGCATCGGACAAGTCGCAGCCTTCCAGGTTGGCGTTGTCCAATCTGACGCGGCTGAGCAGGGCACCCTTTAGGCTGGCGCCGGAGAGGTCGCAGCCGCTGAGATCGGCCGAATCCAGGTCGGCACCGTCGAGGTTGGCGCGGCTCAGGTCCATGCCGGCGAGATTGGCTCCGGCCAGGAGCAGCGAACCGAGCTCGAGCCCCTGGCTCAGGCGCTCGTGAATCTGTTCGCGGCGCTGCCGGGAGCCGACTTCGTCGAGGGCTGGCTGGGCATCGAGCAAATGGCCGCCGCGGCTCAGCGCGCTGGACAACTGGGGGGCGGTTCGTTCGAGCAGCTGCTGCAGCTCCGCATGCTGCTGGGGCGGCAGCAGGCGCCGCGCCGGTTCGCTGTGCAGCTGCTGGCTGAGTGTTTCGAGCACTTGCCGGAGATTGCGTGGCGTGGGTGGGGTGCTGTGGTGGTCGTTCGACAGCTTCGCCTCGAGTTGCACCTCCTGCCTGCGCGCGTCCTGTACCTGCTCGTGAAGCCTGGCCTCGGCTTCCCGGGCGTGTCGGCTGCGCTCCTCGACGTAGGCTGGCAACTGTGCCGGATCCGGCGGGACGGCGCTCTCCAGCTCTAGAGTGGCGGGCATGGCAATCGCCGGTGCGACCTTGGCCGAGAGGTCGTGCAATTGCGTGGCCAGTTCGTCGCGCTGTGCGGCGGCGCGTTGACCCATGCGCTGTAGCATGGCGTTCGGCGCGGCGGTCCCCCCGGGCTGCGTCTCCAGTCCCGGCCCGATCAGCGAGGCGGGAAGCAGGTCGTGATCGTTCAGCGCATGCAGGGCACCATGCCTGGGGGCCAGACGCTGCTCCAGCACATGACTGAAGTGTTCACGCGAACGAGGTGCGTCGGGATCATCGACTGCCAGCAACAGGTGATCGATGTCGTTGCCATCGAAGGTCGTGCAACGGGTGCTGCCATGGAAGACCAGGATGACGCGTTCGCAGTCGGGCAGGAACCACAGCGTGGTCAGGCGCAGCGGGACTTCTTCCAGGGCGCCCGGCTCACTATCCTTGCGTTGCAGGAAGCCGCGGGCTTGCAGCTTCGGCAGATTGCCGCTGAGGAGTGCATGCTTGGGGTGCAGGTGCTGCAACTCGAACGGGGCTCCTGCGGGGATCTCTTCGCAGCCGTCAAACCACTGATCCGGCTGCGACAGGTTGAAGTAACGCCAGTCGAGGTTGCGTGAGAAACCCGGGAAATCTTCCTCGAGCCAACGCTGGTCACAATCCCCGGCGAGAGCCGAGCGCTGCGTCCAGGTCGGCTGGAGCATCCCCAGACTGACCGGCAGGCCGGTTTGCTCCGGCGAGCGCAGGTGCTGCCCGAACGGTTCCAGGTTCGGTAGTCGCTGAATGGGCGAGTCTTCCAGGTGACCCTTGCCCAGCGGGTTCTCGGCAAACCCCTGGCCGCCGTAGGTCGAGCTCCAGTCAATCGGTATTTGATCGAATGACTCCGCGCGCGTGGGGATGGCACCGTTCCACGAACGCTCGCCGGTCACCCGCAGGCGCTTCTCGAGCCCCGCGACCTTGACTCGCACTTCGCAGGTCGAGGCGTCGGGCGGGCAATAGCGCCCGTAGGTGTTGCCGCTGACCAGAAATTCGGGAATCACCTTGGGGATTCCCACGTCCGGTGTCATGGCTCCGTGCAGATGCTCAGGGACCAGGCGCCATAGTTCCATTTCCGTGAGCAGGTGTGGCCGGCCGCGCAAGGGCAGCAGGGCGAGTGCGGCGATGCCCAGTTGGTATTGCTGGTTCCACCGGTAGACACGGTGCTGCAGGCTGAGCCTCAGGGGTTTGATGAGTTTCATGGGGCTGCCTCGTCAGCTCGTTACCGAATAACCGACATGGGCGATGGAGATGCCGGTGTTACTGATGGAGGAGCCGGTGGTACTTATGGCAGAGCCGGTGGTGTTGATGGCCGATCCTGTAGTGCCGACGGCGTTGCCGGTGTTGCTGACCGCAGAGTCGACGAACTGGACGAGCGATACGATTTTTTGCACCACGCTCAGGGTGGCGGAAACCGCCGAGCCTGTTGCGCTGACAGACGAGCCCACGACGCTGGTACTGCTGTGGACCGTACTGGTGGAATCTTTGATCGCTTCGGTATAGGTCGGCGTCTGCTTGTTGATGGACTGCAGGGCCCGGGTGTTGAGGTTGCCCTGGATGTGGTGGTTCTCGTCGTTCTCGACCGAGACGTCGAAGTTGCGCTCGGCGTGCAGCTTGATCTGCTCGGCACCGCGCTTGTCATCGAAGCGCAGCATGTTCGCGTTCTCCACCGAGCCATGCTCGAAGGAGCGGGTAACGATGCCGCTCTGTGTGCGGGATGCGGGTAGGCTGAAGGGTGGCATCTGGTCGGCGTTGTAGACGCGACCAATGATCAGCGGGCGATCGGGCATGCCGTTGATGAAATCCACTACCACTTCCTGGCCGATGCGCGGAATCTGCAATCCGCCGAAGTTGGAGCCGGCCCAGTTGCTGGATACGCGAACCCAGCAGGAACTGTTCTCGTTGTTCTGGCCGTAGCGGTCCCAGTGGAATTGCACCTTCACCCGGCCGTACTGGTCGGTCCAGATTTCCTCACCCTGCGGGCCGACCACGACGGCGGTCTGCGGTCCATGGGTGAACGGGAAAGGCGTCACACGCGGCGCCCGGTAGGGTAGTGCGACCGGCTGTACGGTCAGATGCGTGTCATAGCGGGCGGAATCGCTGCCGGTGGCGTAGCCCCCTTCGAGGAAGTCGTAGGTGGCGCTCACCACCAGGTAGGCGCGGTTTTCCGCGCTGCGCGGGTGGCCGCTCAGGCTGAAGCTGTAGCCGGGTCGGATGCCTGGCAGCTGGCTCTGCGCCTGGGTGCGCTCACGCAGGGCCTGGGCCTCTTCGAGGCGGATCCGCGAGTAATTCTCGGCGTGAACCTGGTCGACGAAGCCGCCCATCCAGTCGTACATCTCGAACTGGTCGTTGGCGTGGCGCTGGAGCGTGGCGCGCAGCTGGCGCATATCGGCCTTGGGCTTGGCGAAATCGTAATCGCCGACCATGTAGCTGCCGGGGCGGACTTCCTCGCCGGACTGCCAGTTGCTCACCCCGACTTCGCCGCCGTTGACCAGGCGATCCGGCGGCAGGTAGGCCAGCACGTCGTGGTCGGGCAGGTTGGCGTGAGCGCTGATGTCATCGGCCAGGACCAGAGTCTCGCCCGCCTCTCCATGCTCGAAGTAGAAGTAGATGCCCTCCTGCTCCATCAGCCGGCTGACGAAGTTGAAGTCGGTCTCCTGGTACTGGACGCAGTATTCCCATTGCCGATAGCTCGACTTCAGGCGTTTCTCCACGGGGTAGTCGTAATCGCCCAGGACCTCATCGAGGATTTCCACGACGTTCTTCTTCTGGAAGATCTTGCAGTCCGACGTGCAGGTCAGGAACCACAGCCAGGGCCGCACGGTGAGCCGATAGACATAGTCGCGGGAGGTATTGCTCTGGCGACCGAGCATCTCCATCCGCGTGACTTGGCCGCCGAGCTGGCGCGAACCGCCCTTGGCCAGGAGGATATTCAGGCTCAGTTGCGTGCCCAGGGTCTGTTTGCTCTCCAGGCTGTAATTGGTGCTCAGTACCTGCACTTCGAACTCGTAGAGCGACGACAGCGACTCCCTGCCGCGAAGCGAAAGAAAGCGCACATCCGAGTCGCTGAACGTGCCTTGCAGCGTGACGATACGATTCATGCCAATTCCTCTGGTTGCATGACGATGGAATCCACGGCGCGAGCCTGTGGCCGGGTTTCATGATCGAGCTGGAAGCGTCCGTCCCGTGCGGTGAGCCGGACGAAGCCGTGTTCCCGCAATGGGCCTGCGGTGAGCACCAGCTGGCTGAGCTCAGGGAGTACTTCATGGCTGAGGATCGATTCGATCATCCGTCCACCGGCCTCCAGGCGAGTACAGCGCTGGGCGATGAGCTCCACGCTGCAGTCGTCGCAGCGCAGCTCCAGTCCGTGCTGTTGTTGCAGG